>JAUXRW010000083.1 GCA_030681555.1 Acidimicrobiales bacterium
ACAGGCCTCAGCGTCCAAGTGGTGGACGCTCGCCCCGACGAAGGATCGTGGTCAGGGCACTAGCCGGGCACGACCCGATAGGCCTCGTCTACCTCGGAACGTGCGCTGTGTTCACCTGCATTGGCCCAGGTCGAGTGGGAGCGTACGAGCGCGATATATCGAGTCGATCCCCCGCGTCGTCAGCGGGACGGTCGGCAGTCTGACCGATTGGACGTGGTGGACTGGCGTGCATGTCCGTGCCCACCACGCAATACGCGACGACAGCCGACGGTCTGTCCATCGCTTACCAAGACCTCGGAGGCAGTGGACCAGCCGTCATCTGGGTGACGGGTACGGCGTCGCACATCGAGCTGTTCTGGCAGATCCCCGGGTGGGCCCACGCGATCCGCAGCCTTGCGTCCGTGAGCCGGTTCATCTGGTTCGACAAGCGCGGCGCCGGCCTCTCTGACCGCACCCTCGGCTCCGGTCTCCTGGAGGACCGCATGGAGGACATCCGCGCCGTGATGGATGCCACAGGCGTGGAGTCGGCCACCCTCATCGGCCTGTCGGAAAGCGGAGCCATCTGCGCCATGTTCGCCGCTGCCTTTCCGGAGCGGGTGAACCAGCTGATCCTCGTAAGCGCGTGGGCCCACAACCCGGCCATGGCCGAGTCGGCGCACACCTTCGAGAGCTCGTGGGGGGAGGGCTGGCTGCTCGAGGCGATCTGGGCGCAGGGAATGGGTGACCCCGAGCTGATGGGCCAGATGGAGCGTGCCATGGCAACCCCAAGGGCTATGGCGGCTCTCATCCGCGCCAACGCAGCCATCGACGTGCGCCCCGTCCTTCCGGTCATCACAGTGCCTACGCTCGTGGTCCACTGCACGGGCGACCCCGCGATCTCGGTCGCTCACGCCCGCGAGCTGGCGGCACTGTTGCCGAACGCAACACTCGTAGAGATCGATGCTGCGTTCCACGGCAGCGCACGACCCGAGGACATGCAGCTCTGGGGCGAAGCGATCGAGCCGTTCGTGCTCGGATCGACTATCCGCACGGAGATGCCCGGCGAACGGGTCCTGGCTACGGTGCTCTTCACGGACATCGTGGGGTCGACGGAACGGGCCGCCGCCCTCGGCGACACGCGATGGGCGCAGCTCTTAGACGACCACGATCAGATCTGCACCCGAGCCGTCGAGGGGGGCCGCGGTCGCATCCTGAAGATGACCGGCGACGGACTGCTCGCCACCTTCGACGGTCCCGCCACCGCCATCACGGCTGCCCACCAGATGATCGACCACCTCGGAGTCCTCGGCCTGCACCTCCGGGCAGGCGTCCACACCGGCGAAGTGGAGCGAAGAGGACAAGACATCGGAGGCATCGGCGTGAACCTCGCGGCGAGGGTCATGGGCGCGGCCGCCAACGATGAGGTATGGGTGTCCTCCACCGTTCCCGGTCTCACCGTCGGCGCCCCCATCGATTTCGCGCCGATGGGCACACATGACCTCAAGGGCATCCCCGGTCGATGGGACCTCTTCGGAGCCCGCATCACCACAGCCTGAATTTGCATCAGCCGCCCTGCCCTGGCACCACCCGGTACGCCTCGTCTACCTCGGGCGGTGCGCTGTGCTCACATGCATTCGCCCAGGTCGCCGGCGAGCGTAAGGCCCGCGTATATCGAGTCGAGCTCGGGCTGCTTGAAGTGCCCGATCTTCGAGCCCTTGGTCATCCGTCGATCTACTGCACGACGCGGCGGAGTTCGAAGTCCCCCTCGATGCCCTTCAACTGGTGCCGACCGGCATCCTCGAAGACGCAGCCCGAACCGGCCACGAGGTCTTCCACTGTTCTGGAGACCAACACCTCTCCAGCACCCGCCAAGCCGACGAGCCGAGCGGCAACGTGGACCGAGACACCACCGATGTCGTCGCCGATCACCTCGCACTCGCCAGTGTGCAGTCCCACTCGAATGTCGATGCCCAGCGCACGGGTCGCCTCGATCGCAGCCCGCCCGTCGAAGGAAGGACACGGCTAGCCTGGCGAGGTTCCACGACGAGCAATACAACGCAGACCACCCCGATCACTGGGACGATCAAGAGCCCGACCGGCACAGCGAGGATCCACAAGGCCGACGGCACCTCATCCGCCACGTTCAGCGCGATGATGTCGCCGAGAACGAAGGCAGCGGTGAGAAAATCGTTGGTCGATGCAGGCTCTCGTACCTGTTCCGACACTCATTGCCAGCCCTTCGTCGCTCCGGTAGACAGGAGGGACGGGACTGCTCGCCTGGGGTGGTCGGCATTATTCGGGGGAAGAGCCGCCATGCGTGTCGATGGAACGAGGTTCGGACGACGTCTGTCAATGGTGAGCGCGGCGATCGCGTTGGTGGCGTCGGTCTGCGCCTGGAACGGGGCGGCGTACGGCACCTCATTCCCCGGGGTCACCGGGAAACTGGCGTGCTGGACCCGCTCCCAGCCCACCCACATCCTCACCATGAACCAGGACGGCAGCCAGCAGACCGACATCAGCCCGGGGAGCAGCCCGTTCTCGGACTTCGACCCGCTGTGGACACCGGACGGTCGCCAGATCGTGGTCGCCACCGGCCGCATCGGACAGTTTTCTGAGCTGGTCATCATGAACGCCGACGGGACCAGCGTGACCCCCCTGGTCGTGAACGGCTCCCCCGACGATCGGGCCAAGGGCTTCCACCAGGACGGCTCGCAGATCGTCTTCCAGAGCAACCGCGATGGAAACTTCGAGATCTACAAGATGGACGCCGACGGGACGGACCCGGTCCGGCTCACCAACTCCCCGGGGACCGACGGGCTCCCCGACTGGTCGCCCGACGGTACGCGCATCGCCTTCCACACCATACGCTCGGGCGATTTCGAGATCTTCACCATGGACCCGTTCGGCGGGAACATCATGCGAGTCACCATCCTCCCCGGCGAGGACAGCGGCCCGAAGTGGTCGCCCGATGGCACCCGGCTGGCGTGGCAGCGCAACGTCGGCGGCAACTTCGAGGTCTTCACCGCCAACGCCGATGGCAGCGACCTGCGCAGGCTGACGAACATCGCCGGCAGCGACTTCTGGCCGGTCTGGTCTCCGGATGGCACGAAGATCTTCTTCACCAGCACCCGTGACGACCCGCAGGGCGACGTCTACTCCATGAACGCCGCCGACGGCAGCAACGTGCAGCGCCTCACGGCCCTGCCCACGTTCCAGGGCCGCTGCGACGTGCAGCGCCTCTGCACCATCTACGGCAGCGGGAACATCATGGGCACCGAGGGGAACGACGTGATCTGCGGGGGGCCGGGGGTCGACCGGATCGCCGGGCTCGGTGGCAACGACATCATCCTGGGCCTGAGGGGTGACGACCAGATCCTGGGCGGTGCGGGCAACGACCAGGTGTTCGGCGGTACAGGCAACGACAGCATCTCGGGCGGCGAAGGAGTGGACTTCCTCTCGGCCGGGCCCGACAACGACCGAATCATCGCCGACATCGGCGAGCGGATCGACCGAGGCGCCGGCAGTACCGATCAGTGCGTCATTGGCGGGGCCGCCGCCGCGTGCCCGCCCCCGCTCTCGTGAGCTGAGGCATGCTCTGAAACTGCTGCCGGCGGTCAGCCGCCTTGCCCCGGAACCACCTGTGCGCCTCGTCTACCTCGGAATGTGCGCGGTGCTCACCTGCAAATGCCCAGGTCATTCCTGAGCGTAAGACCACGATCTATCGGGTCGATCGACTGCTGGTTCGCGGGAATGGGTTGACGGCTCGGGCGATCCGGTGAATCCCGTCCATCACCCGACCGTCCGGGCCAAGGATGATGGGGTACGACAGATCCACCTTCGCGATCAGCTGGGCGTGCTCGATCACCTTGCGGACGGTGAGCTCCTGCGAGTCGTCGAACCAGTACGCCGTGTCGAGCTCCCAGATGGCCGACACCGGCGCCGCCTCCTCGGTAAGAGAAGCGCTCATCTCGATCAAGCGATCAACGTCCCAGGCGTCGAGACCCTCACTACCCGGCCAGAAGTGGTACTGCTTCCGCACATCACCAGTGTCGCCCCTGGGCCCGCCCACTGCCTGTCCCATAAGGCCGGGCCGGGAACGCACTCACGGCATCCGGGACCACCTGGACCCCGCGAATCGAGTCGATGAGCGTTGTGCTCACGTATCTCCACGCATCGACAAGGCGAACACCCTGGTCAGGACCGGGTTCGCGTTAGCCGCCTTGGCCGGGGACGACCCGGTACGCCTCGTAGACGCTGTCGATGCTGCGCAGGGTGGCGAGGAGGCTGTCGAGGTGGCCGGGGTCGGCCAGCTCGAACTCGAAGCGCATCTTGGACACGCGGTCGGGGCCCGTGTGGGAGGTGGAGCTGAGGATGTTCACGTGGTGGTCACTCATGGACGCGGCGACGTCACGGAGGAGGCGGCCACGGTCGAGCGCCTTCACCTCGATGGCGGCGACGAAGGTGCCGTGGTGGGCCTCGTCCCACTCGACGTCGATGAGGCGATCGCCCTGGCCCGCCGCGAGCGAGACGGCGTTGGCGCAGTCGGCGCGGTGCACCGAGACGCCGCGGCCACGGGTGACGTACCCGAGGATCTCGTCGCCCGGCACCGGGGTGCAGCAGCGGGACAGCCGGACCATGAGGTCGTCGAGGCCTTCGACGTGCACGCCCGCCGCGGGCCGGTGCCGCGAGCCGGGGCGCCGCGGCTGCCGCACAGTCGTGGGGAGCGTCTCGTCCTCGACGTTGTCGGGGTCGACCTCCCGCACCTTGCGGGCAACCCGGGCGGCGATCGCCTTGCCCGAAACGTGGCTCTCGCCGACCGCGGCGTAGAGCGCGTCGAGGTCGACGTAGTTCAGCTCCTTCGCGATCTCGGGCAGCACGGAGCCGTTCGTGAGCTTCTGCACCGGCAGGCCCTCACGGCGGAGGGCCTTGATGAGCTCCTCCCGACCGTTCTCGACGGCGTCCTCCCGGCGCTCCCGGGAGAACCACTGCCGGATCTTCGCCGCGGCCCGCGGGGTCGCCACGATCTGGGCCCAGTCGAGCGACGGCCCGGCGCCCACCACCTTCGACGTGAAGATCTCCACCGCGTCGCCCGAGGAGAGCTTCGAGTCGAGCGGCACGAGCCGGCCGTTCACCCGGGCGCCGATGCAGGCGTGGCCGACCTCGGTGTGGATGGCGTAGGCGAAGTCGATCGGGGTGGCACCGGCAGCGAGGGTGACGACCTTGCCCTTCGGCGTGAAGACGAAGACCTCGTCCTGCTCGAGGTCGATCTTCAGGTTGTTCATGAACTCGTCGGGATCCGACGTCTCGAGCTGCCAGTCGACGATGCGGTTCAGCCAGGCGACGTCGGCGCCGGCGTTGGCGTCGCCGTCCTTGTACTGCCAGTGGGCAGCCACGCCCTGCTCCGCCCGGGCGTGCATCTCGTAGGTGCGGATCTGCACCTCGAGGGGCTTGCCCTGCGGCCCGACGACCGTCGTGTGAAGCGACTGGTACAAGTTGAACTTCGGCATCGCCACGTAGTCCTTGAAGCGGCCCTGCACCGGCTTCCAGGTGGCGTGGATCGAGCCGAGCGCGGCGTAGCAGTCCTTCACCGAGTCCACGATGACGCGTATGCCGACCAGGTCGAAGATGTCGTCGAACTCCCGGCCCTTCACCACCATCTTCTCGTAGATGGAGTACAGGTGCTTCGGCCGCCCCGTGACCTCGGCGTTGATGCGCAGCTCCGCCAGGCGCTCGCGCACCTGGTCGAGCACCTGGGCGAGGTAGATGTCCCGCTCGGGGCTCCGGGTGGAGACCATGTGGTCGATCTCCGCATACCGCTTCGGGTGCAGCGCAGCGAAGGAGAGGTCCTCCAGCTCCTGGCGCACCTCCTGCATCCCGAGCCGGTGAGCAAGGGGGGCGTAGATGTCGATCGTCTCGCGGGCGGTCCGTTCCTGCTTCCACGCGGGCATGGCGGCGATCGTGCGCATGTTGTGGAGCCGGTCGGAGAGCTTGATGATCAGGACACGCAGGTCCTTGGCCATGGCCACGAGCATCTTGCGCATCGAGGCCGCCTGCTGGGCCTCCTTGGTGTCGAACTTGATGCGGTCGAGCTTGGTGACGCCGTCGACGATCGTGGCGACGCCGTTGCCGAAGTCCTCCTCGAGGTCCTCCAGCGTGATGCCGGTGTCCTCGACCGCGTCGTGCAGCAGGGCAGCGGCGATGGTGACATCGTCGAGGCCGAGGTCGGCGACGATGCGGGCGACCGCCAGCGGGTGCTGGATGTAGGGCTCACCCGAGCGGCGCGACTGCCCCCGGTGGGCCTCCGCCGACACCAGGTAGGCCCGCGTGATGAGGCCGGTGGGCGCCTTGGGGTGCCGCGCCCGGTACGCCCCCAGGAGGGGGGCGACCTCGTCCGCGGGAGGGCGCTCGTTGCGCCTCCACGGCAGGACCCGGTCGACGGTGGGCATGACCCAGGCTACCGCCGGTCCGCCACCGGTGATCCGCTAGCGGCGGCGGCCCTTCTTGCGCGGCCTCGGCGGGATGACCCGATCGCCGGACGGCGTGGTGCCGGGGGTCCGGGTGGTCGGCGTCGTGGGCGGCGGCCCGGTCGGCGCCGCAGCGGGCCCTGCGTCGGGGCTCGTCGACGCGGCGTCCGGGTCGATGGGCGACCGAGCGGCGGCGACGCCTGCGGGCACCCTGGGCGCCGCGGCGGGGCGCTTGGCGGCCAGCTTGTCGCGAACCGCCCGGTACTTCGGCTCCCGCTCCTTCAGGATGGCGAGCAGGGGCGAGGCGATGAAGATCGACGAGTAGGCACCGGCGAACAAGCCGATCAGCAGGGCAAGGGCGAACTCCTCGAGCGTCGTCGCTCCGAGCACGAACGAGCCGAGCAGCAGGAGCGAGGCGACCGGGAGCAGAGCCGTGATGGAGGTGTTCAACGAGCGCATCAGAACCTGGTTGAGGGACAGGTTGACCATGCCGCTGTACGACAGGCCCTCCCGCGACCCGACCAGCTGCGTGTTCTCGTCGACCTTGTCGAATACGACGATGCCGTCGTAGATCGAGAAGCCGAGGATCGTGAGGAGCGCGACCACGGTGGCCGGCGTCACCTCGAAGCCCGTCAGCGAGTACACGCCGATGGTGACGATGACGTCGTGGACGAGGGCCACCAGCGTCGGCAGGGCCATGCGCAGCTCGAACCGCAGCGTGATGTAGATCGTGATAGCGATGAGGAAGAGGATCAGCGCGCGCAGGGCCTTCTCGCTGATCTCGTCGCCCCAGGAAGGGCCGACGGAGTTGAGGCTCACCTCGTCGGGGTCCGCGCCTGTGAGGTCGGCGAGCCGGGTCGTCACGTCGGCCGCCTTGTCGCTGTCGACCGACTCCGCCTCAACGCGGATCCGGACCTCGTCGTCCGCCTCGAGCGTCTGGACGGTCACGCCCCGGAGTCCCTCCTCGGCCATCGCCTCCTCGGCGTCGGCCACGGTCAGCTGGCCGGCCGGCACCTCCCACACGACGCCGCCCTCGAAGTCGATGCCGAGGTTCAGGCCGCGGATCCCGAACGACACCAGGCCGGCGACGATGACGACCGCCGAGATGGCCGTCCAGAGACGGAGCCGGCCGACGAAGTCGATCTTCGTCTCGCCGTGGTACAGCCGGGTCCAGATGGATCGCTTCGGCTGCTCGATCGGGCTGACGGCGCCGCCGTCGGCCTTGCCCTGCAGCCCCCGGGCCACGCCGAACACGCGGTTCTCGGTGAAGGTGCGGCTGCGGGCCAGCACCCCGACCATCGGGCGGATGAAGTAGTAGGCGACGACGATGTCGAGGAACGTGGCCAGGCCGAGGAAGAAGGCGAAGCCGCGCACCGGCCCGACGGTGAGCCAGTACAGGAGGATGGCGCCGATCAGGCTCGACACGTTGGCGGCGATGATCGTCCGGAAGGCCCGCTTGAAGGCGCGCTCCGTCGACGTGCGCAGCGTGCGCCCCTGCGAGACGTCGTCCTTGAGGCGTTCGAAGTACACGACGTAGCTGTCGATGGTGACGCCCACCGACACCACGAGCCCCGTCACGCCGGACAGGCTGAGCGCCAGGCCCTGGCTCGCCCCGAGCCAGCAGATGATGGCGTAGTTCAGGGCGCTCCAGACGGCCAGGCCGAGCACCACGACCATCCCCAGAGCCCGGTAGTAGAAGAGCATGTAGAGGCAGACGAGCGCGAGCCCGACGAGCCCGGCGATGAGGCCCGCCCGCAGCGAGTCCTCGCCGAGGGTGGCGGACACGGTCTGCACGGTCTGCGGCTCGAGCTCCACCGGCAGCGAGCCGTAGCGCAGCACCAGGGCGAGGTTCTTGGCTTCGCGCTCGGTGAAGTCGCCGCTGATCTGCACCTCGTCGCGGACGAACGACGGCTGCTCGATGGTGGGCGCCGAGACGACCTCGGAGTCGAGGACGATGGCGAGCTGGCGGGTGGGGCAGACCCCCTGGGTGCCGGCGTTGCAGGCGGCCGCCGCGGCGTTGAACTGGTCGATGCCGTTGGCCCCGCCCTTGAAGACGAGCTCGACCGACCACTGGCCGACCTGGTCGATGCGGGCAGTGGCACTGGAGACGACCTCGCCCGTCGCCATCGTGGGGCCCAACTGATAGGTGGCGACGGCCTCGCCCTCGGCGTCGCGCTCCAAGAGGACCACGGGCCGGTCGGGAAGGTCCTCCTCCCGGGGGGTGACCTCGAAGCCGGTGAGCGGCGGTGTCGCCGGGACCGTCGTCGCAGTCGGATCAGCGGGCACCGTGGTCGCACCCGGGTCGGCCGGCACTGTGGTCGCGCTCGGGTCGTCCTGGAACGGCGTGGCCGCAGAGCGGGCCGACTGCCCCGCCACGGGGGCCCCACTGGTCGTCGTCTCCCCCGCCACCGTGGTGGTCGTCTCCCCCGGGGCGTTGGTGGTCGTGGAGGACAGGAGGTCCTCGATGTCGCCGGGGAGCACCTGGAGGACGGGACGGAACCGCAGCTCTGCGGTGTCCCCGACGAGCTCGAGGGCCCGCTGCTGGTTCTCCACGCCCGGCAGCTGGACGATGACCGAGTCGCCCTGCCGGGCGATGTCGGGCTCGGCCACGCCCAGGGCGTCGACGCGGTTGCGGATGATCTCGATCGTCTCGTCGAGGGCGTCGTCGGTGACGTCCTCGGTGGGCCGGAGGACCACTGACACCCCGCCCTGCAGGTCGAGGCCCAGCTGCGGGGTGGTGCCGCTGGTGAACACCGCCGTCAGGGCAGCGATGGCGACCACGACGATGAACAGGAGCGGAGCGATCTGCTTGCGGCGCATGCGAGGGGCGACGTTACCCGTAGGCCGCGAGCAACCGAGAACGCAGGCCGTCCAGCGTGCCCGCGCCGATGGCCTCCCGGGCGGCCTCGATCAGACGCAGGGTCCACCACACGTTGTGCATGGTCAGCAAGCGCGGGGCGGTCGGTTCGTCCACGATCAGCAGGTGGCGTAGGTAGGCCCGGGACCACCGACGGCACACCGGGCAGCCGCACTCGTCGTCGAGGGGACGGTCGCTGTCGGCGTTCTCCGCGCGCTTGAGGTTGTACCGCCCGGCCATCGAGAGGATCGTGCCGTGCCGCCCGAAGCGGGTGGGCAGCACGCAGTCGAACAGGTCGATCCCGAGCGCGATGGCCTCCACCATGCCGACGGGGTCACCCACCCCCATGAGGTAGCGAGGCTGATCGGCGGGCAGGTGCGGCAGCGTCGCCGTGAGGGTCGCCAACATGACCGTGCGCTCCTCCCCCACCGAGAGCCCGCCGACGGCATACCCGTCGAACCCGAGGGCCACGGTCCGCTGTGCGCTCTCCACCCGGAGGGCGACGTCGGTGCCGCCCTGCACGATGCCGAGCTGCGACAGCTCGGGCCGCTCGCGAGCGAGGAAGGCCGTGCGGGAGCGCGCGGCCCAGTCCGCCGAGCGGTCGACCGCGAGCCGCAGCACGGCGGGTGACGCCGGGAGGGCGGCGCACACGTCGAGCACCATCTGCAGGTCCGCGCCGAGGGTGGTCTGGATGTCGACAGCTCCCTCGGGGGTGAGCCGGTGGGTGCTCCCGTCGTAGGTGGAGCGGAACGTCACCCCGTGATCGTCCAGGCGCACGTTGCCGCCGGGCTCGAGCGAGAAGATCTGGTAGCCGCCCGAGTCCGTGAGGATGTGCCCGTCCCAGCCCTGGAACCGGTGGAGCCCGCCGAACCGGCCGATGCGCTCCGCCCCCGGCTTCAGCATCAGGTGGTACGTGTTCCCCAGGACGATCTGGGCGCCGAGGTCGTCGAGGTCGGCGCTCGACAAGGTGCGCACGACGCCCCGCGTGCCCACCGGCATGAAGCACGGGGTGGTGATGCGCCCGCGGGCCGTCGTGATCACGCCCGCCCGGGCCGCGCCGTGCCGGGCCGTCACCTCGATGGCCATCGTCATCCCCGCTCCCCCCGCAGGAGCATGGCGTCGCCGAAGCTGAGGAATCGGTAGCCCTCGACGAGGGCGGCGTCGTAGAGCGACCGCCACCGGGGGCCGACGAAGGCCTCCACCAGCACGAGCAGCGACGAGCGGGGCTGGTGGAAGTTCGTCAGGAGGAGGTCGACGACCGCGAAGGGCCGATCCCCGTGGATGAAGAGCTCCGTGCGGCCCTTCAGCTCGCCGGTGGCGGCGGCGGACTCGAGGGCCCGGACGGTGGTGGTGCCGACGGCGATCACCCGCTCTGCGGCACGGCAGGCCTCGAGCGTGGCCGCGGGCACCGAGTAGGTCTCGCCGTGCATGCGATGGTCCTCCACCCGGTCGACGTCGATCGGGCGGAACGTGCCGAGCCCGACCCGCAGCTCCACCTCGACCACCGGCACGCCGAACGCC
>JAUXRW010000049.1 GCA_030681555.1 Acidimicrobiales bacterium
GCCGGCCTCTTCAACATGGTGCCGCTCATCGGTCCGTGGGTCGGTGCGGTTCCCGGGATCGTCATCGCCATCACCACCGGTGGCGGGATCTCCCAGGCGATCTGGGTCGGGGTGATGATGGCGATCGTGCAGCAGATCGACAACCACTTCATCAGCCCGATCGTCATGCAGCGCGCCGTCCGCCTGCACCCGGCGGTCGTGATGATGGCGCTCCTTGCCGGCGGCACGCTGCTGGGCTTCTTCGGGCTGCTGCTCGCCGTGCCGGCGACCGCGGTGGTCAAGATCCTCATCGGCCACCTCTGGCGCCGCTACATCCTCGACGAGCCGCTTGACGAGGTGGAGGCCCACTGGGAGATGGAGGCCCTTGCGCCGGCGGTGGGGGTGGTGGAGACGGTCGGCGACGACGAGTAGCGCGGTGGCAGCGCGTTAGGCGCTGCGGCGCCGGTAGCTCGGCACCTCGACCAGGGCCGGGCGCTCGCCCGCCCGCACCTCGACCGGCTCGCTGTCGGGCCGCACCAGCGCCGCGGTGTCGGCCACCGGCAGAGCGGCCCGGCGCATGGCCGTCTGCAGCACGGCCAGGGCCTGCGGGCCCAGCTCGTCCAGCGGGCGGTTGCGGTGCCGGCGGGTGCCGAGGTCGACTTGGGCGAGCACGCCAGTGCCCTCGAGGTCGGTGATGTCGACGAGCAGCCCGAGGTCGACGCCGTAGCCCTGCACGAACGGCAGGCGCTCGAGAAGGGTGCGCCGGCCGGCGTACTCGCCGGACAAGGGTTGCACCACCGACGCGAGGTGCGGGAACAGCAGCGAGATGGCGGGCCGGGCGACGAGCTCCGTGACCCGGCCGCCGCCGTGCGCGGCGCCGTCGACGGGGCGGTCGTAGAAACCCTTCACGAAGTCGACGTCGGGCCAGGTGAGGATGGGGCCGAGCAGGCCCACCACGAAGCGCGGACCGAAGTCGGTGATGTCGGCGTCGCACCACACGATGAGGTCGCCCTCGGCGGTCGCGACGGACTTCCAGAGCGCCTCGCCCTTACCCTCGCCCGGCCCGAGCTCGGGCAGGACGTCGTCGACGGCGACCACGCGGGCGCCCGCCTCCGCCGCAACCCTCGCGGTGGCATCGGTGGAGTGGTCGTCCACGACGAGCACCTCGTCGACGAGGCCGACCTCGTCGACGAGCGAGGCCCGCAGCTCCGCCACGATCGCCCCGACCGTCGCCGCCTCGTCCCGGGCCGGGAGGCACACGGACACGACGTGGCCGGCCCGGTCCTTCAGCTCGCTGAGCGGCCCGGCGGCGAAGTCCTCGTGGTGGAACGTCCGGATCATGGGCCGCCGCACGGCGTCATGCATATCGGCCGTGCGGCAACGTTCACAACCCCCAGTACGATCCTTGCGATGAGCGTCACCGTCCGAGTGCCCACCACCCTCCGCACCCTCACCGCCGGCCAGTCCGAGGTCGTCGTCGAGGGCGGCACGGTGGGCGAGGTGCTTGCCGCGCTGGAGTCCGCCCATCCCGGCTTCGCCGACCGGATTCTCGACGACCACGGCGGTCTGCGGCGGTTCGTGAACGTGTTCGTGGCCGACGACGACGTGCGCTTCCTCGACGCTCTGGCCACCCCGGTGCCCGACGGCGAGACGGTCTCCATCATCCCCGCCGTCGCCGGCGGCTGACGCCCGTCATCGGTCTCGAAGCGGAGCTTCTCGACCGAGTTGAGCGGCACCGCCTTCCGGCGGGCTCACCCTCTCCTCGCTTTCCTGGCCCGCGTCTCTCAGGGCACGAGTCCGCGCCGCCCGGGGAACCATTGCGCTCCTGGCGCACGGCGCTGGCCCCTGCACGCCTTCCGCTTGTCTCGCCCCGGCTCCTTGGCCCGGCGTCGTCTCGGGAGTCTGCGGTCGCGCCACGCCGGCGGGCTCTCCCCACTACCCCGCCCGAACTCGCGACGGATCGTGCACGGATCGCGGCCGAACCGGATGGCTAGCCCATGCTGCGCCCTGGACCTTCAGCTGAGGCTGGGGGGACCCTCGCCAGCGAGGCTTGCGCAGCTCGTCCGCAGGGGTTCGGTCGGTCAGCTTGGCGTGGGGGCGTTAGCACTCGGCGGTTGCGAGTGCTGACCGCAGGTGGTTGACTCTTAGCAGTCGCACTACGCGAGTGCTAACGCACCACCTACGGAGGACAGCAGCCGATGCCCAAGACCATCGCCTTCGACGAAGAGGCACGCAGGGGCCTCGAGGCCGGGATGAACAAGCTGGCCGACGCCGTCCGGGTCACCCTCGGACCGAAGGGCCGCAACGTCGTGCTCGACAAGAAGTGGGGTGCCCCCACGATCACGAACGACGGCGTCTCCATCGCCAAGGAGATCGAGCTCGAGGACCCCTACGAGAAGATCGGCGCCGAGCTGGTCAAGGAGGTCGCCAAGAAGACCGACGACGTCGCCGGGGACGGCACCACCACCGCCACGGTCCTCGCCTGGTCGATGGTGCGCCACGGCCTGCGCAACGTAGCCGCCGGTGCCAACCCGATGTCCCTGAAGAAGGGCATCGAGGCCGCCCTGGAGACGGCCGTCAGCGCCATCAAGGGCATGGCCGTCGAGGTCGACTCGCAGTCGCAGATCGCCCAGGTGGCCAGCATCTCGTCGGCCGACGAGGAGATCGGCCAGATGATCTCCGAGGCCATCGACAAGGTCGGCAAGGACGGCGTCATCACCGTCGAGGAGAGCCAGACCTTCGGCATGGAGATGGACCTCGTCGAGGGCATGCGCTTCGACAAGGGCTACATCTCGCCGTACTTCGTCACCGACCCCGACCGTATGGAGGCCGTGCTCGACGACGCCTACGTCCTGCTCGTGGGCTCGAAGATCTCGGCCGTCCGGGACATGCTCCCCGTGCTCGAGAAGGTCATGCAGGGCGGCAAGCCGCTCCTCATCATCGCCGAGGATGTCGAGGGCGAGGCCCTCGCCACCCTCGTGGTGAACAAGATCCGCGGCACCTTCAAGTCCGCCGCCGTGAAGGCCCCGGGCTTCGGCGAGCGCCGCAAGGCCACCCTGCAGGACATCGCCATCCTCACCGGCGGTCAGGTCATCACCGAGGAGGTGGGCCTGAAGCTCGAGAACACCACGCTCGACCTGCTCGGCCGGGCGGCCAAGGTCATCGTCACGAAGGACGAGACGACCATCGTCGAGGGTGCCGGCGACGACGTCGACATCAAGGGCCGCATCGCCCAGATCAAGAGCGAGATCGACAACACCGACTCGGACTACGACCGGGAGAAGCTCCAGGAGCGGCTCGCCAAGCTGTCCGGAGGCGTGGCCGTCCTGAAGGTCGGCGCCGCCACCGAGGTGGAGCTCAAGGAGAAGAAGCACCGCATCGAGGACGCCGTCTCCACGACGAAGGCGGCCATCGAGGAAGGTGTGGTCGCCGGTGGCGGCACTACCCTCCTGCGGGCCCAGGAGCAAGTGCTGGCCCTCGCCAAGAAGCTCAAGGGCGACGAGTCCACCGGTGCCCGCATCGTGGCCTCCGCGCTCGAGGAGCCGCTGAAGCAGATCGCGGTCAACGCCGGCATGGAGGGTGGTGTGGTGATCGAGCGGGTGCGCCAGCTCGACTCCGCCTCCGAGGGCCTGAACGCGGCGACCGGTGAGTACGTCGACCTCGTTAAGGCCGGCATCATCGACGCCGCAAAGGTCACCCGGTCGGCGCTGCAGAACGCGGCGTCCATCGCCGCCCTGTTCCTCACCACCGAGGCCGTCATCGCCGACAAGCCCGAGGAGGCTGGCGCGGGCGGCGGCATGCCCGGCGGAGGTATGGAGGACTTCTAGTTCGCCATCGGGCGCCTGCGACGCCCTCGGCGAGCTGCGTGGTCGGCCTTCGGCCGGCGCATCGCTGCTCAGGACCGGCGGAGCCGGATCCTTCGCGAACGAGGGGGGCCTACCCGCCCCCCTCGTGCTCCCCCCGGGGAACGCCCTCGCCCACCTTGCTCAGTTCCTTCGATGGGGCTGGGGGATCCACCTCGGGTCTACGTCGTCGTCAGGTTCGAGGGGGCGCATCGCGAGGTCGATGGCGCTCCACAGGGTCTGGGAGCTTCCGAAGAACAACACCGGCGTCAGGCCGGCCACCAGGAAGGCCGAGAGGAAGATCGGGAGGGCTCGCCGCTCCTCCCACGTCAGGGCGAACCCGACCAGCAGCGTCAGGGCGAGCAGCCCGAAGGTCACCACGGTGTTCATCCCGAGGGCGCCGATCCAGTGCCCCTCCTCGCGCTTGAGGGGGAAGTTGCAGCGCGGGCAGCGCTCCTCCTTGTCGAACCACGTCCGGAAGCACCCGGTGCTGCCGCAGAGCGGGCAACGCCGCCAGAAGCCGCGCCACAGCATGCGCGAGGTGCTGAGGGGTGGTGCGATGGGGGCGTCCGCCACAGGGTCCTCCTTGCCCCGAGGCTCGCGCACCGAGACCGCCGTGGCGATCGGTACCCTCGGGCGGTGGTCCGGGGTCGCACCGCGAAGGTGCTCACGCAGCGGTGGGAGGGGGGCTCGCTGCGGCGGCGTCCGGACGAGCTCATCGTCGAGGAGCCGCTCGAGGTCCGGCTCGACGACCAGCTCGTGGCCACGACGATGCGCACGCCCGGCCACGACTTCGAGCTGGCCGTCGGGCTGTGCCACGGCGACGGGCTGCTGGCCGGTGCGCCCGTGCTCACCTGCCGCTACTGCGGCACCGGCAGCGCGGTCGAGAGTGAGTTCAACATCGTGAGCGTGGACACAGGCGGAGCGGCGCCCCCTCCGGCGCCACGGCTCGGTGCCACGACGACGGCGTGCGGGCTGTGCGGCTCCACCGCCATCGCCGAGCTGCGCGATCGCATCGCCCCCATCCACGTCGGTGACCCGTGGTCGATCTCGGTCCTGACGGGCGTGCCCGAGCGCGTCCGTCCCGAGCAGGGCCTGTTCGCCAGCACCGGCGCGGTCCACGCCGCCGCTGCGTTCGACCGCGGCGGCAACCCGATCGTCGTGCGGGAGGACATCGGCCGCCACAACGCCGTGGACAAGGTGGTTGGCCACCTGCTCCTGGCCGGCGGGCTCCCCGCGACGGAGCTCGGGCTCTACGCCAGCGGCCGGGCCGGCTTCGAGATCGTCCAGAAGGCCTGGGCGGCGGGCTTCAGCGCGGTCGTGGCCGTGAGCGCACCCTCGGCGCTGGCCGTCGAGGCGGCTCGCCAGGCCGGGATCACCCTCGTCGGGTTCGTGCGCGAGCAGACGGCCAATGTGTACAACCCGGAGGGCGGCGATGGGCTGGGCTGAGCAGTTCCGGGGGTGGCGGCCGGCCGGCTGGGTCAGCTGGCGGCCCAACGGGATCGGGCTCCAGAAGCCGCACCACTACCGCGACATGGCCAAGGTCGCGTGGGACAACCGCCGGCACCCCAAGTACGCGATCGACGTGGTCACCAAGGGCGTGTGCGACGGCTGCGCGCTCGGCGTGGCCGGGCTCCACGACTGGACGATCGACGGCGTGCACCTCTGCACGACGCGCCTCAACCTCCTGTCGATCAACACCGGTGATGCGCTCGACCCCGACCTCCTCGCGGACGTGGCCTCGCTGCAGGAGCGCAGCGCGGCCGACCTCCGCAAGCGCGGCCGGCTCGGCCACCCGATGCGGCGCCGCCGCGGCGAGCCGGGGTTCCGCCGGATCGGGTGGGACGAAGCGCTCGACGCGCTCGCTGGCGCGATCCGGGATACCGAGCCGGAGCGAGTGGCGATGTACCTCACCAGCCGAGGCATCACGAACGAGACGTACTACGTGGCCGGCAAGGCGGCGCGGGCGATGGGCGTGGCCAACGTCGACTCTGCGGCGCGCGTCTGCCACGCGCCCTCGACGGTGGGGCTGAAGGCGTCGATCGGCGTGGGCGCGGCGACGTGCTCGCTGCAGGACGTGATCGAGAGCGACCTGATCGTCCTGTGGGGCACGAACCCGGCCAACAACCAGCCCGTGTTCATGAAGTACCTGTACCTGGCGAAGAAGCGGGGCTGCCGGATCGTCGTCGTGAACCCGTACCTCGAGCCGGGGCTCGAGTCCTACTGGGTGCCGTCGAACGCGGAGTCGGCGCTGTTCGGCACGAAGATCTGCGATCTCCACGTCCCGGTCCGCCCGGGCGGCGACGTGGCCTTCGCCAACCTCGTGTTGCAGGGCCTCGTGGCGCGCAGGGCGGTCGACCGCGCCTTCGTCGACGCGCACACGACCGGGTGGGCCGACCTGGAGGCCTCGCTGGCCGCCCAGGACCCCGCAGGCCTCCTCGAGCAGGCCGGCCTGACGCAGGAGCAGGTGGACGACTTCGTCGACCTCTATGCGGGCGCGGTGGGCGCGGTGCTCGTCTGGTCGATGGGGATCACGCAGCACAAGGACGCCGTGGACGGCGTGCGGGCCATCGTCAACGTTGGGCTCGCCCGCGGCAACGTCGGACGCGACGGCGCCGGCCTGATGCCTATCCGCGGGCACTCCGGCGTGCAGGGCGGCGCAGAGATGGGCGCCTACGCCACCGCGTTCCCTGGCGGTCTCACCGTGGATCCGGAGCACGCTCGGGACATGGCGGCGCGATGGGGCTTCGCCGTGCCCGAGGCGCCGGGCCGGACGGCGCCCGAGATGCTCGAGGCGGCCGGCGCCGGCGAGATCGACGTGCTGTGGAGCTCCGGCGGCAACTTCCTCGACGTGCTGCCCGACCCGACGGCCGTGCGCGCTGCGCTGGCCCGCGTGCCGGTGCGGGTGCACCAGGACGTGGTGCTGAGCACGCAGATGCTGGTCGAGGGCGACGACGTGCTGCTGCTGCCGGTGTGCACCCGTTACGAGCAGGAGGGCGGCGGTACCGAGACCACCACCGAGCGCCGCATCGTCTTCAGCCCAGAGCTGCCCCGCCAGGTGGGGGAGGCCCGGAGCGAGTGGCGGCTCTTCGCGGACGTTGCCCACCGGGTGCGCCCCGACCTCCGGCACGCCTTCGACTGGCCCACCAACCAGCAGCTGCGCGCCGAGATCGGCACGGTCGTCCCGGACTACGCCGGCATCGAGGACCTGGCCACGACGGGCGACCAGGTGCAGTGGGGCGGGCGACACCTGTGCGCCGACGGCGACTTCCCCACGCCCGACCGCCGAGGCGCCTTCACGTCCCTGGTGCCGAAGCCGCCCGACTTGCCCCCCGGGTCCTTCACCGTGGCCACCCGGCGAGGGAAGCAGTTCAACTCGATGGTCCAGGCCGGCGTCGACCCGCTCACCGGCGCCCGGCGGGACGCCGTGTACATCGACGAGGGCGACGCCGCCTCGCTGGGGGCCACCGAGGGCACGCGCGTGCGGCTCACGAGCGAGGCGGGGTCGTTCGAGGGGCGCTGCAAGCTCGTCCGCCTCCCGGCCCGGTCCCTGCAGGTCCACTGGCCGGAGGGCAACGTCCTCATCTCCGGCGGCCGCGCCCACCTGGAGCCGCAGTCGAAGGTGCCCGACTACAACGCCATCGTGCGCGTCGAGGTGCTCGCCCCCTGACCGTCACGGTCGCCGCCCGCCAAACCATCCCGAACTGGTCGAAGACGTACAGCAGGAACGCTGTACTTCTTCGACCAGTTGGGATGTCGGTACCCTCGGGGGATGCCTGCTGCCCTCGTGCCGTCCGTCGGGTGGGGCGTCCTCCACCTGTTCTGCAAGGTCGGCCCGCTGGCCGAGCTCGAGGCGGTGGGCGCGGCGGTGAAGGCGGCAGAGGCCGACGCCGTCCAGGTGGTGCCCGTGGCCATGCTCGGGCACAAGGCGGACGTCGCCTTCATGGCTCTCGGCGCCGACCTCTGGCGCCTGCGGCAGCTCCAGACCGAGCTGGCCTCGGCGGGCCTCGAGGTGGTCGACAGCTACGTCTCCCTCACCGAGCTGTCCGAGTACGCCCAAGGCGTCCCCGACGAGCTGAGGGAAGCCCGGCTGCACCCCAACCTGCCGCCGGAGGGGAAGCAGGCCTTCTGCTTCTACCCGATGTCGAAGCGGCGCGGTGACGGGCACAACTGGTTCACGCTGCCCTACGACGAGCGCAAGGAGCTCATGTACGCCCACGGGGCCAGCGGGCGGAAGTTCGCCGGGCGGGTCCTGCAGGTCGTCACCGGCTCCACCGGCATCGACGACTTCGAATGGGGCGTCACCCTCTTCGCCGTCCACCCGGACGACCTCAAGGAGGTCGTGTACACGATGCGCTTCGACGAGGCCTCCGCCGCCTACGCGGAGTTCGGGCCGTTCTACACGGGCATGGTGGCGGGCCTCGACGAGGTGCTGGCGGCCGTCGGCCTGGCCTAGCCGGTCGGGTCGCTCGGGGCGGCCGACCCGCCGGAGCTCCGACGGCCACCCCCGAGGTACGCCGCCTTCACGTCCTCGTCGTCGAGCAGGGACTCGGCGTCGGAGGACTTGACCACCCGGCCCACCTCGAGCACGTAGGCCCGGTGCGCCCGCTGGAGCGCCTGCGTGGCGTTCTGCTCCACCAGCAGGATCGTGGTGCCCTGGACGTTGATCTCCGTGATGATCGAGAAGATCTGGGCCACGAGCATCGGCGCCAGGCCCATCGAGGGCTCGTCGAGGAGCAGCACCTTCGGGCGAGCCATGAGCGCCCGTCCGATGGCCAGCATCTGCTGCTCGCCGCCCGAGAGCGTGCCGCCGGACTGCGTGCGCCGCTCCTGCAGCCGCGGGAAGAGCTCGAACACCCGCTCGAGGTCACTGGCCGTGTCCTTGTTGCGCCGGGCGTAGGCGCCCATGTCGAGGTTTTCCAGCACGGACATGCCCGGGAAGATGCCGCGCCCCTCCGGCGCCTGGCAGATCCCCATCTCGACCAGCCGGTGGGGCGCTGTGCCCGTGATGTCGATGCCGTCGAACATGATGCGGCCGCTCGTGACCGGGCGGATGCCCGAGATGGTCTTCAGCGTGGTCGTCTTGCCCGCCCCGTTGGCCCCGATGAGGGTGACGATCTCACCCTCGTCGACGCTGACGGACACGCCCTTGAGCGCCTCGACCTGCCCGTAGTGCACACGCACGTCGTCCAGCTCAAGGAGCATCGATCTCGACCCCCAGGTAGGCCCGGATGACCCGCTCGTCGCTCTGGATCTCCTCAGGCAGGCCCTCGGCGATCTTCTCGCCGAAGTCGAGCACGGCGATGCGGTGGCAGACCTCCATCACCACCTCCATGTCGTGCTCGATGAGCACGACCGTGAGGCCGGCTCGGCAGATCTGTCGGATCAGCGCGACGAGGGCCTGCTTCTCCGCCGGGTTGAACCCGGCCGCGGGTTCGTCGAGCAGCAGGACCTTTGGCTGCGTGGCGATCGCCCGGGCGATCTCCAGACGGCGCTGGTCGCCGTAGGGCAGGTTGCGGGCGGCTTCGTCGACGCGTCGGCCGATGCCGACGAAGTCGAGCAAGCGGAGGGCCTCGGCCCGCCCGAGCCGCTCCTCCCGACCGTGCTTCGGAGAGCCCACGACCGCACCGGGCACGCTGGTGGTGTGGCGGGCATCGGCGCCCACGAGGATGTTCTCGATCGCGGTCATGTTCGGGAACAGGCGGATGTTCTGGAAGGTCCGGGCGACGCCGGCTTCGGTGATGTGGTGGGGCTTCTTGCCGACCAGGGACACGCCGTCGAGGCCGATGTCGCCGGAGGTGGGCCGGAACACGCCGGTGATGCAGTTGAACACCGTGGTCTTGCCCGCGCCGTTCGGCCCGATGATCCCGAAGATCTCGCCCCGCCGCACCGTGAGGGAGACGTCGTTCAGCGCCACGACCCCGCCGAACTGCATCGTCACGTCGGTGAGGCGGAGCACTTCCTCCTGCGCCTCCTCGGCGCGGGCGATGAAGTCGTCGGGCAGGTCGACGTCGTCCGGCACCTCGAGGGTTGCGGCGCGGTCGCCGGTGTGCTGGGCCACGACGTCGGCCTCGTCGACGCCCGCCACGGCACCCATGGCCTGCTCGCCGGTCGCCTCGGCCAGCTCGGCGGCCCGCTGGCGGCTGGGGAGCAGCCCCTGCGGCCGGAAGATCATCATCAGGATCAGGGCCAGGCCGAACAGGAAGAAGCGGTACTCGTTGATGTCGGTGGCCTCGCCGCCGGTGATGCTGTTGAGCCGCTCGAGCACCGTCTCCTCGCCCGAGAACTCCCGGAGGTACTCCGGGATGAACCCGACGGCAAAGGCGCCGGCGATGACCCCCGGCGTGGAGCCGAGGCCGCCGAGGACGACAGCGGCCAGCACGAGGAACGACAGGTTCAGGGGGAAGGTGTCCGGGTTGATGAACCCGACCTTCGAGGCGTAGATCCACCCGCCCAGGCCACCCGTGGACGCGCCGACGGCGAACGACCACAGCTTCATCTTGAAGGTCGGGACGCCCATCAGCTCGGCGGCGTCCTCGTCCTCCCGGATGGCGGCCCAGCTCCGGCCGACCCGCGAGCGGCGCAGCCGCGCGATGAGGAAGATGGCCAGGACGATCGCCGCCAGCACCAGGTACACGTAGGGCAGGGGGTCGATGCCGAAGTCGAGACCGGCCAGCGACGACGGGTGCGGGATCGCGGTGATACCACGGGCCTGGCCGAGGCTGGGGGTGTTCTGGGCGACGATCCGCACGATCTCACCGAAGCCGAGCGTGACGATGGCGAGGTAGTCCCCGCGCAATCGCAACGTGGGTCCACCGAGGGTCACCCCGGCGACCATGGCCAGGAGGACGGCCAGGAGGATGCACTCCCAGGCCGTGAGGCCGCCGCCCTCCGCGGTGAGCTTGGCCGTGGTGTAGGCGCCGACGGCGAAGAAGGCCACGTAGCCGAGGTCGAGCATGCCGGTGAGGCCCACGACCACGTTCAGGCCGAGGGCCAAGAGGATGTACACGCCCACCGGAAAGAACAGCACGCTCTGCCACTTCGGCTCGAGGGTGCTCGGGTACCAGATGGCGAACGCCAGCACCCCGAGGAGCACGAGGGCCTTGCCCCACCACGGCAGGCGCTCCCAGCGCCGCGTGAGCGGGTCGACCAGCGAAACCCGCGGGAGGGCCGGGAGCTTGGGAAGAGCCGGGATGCGGCTCATGCTCGCGCCCTCCCGAGCGTCTCGCCGAGCAGGCCGCTCGGCCGCACAAGCAGGACCAGCACGAGCACCACGAAGGCGAACACGTCGGTCCACTGCCCGCCGAACAGGGCGGCGCCGTACTTCTCGAGCACGCCCAGCAGAAGCCCGCCGAGCAGCGCGCCCCGAACGTTGCCGATGCCGCCCAGCACGGCTGCGGTGAAGGCCTTGATGCCCGGGAGGAACCCGATGTTGAAGCGGGCCGACTCGAAGAAGATCAGGTTGAAGAAGCCGGCGGCCCCGGCGAGCAGGCCGCCCAGCAGGAAGGTCAGCATCACCACACGGTCGATGTTGATCCCCATGAGCTGGGCGGTCTCGGCATCCTGCGCCGTGGCCCGTATGCCTCGACCGAGGCGGCTCCGGCGCACGAACTGGTCGAGGCCGATCATCAGCACGATGGCGGCGACGAAGACGAGCACCTTGTCGTTGCGCACCTCCTCGCCGAGGAACGTGAAGAGGCTTTCCTTCTCGAACAGCCGCTGCGGCGTGATCTTGCTCCGCCCGTAGCGGAGGGCGAGGAACTCCTGCACCACCAGCGAGATGCCGATAGCCGTGATGAGGGCGGTGAGGCGGGGTGCGTTGCGGCGCCGCAGCGGCCGGTAGGCGACCCGCTCCATCAGCAGGGCCGCCCCGCCCGATACGAGCATGCTGATGGCGAGCAGGGCGAGCAGGGTGCCGACGAGGCCCAGCCCCGTCCGGGTGCCCGTCACCCCGAGCCAGCCCTCGATGGCGAAGGCGGAGGCGTAGATGCCCAGGGCGAAGATCTCCGAGTGGGCGAAGTTGATCAGGCGGAGCACGCCGTACACGAGCGTGTAACCGAGGGCGATCAGCGCGTAGATCGATCCCACCGCCAGACCGTCGATGGTCTGCGCCCAGAAGTCGTCGATCAGCCCGCTGAAGTTGATGTCGATGGGGATGGCTCCGTATCCCTCGATGGCACAGGGGGGCGCTCCGGCGAGCGCCCCCCTGTGGTGGACCGTTCAGGTCGTGGCCGACCTACAGGTCGTCGGTGGCGACCAGCGGGGCGAACTCGCCGTCCTTGACCTCGAACAGGAAGATGCCACGGGCCTCGATGTTGCCCGTCTCGGCGAACACGACGTCCTTGGAGATGGCGTAGGTGACGTCGGTGAGCCCCTCCACGTACTCGAGCAGCGCCGCCCGGTCGGTGGCGCCCTCGGCGATGCCGGTCATCAGGATGTTGGCGGCGTCGAAGGCCTCGGTCGAGTAGGTGCCCGGCGGGCTGCCGATGATCTCCTCGTAGGCCGTGGCGAACTCACCGAGCGCACCGGGGCTGTTGGTGGTGGCGAGGTTGCAGGGGCAGCTGATCTGCGCGCCCTCGGCGGCGTCACCGGCGGACTCGATGAAGCCCAGGTCGAGCGAGCCGTCGGCGGAGATGAACGTCGCCTCGACGCCCTCGTCCTTCAGCTGCTTGGCCAGCGTGCCGGCCTCCTCGTAGTAGCCACCGAAGAAGATGGCCTCGGGGTTGGCCGTCTTCACGGTGTTGACGGCGGCCGAGTAATCCTCGCTGTCGGGGTCGATGGCCTCGGTGGCCACGATCTCGATGTCGGTCTCGGCCAGCTGCGTGGCGAGCTGCTGCACGGCCAGGCCCTGCCCGTACTCGGAGTTGTCGTGGATGATGGCGATCGACGCCGGCTGCAGGTCGGTGGTGAGGTACTTCACGAGCCCCTCCGCCTGCGCGGCGTCGTCCGCCAGCACGCGGTGGAACGACTTGCCGCCGGGCACCGTGTCCTGGAGCGTGGCGTTGGTGGCCGACGCGCTGACCATCACGAGGCCGTTCTCCTCGAGGGTGGGCAGCACGGCCTTCGTCTCACCGGAGAAGGCCGGGCCGACGAGCCCGAGGATGCTGTCGTCGTTGACGTAGTCCGCGGCGACGGTGGGCGCCTGGGCCGGATCGCCCTGGGTGTCGAACTCCTCCAGGGTGATCTCGATGTCGTCGTGCTCCTCGTTGAACTGCTCGACGGCCGCCGTGGCGCCGTCGCGGATGAAGATGCCGAGGTTGGCGGCGTCACCGGTGAGCGGTCCGACGAAGGCGATCGAGTACTCTGCGACCTCTTCGCTGGGTGCAGCGTTGGTGTCGTCGGTCGTCGCGGCATCGTCGTCGTCGCCGCACGCAGCGGCCACGAGCGACAGCCCCGCAACCACGGCGCCGATACGCAGGAACTTGCTGTGCTTCATGGATTGCCTCCCCATCGGGTGCCCACCCTCTCGCCCAGGAGCCTGGTCGCGTCGAGCGGGACCTTACACACACGGATGTTTCTGTGCTGTGAACCGCAGGGCAGACTGTTCCCCGTGAGCGCTGTCGCAGACCTCGACGTGCTGCGCCGCCGACTCGTCGATCTCGGATCGGTGGTGGTGGCCTTTTCCGGCGGGGCGGACTCCGCCTTCCTCGCATGGGTGGCGCACGACACCCTGGGGGGCGATCGGGCGCTTGCCGTCACCGCCGTCTCGCCGTCCCTCCCCGAGGCCGAGCGGGCGGGGTGCGCCGCGCTCGCGGCGGCGTGGGGCCTGTCCTGGCGGGAGGTCGTCACGGACGAGCTGGACAGCCCGGACTACGCCCGGAACGACGGCGACCGCTGCTACTGGTGCAAGGACGCCCTGCTCACGGCGGTCACGCCCGTGGCCGCCGCGCGCGGGGCCACGGTGTGCCTGGGGGTCAACGTCGACGACCTCAGCGACCACCGACCCGGGCAGCGAGCGGCGGCCGAGCGGGGCGCGGTGTTCCCGCTGGTGGACGCCGGGTTCGCGAAGTCGGACGTCCGGGAGGCGTCGAAGGCGCTGGGGCTGGTCACCTGGAACAAGCCAGCGGCCGCCTGTCTCGCGTCGCGCCTGCCGTACGGCACCGCCGTGACCCTCGGTCGCCTGGCCAGCGTGGAGCGGGCCGAGGCCGCCCTGCGCGGGCTCGGCTTCACCGAGCTGCGCGTGCGCCACCACGGCGAGGTCGCCCGCATCGAGGTGCCGGAGCTCGACCTGGATACCGTGCTCGCCAAGCGGGAGGCCGTCCTGGCGGGGGTGCGGGAGGCCGGCTACCGGTGGGTGGCCCTCGACCTCGCCGGGCTGCGGTCCGGCGGCTTCAACCAGCTCCTGACCTGAGGCCGGCGTGGACGACGACCCAAGAGATCTCGAGGCGCTGTCCCGCTATGCCGACGAGCTGTTCGCGGCGGTGGAGGTGGCGCTCCCCGCGTGGGTCCAGCGCTGCATCGGCCGCCGCTGGGAGGAGTGGCGCGGCGAAGAGCTCCCGTCGGCCGTGCAGGACGCCGCACGGGACGCAGCGGGCCTCGCCGCCGACACCGTGCTGCCGCCGCTGCGCGAGCTGCTCGGGGAGGACGTCGGCATCCAGCGCTCCAACCCCTTGGACCTCCTCCGGCGGGCCGTGTCCTTCCCCACGCAGGTCCTGGCCGTCGCCGGCGTGCCGCCCGTCGTGCGGGACGCACAGGCGGAGCGGCTGTTCCCGGACGACGCCTACGACCTCGCGCCGGCGTCCTTCGGCGACCTCGACCCCTCGGTGCACGAGCCCG
This sequence comes from Acidimicrobiales bacterium, assembly GCA_030681555.1. Classification (GTDB taxonomy): domain Bacteria; phylum Actinomycetota; class Acidimicrobiia; order Acidimicrobiales; family VFJN01; genus VFJN01. The sequence continues at coordinate 14,598 of JAUXRW010000049.1, forward strand.
GCCTGCACTGGGGGGCGGCCAAGGCCCACGTCCTCCTCCGTCGCCGCCGACCTGCCGACTGAGCGGCACCCGCCCCACCCGGGGGGTCAGGAGGAGCCGTCGGGGTCGTCCTCGGGGCGCTCGAAGCGCTGCCAGCCGGCGTCGGTGATCGACCGGGCTTCGAAAAAGAGGCAGTGCTCGGGGCAGCCGAACGGGGTCGCCTCAGCCATCTCCACGCGGCAGCGCTGCACGACGTCGCCCGAGGGCATCGAGCGCGTCGAATAGTGGCGACAGTCCTCGCGCACGGCCATCCCCGAAGTCTCCCATGACCTGACGGGTAGCCTCACCCGCGATGGCGGAGCGGCTCGTGGTGATCGGGGGAGATGCTGCGGGGATGGCGGCAGCGGCCGAGGCTCGGCGGCGCAAGCCGTACCTCGAGATCGTCGCACTCGAGCGGACCGGCTGGGTGAGCTACTCGGCCTGCGGGATCCCGTACCTCGTCGGCGGCGAGGTCGCGGGCGTCGACGACCTCGTGGCTCGCACGGCGCAGGAGCACCGCGAGCAGCGGATCGACGTCCGGTTGCACCACGAGGTCAAGGCGATCGACCTCGCGGCCCGCGTCCTGGAGGTGCGGGACGGGCAACGCCGCCGCACCTTCCAGCTCGACTTCGACCAGCTCCACATCGCCACCGGCGCGCGTCCCACCCGCCCCGACCTCCCCGGGATCTCGGGTGAGAGCGTGAAGGGCGTGCAGACCCTCGACGACGCCACAGCTCTGCTCGACCACGCCCGCACCAGCCGCTGCCGCACGGTGGTGGTCGTCGGGGGCGGCTACATCGGGCTGGAGATGTGCGAGGCCTTCGTGCGGTGGGGTGCGGAGGTGACGCTCGTCGAGGGCGCCGACCAACTGATGGGCACGCTCGATCCGGACATGGCGGCGCGCCTCCGCGACCCGATCCGTGGGCTCGGCGTGGACGTGCGGCTCGGCGCCCAGGTGGCGGCGTTCGAGCCGGGAAGGGTGCTGATGGCCGACGGAGCATCGCTGCCCGCGGATCTCGTGGTGCTCGGGCTCGGCGTCACGCCGAACAGCGAGCTGGCCGCCGCAGCGGGGGTGGCTACCGGTGCGAGGGGAGCGATCGCCGTCGATCGCCGCCAACGCACCGACGCCGACGGCGTGTTCGCGGCGGGCGATTGCTGCACCTCGCCGCACCTGGTCTCCGGCCGGCAGGTCCATATCGCGCTCGGCACGGTGGCCAACAAGCAGGGCCGGGTCGCAGGAACCAACCTCGGCGGCGGCTACGCCACGTTCCCCGGCGTCGTCGGCTCGGCGATCACGAAGGTGTGCTCGCTGGAGGTGGCGCGCACCGGTCTGAACGAGCGCGAGGCCACGGCCGCCGGGTTCGAGTGGTCTGCTGCCACCATCGAGACCACCACCCGGGCGGGCTACCTGCCTGATGCCGAGCCGATGACGGTGAAGCTGCTCGGCGAGCGGGGCACGCGCCGGCTGCTCGGCGGCCAGATCATCGGCGGCAACGCGGCAGGCAAGCGGATCGACACCCTGGCCGTCGCCCTGCACGCCCGGATGCGGGTCGACGACATCATCGACCTCGACCTGGCCTACGCGCCGCCCTTCTCCAGCGTGTGGGACCCCGTGGCCGTCGCCGCAAGGGCCCTCTCTCGCCAGCTCGAAGAGCCCTAGTGCTCCGACCCGGCACGCCCGCACCCCCACACTTCACACCGAGCAACCGGTGGACAACGCACTGCGAAGACGCAGCACGTCGTCCACCAGTTCGCGGGGGGAGACGGGGGCTGCCGTCACCGACCGGCGCGGTGGCTGGCAGACTTCCCCGATGGGACTGACGGTCGCTCGCTCGGAGCTGGCGGACGACGCGTCCCTCATCGGGCGGGAGCTCTGCCGGGCCTACAGCGACCTCGTCGACGCGTGGCTGGCCGACCTCCTGACGGCCGCGGAGACCGAGGTGGGCGCCGGCGACGTGGCCCTCGTCGCCGTGGGCGGCTACGGCCGGGCGGAGCTCAGCCTGCAGTCCGACATCGACGTGCTCCTCCTGCACGAGGGGCGATCCGACATCGGGGCGCTGGCCGACCGGCTCTGGTACCCGATCTGGGACGAGGGCCTGAAGCTCGGACACGCCGTGCGCACGGTCCGGGAGGCGCTCGCTCTGGCGTCCGACGACCTCGACACCGCCACCTCGCTACTGCAAGTCCGGCACATCGGAGGCGACGAGCGGCTCACCGAGGAGCTCGGCGCCCGGGCCATCGAGCAGTGGCAGAAGCGGGCCAGGCGGTGGCTCGCCGAGCTCTCCACGCGAGTGGCCGAACGCCATGCCCAGGCGGGGGAGGTGGCGTTCCTGCTGGAACCCGACCTCAAGGAGGGCCGCGGCGGGCTACGCGACGTCCACGGCCTGCGCTGGGCGGAGGCGGCCCGGAGCCTCCTGTGGGAGGGCGACGACCCCGCCCTGACGGACGCGTACCAGACGCTCCTGTCGGCCCGGGTGGAGCTGCACCGCCGCACGAACCGACCCGGCGACCGGCTCCTGCTCGAGGACCAGGACGCGGTGGCCGAGGCTCTGGGGGAGGGG
>JAUXRW010000088.1 GCA_030681555.1 Acidimicrobiales bacterium
CCGCACGACCATCGTGTTCGTCAACACCCGCCGCCTCGCCGAGCGGCTGGCCCACGAGCTCGGCGAGCGGCTCGGCGATGATGTCGTGGCCGCCCACCACGGGAGCCTCTCGAAGGATCGCCGCCTGCGCGTCGAGACACGGCTCCGCGCCGGGGAGCTGAAGGCCCTCGTCGCCACCGCCTCGCTCGAGCTGGGCATCGACATCGGGCCGGTGGAGCTCGTCTGCCAGATCGGTTCGCCCCGGTCCATCGCGACCTTCCTCCAGCGCGTCGGCCGCTCCAACCACACCCGCACCGGCACGCCCCGGGGGCGGCTCTACCCCCTCACCCGCGACGAGCTCGTCGAGTGCACCGGGCTCCTGGCCGCCGTGCGGGCCGGACGCCTCGACGCGGTGGAGCCGCCCGTGGCCCCACTCGACATCCTCGCCCAGCAGATCATCGCCGAGACCGCCGCCGAGGAGTGGAAGGTCGACGACCTCTACCGGCTCGTCACCACGGCCCACCCCTATCGCTCGCTCACCCGCACCGCCTTCGATGACGTCCTGGCGCTCGTGAGCCAGGGGATCCAGACCGGCCGGGGCACCCGGGCCGCCTACGTCCACCACGACGCGGTGAACGGCGAGCTGCGGGGCCGCAAGGGGGCACGGCTGGCCGCCCTCACCAGCGGCGGCGCCATCCCGGAGCTGGGCGACTTCCGCGTCGTCGCCGAACCCGACGAGACGCTCATCGGAAGCGTGAACGAGGACTGGGCCACGGAGTCGATGGCCGGCGACGTGTTCATCCTGGGCACGCACCACTGGCAGATCCGCCAGGTCACGGGCGGCGAGGTGCGGGTCGTCGACGCCGGCGACAAGCACCCGACGATCCCCTTCTGGCGGGGCGAGGCCCCGGCCCGCACCGCGGAGCTGAGCGAGGAGGTCGCCCGCATCCGCTCGGTCGTGGAGCGCGGCATCGTGGACGACGACCTCGCCCGATCGGTCCAGGAGATCGTCGAGCTGGCCGGCGTCGAACGCGACGCGGCGGCCACCGTCGTCACCTACCTGGCGGCGGCCCGGGCCGTGCTCGGCGTCATGCCCACGCAGGACGACCTGGTCATCGAGCGCTTCTTCGACGAGTCGGGCGGCATGCAGCTCGTCGTCCACTCGCCCCACGGCGGCCGGCTCAACCGGGCCCTCGGCTACGCGCTCCGCAAGAAGTTCTGCGCAGGGTTCAACTTCGAGCTGCAGGCCAGCGCCAACGACGACGCCGTCGTCATCTCGCTGGGGCCGCACCACAGCTTCCCGCTCGCCGACGTGCCCCGCTTCCTCACGTCGAGCTCGATCCGGGCCACCCTGCAGCAGGCCATCCTCGACCAGCCCATTTTCCAGAGCCGGTGGCGCTGGAGCCTGAACCGGAGCCTGGTGGTGCTGCGCTTCCGTGGCGGGCGTCGGGTGCCGCCGCCGTTCCAGCGGATGCAGAGCGACGACCTGCTGGCGGCCGTGTTCCCCGGCGCGGCGGCCTGCCAGGAGAACGTCGTCGGGCCCATCGAAGTGCCCGACCACCCGCTCCCGCGCCAGGCCGTGCACGACTGCCTGACCGAGGCGCTCGACTGCGACGGTCTCGTCGAGCTGTGGCGTCGGGTGGAGCAAGGCGAGGTCCGCTTCCACTTCGTCGACTCCACCGAGCCGTCCCTGCTCGCCCACGAGATCCTGACCGCCCGCCCGTACGCGTTTCTCGACGACGGCGAGGCCATCGACCGGCGCACGAACGCCGTCCCGCTGCGTCGGGGCCTGCCCGTGGCCATCGGGGAGGTGGGGCGCGTCACGCAGGAGGCCATCGACCGGGTGCGGACGGAGATCGAGCCTGCCCCCGCGACGCCGGACGAGCTCCACGACCTCCTGAGCACGCTCGTGCTGAGCCCGTGCCCTACGGCCTGGACCGACCTCCTCGACGCACTACGGGGCCGCGGCCGGGTGGCGTCGCTCCTCGGTGACGACGGCTCGCAGCGGTGGCACACCGTCGAGGCCACGCCGGCCGTGCGGGCGCTGGTCGACAGCGTCGACGGCGACGGCACCACCGCTGAGCAGGCGGCCGCCCAGGTGCTGCGCGGCCACCTGGAGGTGGCGTCACCGCTCACCCGCGGCGACCTGGCCGCCCGCACCGGCCTGCCCCACGGCCGCGTCACCGTGGCCCTGGCCACTCTCGAGGCCGAGGGCTTCGCCATCCAGGGACGCTTCACCGAGCGGGCCGTCGACGCCGCAGACGATCCGGCCGCCGTCGAGTGGTCGAGCCGCCGTCTGCTCAGCCGGATGCACGCGTACTCGCGCACGCAGCGTCGTCGGCGCGTTGAGCCGGCCTCGCCCGAGCAGCTCATGCGCTTCCTGGTGCAGTGGCACCACGTCACCGACGCGACGCAACACCGCGGCGTCGACGGGGTGACCCGCGTGATCGGCCAGCTCCAGGGGTTCGAGACCGCGGTGGGCGCCTGGGAGCCGCAGGTCTTGGCCCGTCGGGTGCACGACTACGAACCGGCCTGGCTCGACCGGCTCTGCCACCAGGGTGAGGTCACCTGGCTGCGGCTCCGACCGCCGTCGCCCGACGATCCGGATCGACGCCTCGCAGGCGCCACCCGGGCCACCCCGGTGTCGCTCGTGCTCCGCGCCGACCTGCCCTGGCTGCTCGCCGCCCACCGCGGCGACAGCTCCCCGCCCGTGCCCGCCTGCGGTGCGGTGGCCGAGGTGGTCGAGGTGCTCGGCCGACGCGGGGCCTGCTTCGCCGGCCAGCTGGCGCAGGCCACGAGCCGGACACTGGCCGACGTCGAGGCCGCGCTGTGGGAGGGCATGGCACGCGGCCTGCTGGCCTCCGACGGCTTCGAGCCGGTCCGGGCTCTGGCCTCCGGTCGTCGCCACGCTCCCACCACCGCGCCCCGCCGGGCTCGGCTCCGCACCGGCGCCCTGCGGCCCACCGAGACGGCCGGCCGCTGGTGCCTCGTCCCCGCCGCCGCTACCGACATCGATCGCGACGAGCTGGCCGAGGCGCTGGCCGACCAGCTCCTCGACCGGTGGGGGGTGGTCTTCTACGACCTCGTCGCCGCCGAACACCCGGCCCTGCGCTGGCGGGACCTCCAGTGGGCGCTGCGTCGCATGGAGGACCGCGGGGTGGTCGCCGGCGGCCGATTCGTCCGTGGCTTCAGCGGGGAGCAGTTCGCCCTCCCGCAGGCCGCCGAGACGCTGCAGGCGATCCGCAGGGCCGAGCCGATCGGCCGGGCCGTGCGCCTCTCGGGCGCCGACCCGCTCAACCTCACCGCGGTGATCGTGCCGGGGGAGCGGGTACCCGCGCGCGCCACGGAGTGGTTCGACCTGTCTCTCTAGCCTGCTCCGGGCGTCGCTTCGCTCCTGCCTCCGCAGGTCGGCTCGGGGTGGCGGAGCCACCCTTTCGCCGGTTGCGTGTTGCGTCGTCCCGCTGCTTGGGCCGGGCGTCGCTTCGCTCCTGGCTCCGCAGGTCGGCTCGGGGAGCACCGACCGGAAGACCGGGACATCGACCGCTGTCCCACCCGCCCGGGAATGCCGTACGGGCCGCCGCCGTTCTCACAGGCATGCCCGTCACGCGCCTGAACCACGCCGTCCTCTACGTGCGCGACATCGATGTCACCCGCGCCTTCTACGAAGAGGTGCTGGGCTTCACGACGTTGACCTACCTGCCCGGCCAGGGGGCGTTCTTCCGCGCGCCGGGGTCCACCAACGACCACGACCTCGGCGCGTTCCAGGTCGGGCCGGCGGCGGGTGCGAGCGAGGCCGGGCGGGCGACGGTCGGGCTCTACCACCTCGCATGGGAGGTCGACACGCTCGACGAGCTGGAGCGGCTGCAGCAGGTGCTGCAGGAGCACGGGGCTCTGGTGGGCGCGTCGGACCACGTGACCACGAAGTCGCTGTACGCCCAGGACCCGGATGGCATCGAGTTCGAGGTGTGCTGGATCCTGCCGGCCGACGCGCTCACGCCCGAGCTCGTCGAGCAGGCGCGGGCCGGCGCGCGCCCTCGGCCGCTCGACCTCGCCGCGGAACAGGCGCGCCACGGCGGCGCCACCCGAGGTGGTGTCGGCATCTCCCACCTCGCGCCGGCGGGCCCGGCCGACAGCTGAGCGCCTGACACTGGCGCCCCCCCCGCAAGGTGCGTCAGCCGAAGGCGTTTCGGGCGACCGCTCGCCCGCGCCCGGCCCGGTCCCGGAAGGTGGTGGTGTCCTGCTCGAGCAGCTCCCTCGCGGTGTCGACCAGCCCGCCGAACGGGCGTAGGCGAACCCGCCGTCCACCGACACCCGCGCACCCCCGCCTCGGCCAGCTCGGCCACGGCGGTCGGGTCGTCCGCAAGGCCGTGCTCCAGGTCGGCCGACACCGGTAGGTCGGTCGCCGCCGAGATCAGCGACGGCGCTGGCGAGCGCCTCGTCGCGGGTGACGGTTCCGTCG
>JAUXRW010000070.1 GCA_030681555.1 Acidimicrobiales bacterium
GGAAGACGTCGGCGGCGTCCGCACGGCCGAAGTACTCGCTGACCCGGGCCGGTGGGCCGAAGTAGGCGACCCGCCCGCCCTCGGCGAGGAACAGCACCCGGTCGCAGCAGGCCAGCGCCTGCATGCTGTGTGTGACGGTGATGACCGTGCGCCCGCCGTCGGCGAGGTCGCGCAGCGTCGCCATCACGGACTTCTCGTACCCGGGGTCGAGGCCGGAGGTGGGCTCGTCGAGCACCAGCACATCGGGCCGGCCGACGAGCTCGGCGGCGATGTTGGCCCGCTTGCGCTGGCCGCCGGAGAGCTGGCTGATCGGGACGTCGGCGTGCTGCTCGAGACCGAGCTCGGCCAGGACGGAGTGGGTGCGGCGGCGCCGCTCTCCCTCGCCGAGCGCAGCGGGGACGCGGAGAGAGGCGGCGTAAGAGAGCATCCGGCCGAGCTCGAGCTGGCCGTGGAGGACATCGTCCTGCGGGACGTAGGCGATGCGCTCGCGCCGGATGCCGTCGGCGGAGGTGAGGTCGCGACCGTCGAGACGGATCGAGCCGGCCTCCAGCGCCTGGGCGCCGGTGAGGGCCCGGGCCAGCGACGTCTTCCCGGCACCGGTCGGTCCAACGACGGCGATCAGCCACCCCCGGCGCACGGAGAAGCTCACGTCATCGAGGAGGACCCGGCCCCCGGACGTTCGGGCGGTGACGCCCTGGAGCTCGAGGAACGGGGCCGGTGCCCGCGTGGCCTCGAGGCGGCGCCGAGGATGGCGCCCTCGCCCCCGCGGCGTCACGAGGTGGGCGGTCGTCGTCTGCGGCATGCCCCCCAATATCGACCAGGTCGTCCCGCTCCGGTATGGGCCGAACGACCCCTTTCCCACCCACGGTTCGGACCGTCAGGGGCCAGCTGCCGCCCCAGGTCGCGGGGCACCGGAGCCACGCGAGCTGCCGCGTGAGGTTCAGGGCGACCGTCGAGCACTGGTGGGTCGGGGGCGCCTATGGCCCCAGGGGCGCTCGTGCCCCGAACCAGGGCGGGTCAGCTGAAGCGGCGCATGTGCACGTTCAGCACCAGACCCATGGCGATGAAGGCGGTGAGGGTGCTGGAGCCGCCGTAGCTCATGAATGGGAGGGGGATGCCGGTGACCGGCATGATGCCCATCGTCATCCCGATGTTCTCGAAGACCTGGAAGACGAACATCGACAGCACCCCGACGCAGATCAGCGTGCCGAGGGGATCGCGGGCCATCTGGGCGGTTCGCCAGATGCGCCAGGCGATCAGGCCTAGCAGGGCGAGCAGCGAGCCCGAGCCGATGAAGCCGAGCTCCTCGCCCACCGCCGTGAAGATGAAGTCGGTGTGCTGCTCGGGAACGTTGTCGAGGCGCGTCTGCGTGCCGTTGAACAGCCCCTTGCCGAACGGACCGCCGGCGCCGGTGGCCACCTGCGCCTGGTCGACGTTGTAACCGGCGTCACGAGCGGCGCAGTCGGAGCTCTCCTGGTCGACGAACACCGTGAGGCGGCATCGCTGGTAGCTCTCGAGCATCCCCGAGTTGAGGACCAGTGCGACCATCGACACGCCGACCGCGGTGAGGGCCACGATGTGACGCACGCGGGCACCTCCGATCAGCAGCATCCCCATGCCGACGGCGACGAACACCAACGTGGTGCCGAGGTCGGGCTGCAGGAGGATCAGCGCCATCGGCACGCCGACCACGGCGAGGACCGCCCCCAAGCGGGCTATGTCGAGCTCGCTCTCGAAGTGGGCGATGACGGAGGCCAACGTCACGACCACGACGATCTTGGCCAGCTCCGAGGGTTGGAGCTGGAAGGGCCCCAGCTGGAACCAGGCCTGGGTGCCCTTCTTCTCGCTGCCCAGGCCCGACACGACGAGCACGAGCAGGAGGAGCACGGCGAGGTAGGCCAAGGGGGCCAGCTCCCGGTAGCGCCGGTAGTCGACCAGGGCCGTCAGCGCCATGGCCCCGGCCCCGATACCGATGAAGAGCAGCTGCCTGGCCAGGTAGCTCGTGTCGAAGTCGGCCGGGTTGCGGCCCCTGGTGGAGCTGAAGATCATCAGGCACCCGAGGGCGGCGACGGCGACAACGCAGCCGATGAGCACGACATCGACGTGGCGCCACGGCGAGGCGGGATTGCGGGAGAGGCGCCCGAGCGCACCCGGAGCAATCGGGCGGCGCGTGGAGAAGGTGGTGGTGGCCATCAGTCGCGCACGTCTCCTGGGTCGGGCGACAGCTGCGTGTCCACGGGGAGCGCGCCGCCGGGGCTGGCCGGTGGCAGCGGCTCGGTGCCTGACAGCACGTCGAACAGGCGTCGGGCGACGGGCGCGGCCGTGGCGCCGCCGTAGCCCGACTCCTCGAGGAGCACGGAGACTGCGAAGCTCGGATCGGCGCGCGGACCGAAGGCAGCGAACAGCGCAGTCGGCGCCTTGTTGTTGACCTGGGCGGTGCCCGTCTTCGCAGCCACCGGGAAGGCGTCGCTGGGGAAGCCACGGAAGGCGCCGAGCGCGGTGCCGCCCTCCTCCGTGGTGACGCCGACCAGGCCGTCGATCATCGCCTGGCGCCAGTCGGGCGCCATCTCGACCGTGCCCGCCTTCTTCGGCTCGATCGTTCGCTTCACCTCGCGGGTGACGCCGTCGCGCACCTCGCGGACGACCTGCGGCACCCACCGGGTGCCGCCGTTGGCGAGCGTGGCGTAGGCGGACGCCAGCTGCAGCGGCGTCACGAGCACCTCGCCCTGTCCGATGGCCATGTTGACGCTCTTGCCGGTGCGCCAGGCGCGGTCGTCCTCGCTGCACGTGCCGACGTCGTCGCAGTACGTCCGGAGCCACTCGGGCGAGGGGATGCGGCCGGACTGCTCGCTCGGCAGGTCGATCCCCGTGTCCGCGTGGAAGCCCCACTCCTTCAGGCGGTCGGCCATCGCCTCCGGCCCGCCGACGTTGTCCTGGTCGATCCAGAACCGGGCGCCGAGGTCGTAGTAGTAGAAGTCGGATGACACGGTGAGCGACTTCCGCAGGTCCACGTTGCCGAAGGCCTTGCTGTTGTCGTTGCTGAAGCGGCACGAGTCACCACGGCATCCCGGGACCTCGTACACGCCGTCGTCGTAGATGACCGTGTTCGGCTGGATCAGCCCGGCTTTGAGCGCCGCCTGCGCGGTGAAGGGCTTGAAGGTGGAGCCCGGTGCGTACTGCCCCTGGAGGGCCCAGTTGTTGAGCGGGTAGCGGTTGGCCCTGTCGTTCAGAAAGCTCCACTCGGTGCCGCTGATCCCGTCGACCAGGTCGGCGGGCGAGAACGTCGGGAAGGACGCCATGGCGAGTACGTCGCCGTCGTGCGGGTCGAGCACCACGGTGGAGCCGACGGCGCCGACGCTCGGGGCCTCGCAGTTGTTGCAGCTGCGCTGGCGAGCCCGTTCGAGCCCGCCCTGGAGGGCCTGCTCGGCCACGGCCTGGACGTCGATGTCGAGGTTCAGCACGATGTCGTCACCGGGCGCCGGCGGGTCCTCGTCGATGATGCGGACGGGGTCTCCGTCGACGTCGACCTCGATGCGGCGCACGCCTGGCGTGCCCCGGAGCTCGGACTCGTAGAGCCGCTCGATGCCCGACTTCCCGATCTCGTCGTTGAGGGTGTACGGCTTCGTCTCGGCCAGCTCGCGCGTGACCGAGTCGACCTCCTCCTTGCTGATCTTGCCCGTGTAGCCGACGACGTGACCGGCCAGCTGCCCGTAGGGGTAGTGGCGCACTGCGACCCGGTTGGCCGCGACCGACGGGAGCTCGTCGGCGTGCTCGTCGATCCAGATCTTGAGATCCTCCGGCACGTCGCCGGCAACCGGTACGGGCACGTACGGGCTGAAGCGATCGTCGGCGATCCGCTCCTCCAGCACCTCGACCGTGCTCGGGATGCCTGATCGCGCCATGCCGTCAGCGACCTGGGAGAGGACGGCATGCCGCTCCTCGGGCTCCAGCTCTCCGAGCACCGAGCGGTCGACCGTCACCTGCACCGACACCCGGTTGTCGACGATGACCTGCCCGTCGCGGTCGAGGATGCGGCCCCGGGGGGCCTCGACGGCCACGACGCGGATGCGGTTGGCCTCGGCCGCGACCTGGAACTCGTCGTTGGCCATCACCTGCAGGTACCAGAGCCGGGCGAACAGCGCGGCGAACAGGGAGAACGTGACGACGCCGAGGACGGACAGGCGGAGGCGGGGCGAGTCGGGGTTCACCGGTAGACCGAACGGGCCCGCACGCTGTCCTGCGTGCCGGTGGCCCAGCGCACGGCGCGGATGAGGAGCGGGGCGGCGATGGCGTTCAACGACCCGACGACGAGGGCGACCATGGGCAGAGACGTCCCTGCGAAGTCGACGCCGACGACGGTCCCGAACACGAAGTACAGGATGACACCCACGACGCTGCCCGCGCCGGCAGTGGCGACCGGGATCCACCACGCGGCCCGGAGCACGCTGTCCTGGAGCGAACCTACGAGGAACGCCACCAGCGCGTAGGTGAGGGCGGACAGGCCGAAGGGCGTCTGGACGAAGAGGTCGTAGGCCAGGCCGCTGGCGAACCCGACGGCGGCACCGCGGTCCGGCCCCGCGGCGAGTCCGCCGCCGATGGCGATGAGGAGCATCAGGTCGCCCTGCACGCCGAGGACCGGGATCTCCGGGGCGAGGCCCACCTGGATCGTCAGTGCCAGCACCAGCAGGAACGACACCCGCGTGGCGACAACGCCGGGGCCGACCGGGATCACCTCGGCGCCTTCCGCAGCAATACGGAGACGAACACGAGGCGATCGGTGTCCACGTTCGGCTCGGCGATGAGGTCCAGGGTGAGCCCTCCGCTGCCCTCCTCCGTGCGTCGCACCGTGGCGACGGGGATCGACGGCGGGTAGTTGCTCCGGTCCTCGCCGCTGGTGGTGAGCTCGACCCCCGCCTCCACCTCCGCCTCGGCATCGAGCGGTGTGTCGACGATGAGGTCCTCGCCCCGCCCGTTGCCTTTCGCGGTGCCGGTGACGCCGTCGGGCACCACCCGGACCCCGACGGCGAAGTCGGGATCGGTGATGAGCTGCACGGTGGAGCTGCTCGACGTGACGAGCACGACCCGTCCGACCAGGCCGGCGCCATTGATCACGGGCATGCCCTCGGCGATGCCGGAGCTCGAGCCCTTGCCGATCTCGATGGTGTGACCGAAGTTCGAGACGGGGCCCGAGATCACGCGGGCCCGCTCGCGCGGGATGTCCCCGACCCAGTCGATGTTCAGCTGCTCGAGGAGGTCCTGCAGCTGGTGGGTGGCGTCGGCCTCGACGACGCTGCTGCCCTCGAGCTCCTCGAGCCGCTCCCGCAGGCGGTCGTTCTCGGCCTCGAGGTTGCCGTAGTCCGTGATCCCGTTCCACCCGTTGGAGAAGGGCTCGGTGACCGCGCGGGCCACGCCCCGCAGGGGCGAGAAGACCGTGGCCGCGATGCGGCGGGCGCCCTCGACGACGCCGGCGTCGCGGAAGTCCAGCGTCAGGACGGCCAGCGACGTGAAGATCAGCAACGCGAGCGTGAGTCTGGAGCGACCGGCTCGCCGGGTGGTGGCCACCGCGAGCGGGGCTAGTGGCTGGTGGACGAGAACAGGACGCCCTTGAGCGCCTCGAACTCTTCGAGGGACTGGCCGGAGCCGATGGCGACGGCGTGGAGCGGGTCCGGGGCGATCACGATGGGCATGCCGGTCTCGTGGTGGAGGCGCGCTTGGATGCCGTGGAGGAGCGCTCCCCCGCCGGCCAGCGTGATGCCCTTCTCCATGATGTCCGCCGCCAGCTCGGGTGGCGTCTTGTCGAGGGTGACCTTGACCGCGTCGGTGATGGCCGCCACGGGCTCCTCCATCGCCTCGCGGATCTCCTCCGTCGTCGTGACGATCGTCTTCGGCAGGCCGGTCACGAGGTCGCGGCCGCGGATCTCGGCGTGGAGCTCCTCCTCGAGAGGCCAAGCCGATCCGAGGGCGATCTTGACCTCCTCAGCGGTGCGGTCGCCGACAGCGAGGCTGTACTCCTTCTTGATGAACTGCACGATGGCGTCGTCGAGCTCGTCGCCGCCGACGCGGATCGACTGGCTCGCCACGATGCCGCCGAGTGAGATCACCGCGACCTCGGTGGTGCCGCCGCCGATGTCGACGATCATGTTACCCGTGGGCTCCTGCACCGGCAGGCCGGCGCCGATGGCCGCGGCCATGGGCTCTTCGATGATGTAGGCCGGCTTCCGGGCGCCGGCGTACTCGGCCGCCTCCTGCACCGCCCGCTGCTCCACGCCCGTGATCCCCGACGGCACGCAGATGACCATCCGGGGCTTGGACCAGCGGCGGTTGTTCACCTTCTGGATGAAGTACCGGAGCATCTTCTCGCAGATCTCGAAGTCGGCGATGACGCCGTCCTTCAGCGGTCGGATGGCCTGGATGTGGGCGGGCGTCCGCCCGATCATGCGCTTGGCCTCGATGCCCACGGCGAGTGGCCGGCCGTCCCGGACGTTCACGGCGACGACGGACGGCTCGTTCAGCACGATGCCCCGGCCCCGGACGTACACCACGGTGTTGGCGGTGCCGAGGTCGACCGCCATGTCGCGGCCCATGATCGAAGACAGGACGTTCTCGGACATCGCGGGCATGGCCTCCGCTTGCTACCGCCGGGGTCCGGGGGAGCCTACTCGTGCGCTCGGGGAGGCGGGAAGGGGAACGCTCCGCACCTCGCGTGGACCATGACCCTAGGCCCCGTAACCGGATCGCAACAATTCACTCGCAGGGTGGCGACCGCCGACGGCCGGCCCGGAGCGTCGGGCGCGGAGGTCCCTGTCCTCAGTGTCCTGCGCCGGGAGGGGCCGTGCGGCCCGGTCGGGGGCGTCAGGCGAAGGCGGGGAACCAGAGTGCGATCTCCCGGGCGGCGGAGCCGTGCCCGTCGGACGCGTGGACCAGGTTCTCCGTGGTGATCGTGGCGAGGTCGCCCCGGATCGTGCCCGGCAGGGCGTCGTCCACCTTGGTGGCGCCGACGAGCATGCGGATGAGGGAGAAGGTGTTGTCGGCCGGGCCCTCGACGACCATCGCGAACACCGGGGAGCGGGTGAGGAACGTCACGAGCTCACCGAAGAACGGCTTGTCCGCGTGCTCGGCGTAGTGCTCCTCCGCCAGGCCCTTGTCGACGTCCCGCAGCTCGGCCGCGACGAGCCGCAGGCCCTTCTGCTCGAGGCGGGACACGATCTCGCCGACGAGACCGCGCTCTACGGCGTCGGGCTTGCACATCACGAAGGTCCGGTTCATGGCGCGCACGCTACCGAGCGCTCGCGGCGCAGGGCCAACGCCCGGTGGTTGGCGAGAATCACGGCGGGACGGTGAGGCCGGCGATCGAACGGCAGGCGGTGCGGGCCGCCCCGACGGTGTAGAGCGAGCCCGTGACGAGCACGACGTCGGTGGCCGCCGCGCCGCTCACCGCTGCCCGGACGGCGTCGGCCACGTCGTCCACGCGCCGGGCCCGCCCCCCGAGGCCGCGGACGATCTCGGCGACCTCGGCCGCTGGCATGGCGCGCGGCGAGTCGGGCGTGCAGCAGACGACCTCGGCCGCCTCCGCTGCGCCCAGGAGGTCGAGCAGCTCGTGCGGATCCCGGCCCGTCAGCACCCCCACCACCAGGCGACGACTGCCGTCAGCGGCGTAGAACCCCTCGGCGAGCGTGGTCGCCGCCGCCTCTGCGCCGCTGACGTTGTGGGCCCCGTCGAGGATGACCAGCGGGTCCCGACCGACCACCTCGAAGCGTCCGGGGCTGCGCACCGAGGCGAACGCCTCGTGCACGAGGGCGGGCTCGAGGGGCCGTCCGAAGAAGGCCTCGACGGCCGCCAGCGCGACCGCCGCGTTCTCGCCCTGATGGGCACCGTGGAGCGGGAGGAACAGCTCGTCGTAGCGCCCTTCCGGCGTGCGCAGGCCCACCATCCGGCCGCCGACGGCCAGCTGGTTGTCGACGCAGGCGAAGTCCGCGTCCCGCCGCCAGATCGCGGCTGCAGGGCTCGCGTCGAACACGTCGGCCAGCTCGGGGTCGGTTTCGCCCAGCACGAACGTGGACCCCGGCTTGACGATCCCCGCCTTCTCCTCGGCCACCCGGAGTCGCCATCCCTCGCGGCCGTCGGTGTGATCGAGGGCGACGTTCGTGAGCACGGCAACGGTGCCATCGGCGACGTTGGTGGCATCCCATCGGCCGAGGAGGCCGACCTCGACCACGGCGACCGCCACCGCCTCTTCGGAGAACCACCGGAACGCAGCAGCGGCGAGGAGCTCGAAGTACGACGCCGGCTCGTCGAGCAGCGACTCCAGCGTCGCGAGGTCGGTCAGCACCCGGGCCAGCTCGGCGTCGGAGATCGGCTCACCGTTGCGGGACAGCCGCTCGTTGATCGCCTCGAGGTGCGGGCTGGTGAACGTGCCGACGGCCAGGTCGTGCGCCCCCAGCAGGGCCGTCACCATGCGGGCCACCGAGCCCTTGCCGTTCGTGCCGGTGATGTGCACGACCGGCTGGTCGTGCTGGGGGTCGCCGAGGACGGCGCAGAGCCGTCGCATGGCGTCGAGCTTGAGGCCCTCGACCCGACCGGCGACCGCCGGGGAGGCCTCGAGGTTGATGTGCCGGCCCAGCCAGGCCAGCGACTCCTCGAGGTTCAGGACGCGGCCCGGCGCGGGCGCTGCTGACGCGGGGTGTCGTCGCGGGGCACCAGCGTCGGGTTGACCTTGTCGAGGACCACCTGGCGGTCGATGACGCACCGCTCGACGTCAGACCGCGAGGGCAGGTCGTACATCACGTTCAGGAGCACCTCTTCGAGGATGGCCCGGAGCCCACGGGCGCCGGTGCCGCGCAGCAGGGCCTGGTCGGCCACCGCGCTCAGCGCGTCCTCGGTGAACTCGAGCTCCACGTCCTCGAGCTCGAAGAACTTGCGGTACTGCTTCACCAGCGCGTTCTTGGGCTCCGCGAGGATGCGGATGAGCGCCTCCTGGTCGAGCGGCGAGACGGCACCGATGACGGGCAGGCGACCGATGAACTCGGGGATCAACCCGAACTTCAGCATGTCCTCGGGCAGCACGTGCGTGAGCACGGCGCCCGCCTCCTTCTCGTCGAAGCGGCGGATGTCGGAGGTGAAGCCGACGCCGTTGGAGCCGAGCCGGCTCTCCACGATCTTCTCCATCCCGGCGAACGCGCCGCCGCAGATGAAGAGGATGTTCGTGGTGTCGATCTGGATGAACTCCTGGTGCGGGTGCTTGCGCCCACCCTGCGGCGGCACCGAGGCCGTCGTCCCCTCCAGGATCTTGAGCAGTGCCTGCTGCACGCCCTCGCCGGAGACGTCACGGGTGATCGACGGGTTCTCGCTCTTGCGGGCGATCTTGTCGATCTCGTCGATGTAGATGATCCCGGTCTCGGCCTTCTTGACGTCGTAGTCGGCCGCCTGGATCAGCTTGAGGAGGATGTTCTCGACGTCCTCGCCCACGTAGCCCGCCTCCGTGAGCGCCGTCGCGTCGGCGATGGCGAAGGGGACGTTCAGCATGCGGGCCAGCGTCTGCGCCAGGAGCGTCTTGCCGCAGCCGGTGGGCCCGAGCAGCAGGATGTTCGACTTGGCCAGCTCCACGTCGTCGTGGTGGGTGGCTCCGAACTGCACACGCTTGTAGTGGTTGTAGACCGCGACCGACAGGATCTTCTTCGCGTGCTCCTGGCCGATGATGTAGTCGTTCAGGAACTCGAAGATCTCACGCGGCTTCGGCAGCTCGTCGAAGCGGAGCTCGGAGGTCTCGGAGAGCTCCTCCTCGATGATCTCGTTGCACAGGTCGATGCACTCGTCGCAGATGTAGACCCCGGGCCCCGCGATGAGCTTCTTGACCTGCTTCTGGGACTTGCCGCAGAACGAGCACTTCAAGAGCTCGCCACCGTCTCCGAACTTGGCCACGTCGACCCCCTGTGTTCCTTCGTCCTGCCGGTTCAGCTGGCCCGGGTGATGGGGCCAGTGTTGTCGGCCAACGAGCGGGCCGTGATGACCTCATCGATGATGCCGTATTCGCGCGCCTCATCGGCGGACATCACGAAGTCCCGCTCGGTGTCGGTGTGGATCTTGTCGGCGGCCTGGCCGGTGTGCTCCGACAGGAGGCCGTCCAGCTGGGTGCGCATCCGCAGGATCTCCCGGGCCGCCAGCTCGACGTCGGTGGCCTGGCCTCCTGCCTGGCCCCAGGGCTGGTGCAGCAGCACGCGGGCGTGCGGCAGGGCGAGCCGCTTGCCCTTGGTGCCGGCGGCCAGCAGCACGGCGGCGGCGGACGCCGCCTGGCCGAAGCAGATGGTGGAGATGTCGGGCTTCACGAACGACATCGTGTCGTAGATCGCGAACAGCGCCGTGATGTCCCCGCCGGGGCTGTTGATGTAGATGTTGATGTCCCGGTCGGCGTTCTCCGACTCGAGGTGCAGCAGCTGGGCGCACACCAGGTTCGCGATCGTGTCGTCGATCGGCGTGCCCAGGAAGATGATGTGCTCCTTCAGAAGCCGGCTGTAGAGGTCATAGGCGCGCTCACCTCGGTTCGTCTGCTCGACGACGGTCGGGACCAGGTAGTTCCGGATCACCGTCTCGTGCTGACCGATCGACTCACTCATGAGCCTTCGCCTTCCGAATCCTCGGCGACCGCTCCGGTCGCTCCGTCGTCTACGTCGTCTACGTCGGCGTGGTCGCCGTCGTCCTCATCTGGGAGCTCCAGCTCGCTGCGGTCGATGGCCACACCGTCGGGATCCAGGACCTCGGCCCGCTCGAGCAGCCACTCGAGCGCCTTGCGCTTCCTGAGGTCGGAGCGTACCGCCGAGATCTGCCCGGCGCGCTCGAAGCGCTCGCGCACCTCCTCCACCGGTTGCTCCACACGGGTGGCCACGCCCTCCAGCTCTTCGTCGAGGTCCTCGTCGGTGCACTCGATCCCCTCGGCGTCGGCCACGGCACGAAGCGCGAGGTCGACCTTGACCCCCGACGTGGCCGTCTGGCGTAGCTCCTCGCTGAACTGCTCGGGGTCGGTGCCGCTCATGGCGAGGTACTGCTCGAGCCGAATCCCCTGCGCCTGGATCCGCATCGCGAGGTCCTGCAGGCGATCCTGCATCTCCTGGGCGATCATCGGCTCGGGCAGCTCGATCGTGACGAGGTCGGCGAGCGCTTCGCCGACCTTCTCCCGCAGCGCCATCTGGGCCTGTGCCTTTCGCGCCCGGGTCATCCGCTCGGCGAGGCTGGCGCGCAGTTCGTCGACCGTCTCGAACTCCGAGGCCTCGCCCGCCCACTCGTCGGTGAGCTCGGGGAGCACCTTTTCCTTGACCGCCTTCACGAGCACCCGGAACTGCAGCTCGCGGCTCTCGTCGGGATCCGGGTGGGTGGCCGGGAACTCCAGGATGTCGCCGACCTTCGCCCCGATCAGCTGCTCGTCGACCTCGGGGGTGATGGCGCCGGAGCCGACCGTGTAGCTGTAGTCGTCGGCCGTGAGGCCGGGCTGGGCCTCGCCGTCGAGAGTGCCGGCGACGTCGATGGTGACCGTGTCACCCGTGGCGGCCGGCCGCTCGACGTCGGCCAGGGTGCTGTCGAGCTCCCGCATGCGGTCGATCTGGGCGGCCAGGGCCTCCTGGTCGACGCCAGGGCGCTCGATGGTGACCGAGATCCCGCCGTAGCCGGGGACCTCGATGGTGGGCCGCACCTCGACGACGGCGTCGAAGGCGATGGCGCCCCCCTCGCGTCCGTCGGTGACGTCGATCTCGGGCGGCGCGATCACGTCGACGTCGTGCTCGATGACCGCCGCGGAGTAGTACTCGGGCAGCGAGTCCTGCAGGGCCTGCTCCCGCCCGGCCAGGGAACCGATGTGGCTCTCGACGACCCGGCGAGGCGCCTTGCCCCGACGGAACCCCTTGATGTTGATCTCCCGGGAGATCTTCCGGAAGGCGTCGTCGACGGCCTTCTCGAACTCCTCTGCGTCGACCTCGACGGACAGCTTGACCTTGTTCCCCTCGAGGGGTTCGACGGTTGATCTCATGCGGAGGGCGAGTGTACTGGCGTGTCCCGGGCCTTCTGCACGGTTCGCCTCCGAGGCGGCCCTCAGCTCGTTGGACGTCGGGGAGGGGGGATTTGAACCCCCGACCTCCTGCTCCCAAAGCAGGTGCGCTACCACTGCGCCACTCCCCGTGACGACGCCGAGCGTAGAGCCGGGCTGGCAGGATCGGTTCCTCGGCGACGACGTCGATCGCCTCGACGAGGGCGCGTCACCGCCATCGAGGAGGCATCGCCGCCGACCTGGCCTGCGGTAGCCACCGTGAGGTGCTGCCCGAGCTCGAGGGCCTGATCGACGAGCACGTCGTGCGGGAGCGCCTCTGGGAGCTGCTGATGCGCGCCCTGTTCCGCTGGGCGCCAGCCCGAGGGCTGCGGGCCGCCCAGGACCTCCGAGCACAGCTGCGCGAGGAGCTGGGCCTCGACCCGCCCCCGGCGCTGTTGGAGCTGGAGCGCGCCATCGTCGCCCATGATCCCGGTCTGCACTGGGCCAGCGCACCGCCGCCACGTGGAGATCCGCCGAATCCGGCGTGGCATGCGCCACTATTGTGGGGTGCAGACCAGGCCCTGGAGCCCGCCAGCGCGGCGCGACTACGGTCGCGCGCATCTGGCGGGTGTAGCTCAACGGCTAGAGCCCCAGCCTTCCAAGCTGGTGGTGCGGGTTCGATTCCCGTCACCCGCTCCATCCGCCCACCACGGTCCACCCCCCATCGTCTCGAGGTAGGTCCCCCTGAATGCCAGCCAGAAGCTGATCCTGGGAGCAGCGGCACTGGTCTTCGCCGCGGGCACGGCCCTGGCCGTCGTCCAGCCCGGCGACCTCGGCGACGACGACGTCGACTCGAGCGCCGCGCCCACCAGCACCACAGTGGACGACACCACGACCACCACGGCCGACGCCACCACCACCACGGCGGCCGGTTCGAGCACGACGGCTGGCGCCACCACGACGGCGATCCCCCAGGTGTCCACCTCCGAGGCGCCCTCCACGACCAACCCGGCGCCCGCCACCACCAGCGGGGCCGCCACGACCGCGACGACGACCGCCACCGCCCCCACCACGGTCGGCGCCACCCCCACCACGGCCGGCGCCACCCCGACCACGGCGGGCAGTGGCCTTGGCGCCGGCGGAGCGGGCAACGTCAACCCCGACGGCACCGTGGCCGATACGGGCGGTGAGTCGATGATCGGGCCCGGGCTCGCCCTCCTGGCCCTCGGGCTCGCCCTGCGGGCCCGCACCAGATCATCCCGGCGGGCCTGACCCGGGCGGCCTGCGCTCCTACGCATGGCGCGGTCGTCAGGTCCTCCAACGCCAGCGGCCGCCCCGAAGGGCGGCCGTGAGACGCCGTGACCAGCGCCGGCGGTACCCCCCCTGGGACTCGAACCCAGAACCTGCGGATTAAGAGTCCGACGCTCTGACCAATTGAGCTAGAGGGGCACGTGGCTCCGCAGACTAGCAAGCGGAGGATTTTGGAGAGCTCGCTGGCCGTGCGGCCGACCAGCGTTCTTGGGGTGACCGAGGGGACTCGAACCCCCGGCCTTCAGGGCCACAACCTGACGCTCTAACCACCTGAGCTACGGCCACCATGGGAGCGGTCAGCATAGGCCAGCCGCATGCCAGCCTCGAACCGTGATCGGCGACGCGGCGGGCCGGACGTACGATCACCCCGCACTGCCCGGGCCTCCGTAGCTCAGCTGGATAGAGCAGCCGCCTTCTAAGCGGTCGGCCGCAGGTTCGAGTCCTGCCGGAGGCACTCGCTCCGCCCCGCCAGCGGGCTCGTCAGTCGAACGAGCCGACCATCGCCGGGGGGTTCGACGACTCCTTGACGCCCGGGGCCTGCTCACGGGTGACGGCCAGGGCCTGCACGTCCTCGGCCGCCTGGAAGGCGACCACGTCGTTCGGGTCGGCGCCGAGGAGCCCCAGGGAGATGAGGCCGCTCGCCGTCTGGCCCCACAGCTGGTACGTCTGGTCCTCGCTCAGCGCAGGCATGCCGGGGGCGACGAGGTAGCCGGTCCCGTCGGGGAGCACGACCGCCGCAGCCGACAGCGACCCGTCGGCCGAAGAGAGCTGGGCCCGGTTGGCGTACGGATCGGCGAGGGCCAGGTTGGCCGCGCTGGTCATGGCGTCGTCGCCCAGGGCCTGCTGGAGATCTTCGATGCGATCGTCCTGCGCCACGACCTCCACGGCTAGGACGCCGATGACGAGGCTCGCCGCGGCGGCCAGGAGCCCGACCACGACGCGGTTGCCCTTCCGTCGACGGGACGCGAGCGGCACCACGCCGGCAGGCATCGGGAGGTCCAGTCGCATCGGCGGCGGCGCCTCCTCGAGCGTGGCGGCGATGCGATCCCACAGCCCGTCGGGGGCGTCGCTGCCGCTGTTGCCAAGCTGGGTCGCCACCCAGCGGTGCTCGGCCACCTCGGCGCGGCAGCGCGGGCAGTCCTCGAGGTGGCGCTCGACGGCCTCGCGCTCGTCGAGCTCGACGGCGTTCAGTGCGTAGGCCCCGAGCAGCTCGGCGATCTCGTTGTCATGGCGGGCCATCACAGGTCGCTCCCGAGCCCCGCGCCGACGAGCTCCGTGCGGAGCCGCTTCATCCCGGCTCTGATCCGGCTCTTCACGGTGCCCTCCGGCTGATCGAGCATGTCTGCGACCTCACGGTACGTGTGGCCGCCGAAGTAGGCGAGCGCGATGGCTTCACGCTCGGCCTCAGGCAGTGTCCCCATCGCTTCCTTCAACCGCTCCGCCACCGACAGGTCGACCACCTCGTGCTCGAGGTCGTACCCGCGCTCGGCGGTGCGACGGATGTCCCGCTCCTCACGGCGTCGCCGGGACGTCTCCGAGCGGAGGAGGTCGACCGATCGCCCGTGGCACTGGGCCAGCAGATACGAGCGGAGGCTGCCCCGCTCCGGGTCGAACTTCTCCGGGTTGTTCCAGATGCGGAGGAAGACCTCCTGGACGATCTCCTCGGCGAGCGCGCTGTCGACCAGCAGCCGCCGGGCCAGTGCGTAGACGGCGCCCGCGTGACGGCGGTACGCCTCGGCCAGCGCCTCCTGCCGATAGCGGCTGATGGAGACGACGAGCACGGCATCGCTGACGGTGGAGAGATCCTCAGGAGGGCCCATGGGTGCCTTGCGTTCGGGGCCGAAGCCCTTGCCGGATGACGCCCCAGCCATCGAGCTACCCCCGATCGAAGCGCGAGACGACCTCGACGTGCGAGGTGTGCGGGAACAGGTCGATCAGCGTGGCCTCGTGAAGGCGGTAGCCGGCCGTACCCAGCAGCTTGGCGTCCCGTCCGAGCGCGGCCGGGTCGCAGCTCACCAGCACCACGCGATCGGCCTGCGTGTTCGTCACGGCCCGGACGCCGGGCGGGCCGAGCCCGGTGCGCGGTGGATCGGCGACGACGACGTCGGCCCGGGCCGTGCCCCAGTGGGCCACGTCGGCCTGGATGATGCGCGGCGAGCGATCGGCCAGGTTCACCTTCGCATCCGCAACGGACGAGCGGCTCTGCTCGACCAGGGTCACGTGCTCGAACCCCTCGACGCTGCCGGCAAAGAGGCCGACGCCGCCGTAGAGGTCGACCAGGTGGCCACGCGGCTCCGCGCCGACCGCGTTGCGCACCGCATCGACCAGCGCATCCGCGCCGTCCGGCCGCGCCTGGAAGAAGGAGCGGGCCGAGACGCGCCAGCGCCGGCCGGCTGCTTCCTCGTGGTACCAGGCCCGGCGGCCGTGGCGGAGCTCGTGGTCGGACACCACCCGCACCCCCTCGGGCACGACGACGCCAGTGCCTTGGCCCGCCACGATCGCCAGGCGTTCGCTCGTGCGGGCACCGGCCCGCAGGACGATGTCCCCGGCCGGGAAGCTCCCCTCGGCGATGACCTCGTGCAGCACCGGGTGGGCGACGAGACAGGGCCCCACCGCCACGGCATCGTGCGTCTTGCGGGTGCGGAACCCGAAGCGGCCGTCCACGGACACGCCCCGTACGGTGGTGCGGTAGCCGTCGGCCGGCAGCTCGGGGCCCAGCCCGACCTCGATCTCCAGGTGAGCCTGGCGACGCAGCGCGTCGGCTACCACCTCGGCCTTCAGCCGCCGCTGGGCACCGGGGGCCACGTGCTGCCAGTCGCAGCCCCCGCAGCCCTCGGCCACGAATCGGCAGGCCTCGCCCACCCGTTCGACCGACGGGCGCAGCACCTCGAGCACCGTGGCGCGGGCGAAGTCCTTCTTCCGCTGCCGGATCGCGACCCGCACCTGCTCGCCGGGCAGGGCGCCAGCGACGAAGGTGACCCGACCGTCGGCGTCGCGCGCCAGGCCCTCGCCGCCCGCGACGACCGCCGTCACGTCGAGGATCGCCACCTCGCCCGCGCGCTCATCCATGCCGTGCAGACTACGGCCCGCCCTCCGGAAGAGGTCGCCCAGCCACCCGGCCCTCACGTCGCCCCCGACCTGCCGCGGTTGTCGGCCCTATCGGGGACTTCGGCCTCCGATTGGCGACACGCTCCGAACTTGGCTCGAACCGAACGTACCGAGGGCGCGGCGAAGCGGCGGTGTCACGTCGACAACAGGGGTGACGTCCACACGTGGTTCGGGGCACCCGTGCTCTCAACGGGGTTTCGTGCCCGAAACCGAGATGCGTGCCGAGGTCGGGGCTACCGGCTGCCCCTCCGGGCCCCAGGTGCCCCCAACGCTGCCTCGCCTCGTCCGGGACCTCGCGCGGCGACCGCGTCAGTGCGGCTCTGCGAGGATGGACCCGATGAGCGACCGTCCGGGCACCGACCGACCCATCGAGATCGCGCCGTCGGTGCTCCCCGCCGACTTCGCCAAGCTGGGCGAGGAGGTGGCCGCCCTCGAGGCCGCGGGCGTCGACCGGATCCAGTGGGACGTCATGGACGGGCGTTTCGTGCCCAACCTTACGTTCGGCCCCGATGTCATCGCCGCCTGTCGCCCGCACGCCTCTGTGCTGTTCGAGGCCCACCTCATGGTCGAGGCCCCCGACGAGCTCGCCTCCCGCTACGTCGACGCCGGCTGCGAGCTGCTGATCGTGCACGCCGAGGCGTGCCGGCACCTGCACCGCACGCTCGGGCACATCCGCCACCTGGGCGCCCGGCCGGCGGTGGCGCTGAACCCGTCCACCCCCGTCGACGCCATTGCCCACGTCCTCGACCTCGTCGACCTCGTGCTCGTGATGACGGTCAACCCGGGGTTCGGCGGCCAGGACTACATCGCCACGATGGAGCCCAAGATCGCAGCAGTCCGGGCGATGGTGCTCGAGGGCGGTCACGACGTGGACATCGAGGTCGACGGCGGCGTCGGGCCGACCACGATCGAGGGAGCGGCCAGCGCCGGCGCCAACGTCCTCGTCGCCGGCTCCGCGCTGTACCGCGACCCCCGAGGCCTCGGGCACGCGGTGCACGAGTTGCGGTCGCTGGCCGAGGCGGCCCGGGGCTGACCCGCTCCTCGTGCCCACCACCCGGCGCGCCCTGCTCGTGCTGGTCGGCGTCCTCGCCGCCGTCGTCCTGACCGGCACGAGCTGCAGCGACGACGACGACGGCAGCGCGGCGGAGCTGTGCGAGGTGCTGGCCTCGGGAAGATCGTTCGGCACGCTGTTCGAGGGCGGGCTCGATCCGACCGACACCGACCGGGCGCTGGAACAGCTCCGGGTCGCCCAGGTCGATCTGCAGCAGCTCCGGGACGCGGCGCCGTCCGAGGCGCGGGACGACCTCGAGGCAGAGCTGGACTACGTCGACGCGCTCGTCGAGGTGCTCGAGAGGGTCGATCCCGACGACCCGGCGGCGGTGGTGGCCGAGGTGAACGGCTTGGCGGCCCAGCGACGCGAGGTGGAGGCCGCCGCCAGGGACCTGGCGGCCTTCGAGGCCGAGCGCTGCTGACCGCGCGCTACTGATCAGTCTGTAGATCCTTGAGTAGCAGGCTGCCACCGTCGCACGGTGGAAGGCGACCTCCAGCGAGCGTTCGGGCGCAGCCTGCGGGCGTACCGCGAGCAACGCGGGCTCTCGCAGGAGGACCTCGCGGACGCGCTCGCGGTGCATCGGACGTTCGTGGGCGGCGTCGAGCGGGGCGAGCGCAACCTCACGCTCCGCACGGTCGAACGCCTGAGCGAGGGGCTCGGTGTCGACCCCCTCGTCCTCCTCGGGGCACCCGCCCCCGATGTGGGCCTCCGCGCCGCGGCCAGCGGTCGCGACCCGGGGCCCGTTCGCGGCGCACGCCGCCGACCCCGCACCTGACGACGATCGGATCCGCATGGCGGGCTGGAACCCGTGGGCCGCAGCACGGGCCCACCTGCACCTCGAGATCGTGTACGACGACGTGGTCGACGGGGCGACCTGGCACCGCGACTCGTCGGGCGACCGCATCACCATCGATGCCGCTGCCTCGCGCCGCGATCGCCGTGCGTACCTCGCCCACGAGCTGATCCACCTCGAGCGCGGTGTCGGCTACCCCACCGCCACCGCGGCGACGATGGAGCGCGAGGAGGCCATCGTGCGGCGGGAGACCGCCCTGCGCCTCGTGCCCCTCCCGGAGCTGGCTGCGCTCATCGAGCGCACCGAGGAGTTGGAGCCGGTGACGGCGTCGCTCGTCGCGGAGGCGTTCGACGTGCCGGAGCACGTCGCTGCGGAGGCGCTTCTGGCGCTGCAGCAGCGCCTGTTCGCGTAGCGCCTAGGTCATCTCTCCGCGCTTGGTGATGACGTGGTCGATGAGGCCGTAGTCCTTCGCCTGCTCGGCCGTGAACCAGCGGTCGCGCTCGGAGTCGAGCTGGATCTGCTCGACCGTCTGACCGGAGTGGTGGGCGATGCGCTCGGCCATGAGCCGCTTGATGTAGATGAGCTGCTCGGCCTGGATGGCGATGTCGCTGGCCTGACCCCGGATGCCGCCGGACGGCTGGTGCATCATGATCCGGGCGTGAGGCAGCGCGTAGCGCTTGTCCTCGGCGCCGGCGCACAGCAGGAACTGGCCCATCGACGCGGCGAGTCCCATGCAGATTGTGGCCACGTCGGGCTGCACGAACTGCATCGTGTCGTAGATGGCCATGCCGGCGGTGACCGAGCCCCCGGGGCTGTTGATGTACAGCCAGATGTCCTTCGTGTCGTCCTCGCCCTCGAGAAACAGCATCTGGGCGCAGATGATGTTGGCGATGTCGTCGTTCACGTCGGTGCCCAGGATGATGATGCGGTCCTTGAGCAGGCGGTTGAAGATCTCCGACGTGGGGTTGCCCATGGGGTTCTGGGCGGTGGGCATCGGGGGGAGGTCGAGGGTCTGGCTCATTGGTCGTGGAGGCTAGCGGGACGGGCGCCGAGCCCGGCGCGGCCTACCCTGGCCGCCTACGGCCGACGTAGCCCAACGGCAGAGGCCCCGCGTTTAGGGCGCGGCAAGTGTGGGTTCGAATCCCACCGTCGGCACCGGGCAGGATCCACCGGTAGCGTCCGGCCATGCAGGTGCACGAGCTGCCCACCCCGTCACTGCTGGTCGACCTCCCGGCGTTCGACCGCAACGTCGCGACCATGGCGGAGGCGTGGCCCGGCGATCGGCTGCGCCCGCACGTCAAGGCGTTCAAGTCCACCTCCGTCGCGAAGCGGCTGGCCGCCCACGGCCACCACGGCTTCTGCTGCGCCACCGTGCGGGAGGTGATCGGCATGGCCGCCGCCGGCCTGGGCGCCGACCTGCTGCTCGCCAACGAGAGCCTCGACCTCGCCCGCCTGACCCCGATGGTGGAGGAGGGCCGAGCCCGCATCACGGTGGCCGTCGACTCCGAGGAGACGATCGACGCGGCGGTTCGAGCCGGCATCCCCGAGGTGCTGATCGACGTGGACGTCGGGCTCCCCCGCTGCGGGTGCGACCCCGCCGACGCCGGGCGGCTGGCCGACCTGGCTCGGGGGCAGGGGCTCGGCGTGCGCGGGGTGATGGGGTACGAGGGCCATCTGATGCGCGAGCCCGGAGACACGAAGGCCGACCTCGTCGAGCGCTCGATGGCGCTGCTGAACGAGGCGCACGCGGCCGTCGGAGGGGACATCGTGTCGGGCGGCGGCACGGGCACGTGGGATGTCAACAGCTGGATCACCGAGCTCCAGGCCGGCTCCTACTGCCTGATGGACACCGAGTACACGCCCCATGCGAAGGCCTTCGAGAACGCTCTGGCCGTGTGGACGACCGTGATCTCGACGTCGGCGAAGGGCTGGGGCGTTCTCGACGCCGGGCTCAAGGCGTTCGGCATGGACCACGGCGACCCGACGGTTATCGAGGTCGGAGACTGCTGGTTCGTGTCCGACGAGCACATCACCTTCGGCATCGCCGAAGGGGCGAGCGTGGCCGTGGGCGACCGCGTGCGCGTGCTCCCAGCCCACGTCGACCCGACGGTGTCGCAGCACGAGCGGATGTACGTCGTCGATGGCGACGAGGTCGTCGACGTATGGAACGTCGACCTCCGCGGCTGGTGAGCTGGTGACCACCTACCCCGTTCTGTGACCCGAACCTGGCAGCTGTTGCCGGATTCGGTTCACAGAACGGGGTGCAGGTGGGCGAGGAGGGCGCGGAAGGCTCGGGCGCGGTGGCTGATCGCCTGCTTCTCCTCGGGCGACATCTCGGCGAACGTGCGGCCGTCCCCCTCGTGGGGGACGACGAGCGGGTCGTAGCCGAAGCCGCCGGCGCCCCGGGGCGCTTCGGCGATCCGGCCCTCGACGGTGCCGCGCACGACCACCTCGTGCCCGTCGGGCCACACGGCGGCTGCGGCGCACACGTATCGGCACCCCCGCCGCTCCGGTCCGACGCCGGCCAGCTCGCGCAGCACCCGGGGAATCCAGTCGGCCTCGTCGGTCCAACGGGCCGAGCGGATGCCGGGTTCGCCGCCCAGGTGATCGATCTCGATGCCGGAGTCGTCGGCCAACGCCAGCTCGCCGACCTGGGCGGCCAGCGCCCGAGCCTTGATGAGCGCGTTCTCCTCGAACGTGGTGCCGGTCTCCTCGGCGCCGGTGTCGTGGGCCTCGACCAGCACGCCGTCGCCGAGCGCCTCCTGCACCTCGACGACCTTGTGCGCGTTGCCCGTGGCGAGCAAGAGGCGCATCAGCGGGCGGCGGGCGGCACGCTGACCATCTCGCGCTGCAGGGCGATGATCTCCTCGATGCCGGCCTCGGCGAGCACGAGCATCGAGTCGAGCTCGGCCCGGCTGTAGGGCGCGCCCTCGGCCGTGCCCTGCACCTCGACGAACCCGCCGAGCGAGGTCATCACCACGTTCATGTCGACCTCTGCCCGGGAGTCCTCGACGTAGGGCAGATCGAGAACCGGGGTGCCCCCGACGATGCCGACCGAGATGGCGGCGCAAAACGCCGTTAGGGGGTGCGTGGGGATCGTGCCGGCCTGCACCAGCCGGGTCAGGGCGTCGTGCAGCGCGACGAAGCCGCCGCAGATGGAGGCGGTGCGGGTGCCGCCGTCGGCCTGCAGCACGTCGCAGTCGACGATCACCTGGCGCTCGCCCAGGGCCCGCATGTCGCACACCGCCCGCAGCGCCCGGCCGATCAGGCGCTGGATCTCCTGGGTGCGACCGGAAGGCTTGCCGTCCTTGACCTCGCGGCGCACGCGCTCCGGTGAGGATCCCGGCAGCATCGAGTACTCGGCGGTGACCCAGCCCTTCCCCTTGCCCCGCATCCAGCGGGGGACGTCTTCGTCGATCGACGCCGTGCAGAGGACCTGCGTGCGCCCGAAGCTGACGAGGCAGGAGCCGGCGGCCATGGCCGTGAAGTCGCGTTCGAAAGAGAGTGGCCGGAGCTGGTCGGGCGGGCGACCGTCGGCGCGAGGGTTCGACATGCCGGGCATCCTCGCGGGAACGGGTGCTCAGGGCCAGGTGATGGGGGTGGCCTCGTCGAGCTCCGGCCCCAGGAGCTGGCGTCCGAGCTCGCGGAACCAGCCGACGTCGCCGGAGGACAGCCACCGGTGGCTGGCCGGACCGGCGGCCGGGGACCGGGCCAGCGCCGTGCCCTCGAGGAGCTCGCGGACCTCGAACGCCGTCTCGTCGGCGGAGGACACCAGCACCACCTCGCGGCCGATGGCGTCGCTGATGGTGCGGGCGAGGAACGGGTAGTGCGTGCAGCCGAGCAGCAGCGCGTCGACCTTCGCGTCCCGCAACGGCGCCAGCAGCCGCTCGGCCAGGATCGACACCTGCTCGCTGCGGGTCTCACCTCGCTCGACGAACTCGACGAACCCCGGGCAGGCGGCGCAGATGAGCTCCAGCTCCGGCGCCAGCGCGGCCACCGCCCGCTGGTAGGCGCCGGATCCGATGGTGCCGACGGTGCCGATCACCCCGGCCCTCCCGGTGCGGGTGACCTTGGCCAGGCTGCGCACGCCCGGCTCGATCACGCCCACCACGGGGACGTCGACCGCCGTCTGCAGGTCGGCTAGGCCCGCCGCCGCCGCGGTGTTGCAGGCCACGATCACCAGCTTCACGTCGTGCTGTCGGATCAGCAGGTCGGTGATCTGGAGGGCGAAGTGGCGCACCTCCGTGAGCGGGCGAGGTCCGTACGGGTAGCGGCCCGTGTCCCCGACGTAGACGAGGTGCTCCGCCGGGAGGAGGTCGATCAGCGCCCGGGCGACGGTGAGGCCCCCGAACCCGCTGTCGAACATCCCGATGGGGCGCTCATCCACGCCCGGAGGCTACGAGGTGGGCTCGGGCACGCCTGCGATCCAGTCGGCCCGCTCCACCATCCACTCCTGCGTGCTCCGTCCGGTGCACGGCCCCTCGTCGGGCACGACGAGGCCGAGGCAGCGGTACCCGAGCTTCGCCGGCACCCGGGCGCTGCGGGCGTTGGCCTCCTCGCAGTGGATGCGGACCCGCTCGATGCCGTCGATGCCGAAGGCCGCGGTCGTGAGCGCGCGGGCGGCCTCCGTGGCGACGCCCCGCCCGACCCAGTCGACGTGCACCCAGTAGCCGATCTCCAACCCCGTCCGGCCCAGCCGCCCGTGGAGCCCGCAGCCGCCGACCACCGAGCCCGAGGCCGGGTCGAGGATCGAGTAGGCGAAGTCCCGCCGCTGCTCGAACAGCTCCTCCCCCATCGCGAGGAACGTGCCGATCGACGCGGTGGTGGCGGGCTCGGCGGCCCAGGCCATCCACGGCTGGAGGTGGGCGCGGCTCTCGGTGACGGCCCGGGCGACGGCCTCGGTCCGGGTCACCGAGACCTTGGCCAGCTGCAGCCCGGCGGGCAGATCGATCTTGGCGGGTGGGGCGGTGGGGAACGTCGCGGCGTCCGGTTCCATGCCCCATGTTGGCTCCCGCCCGGCGAAGGGTCGCATGCGGTTCCGTCCCTCTACGCTCGCCGCATGGCCGACCTCACCCTCTGGCACAACCCCCGATGCTCCAAGAGCCGGGCGGCGAAGGAGCTCCTCGACGAGCGGGGGGTCCCCTACGTGGAGCGCCGCTACATCGACGACGCCCCGTCCGCCGAGGAGCTGGACGCGGTGCTCGCGTCGCTCGGCGTCGAGCCGTGGGAGATCACCCGGATGGGCGAACCGGTGGCGAGGGACCTCGGCCTGGTGGCGATGCGGCACGACCGGGCCGCGTGGATCGACACGCTCGTGCAGCACCCGATCCTGATCGAGCGCCCGATCCTGGTCACGCCCGACGGCCGGGCGGCGGTCGGTCGCCCCATCGGGAACATCGAGGCCCTGCTGGACCCGAGCCCTTAGAAGTAGATGGTGGCCTTGGCCCGGGCCTCGACCTCGTCGAGGTCGTCGGTCCAGACGCCCGCCGAGAGGTACTTCCAGCCGCCGTCGCACACGATCATCACGATGGTGGCCTCTTCGTCGCCGTGGTCGTGGACCCAGCTGGCAGCCTTGACGGCGCCGGCGAGGATGGCGCCCGACGAAATGCCGGCGAACACCCCGACCTCGGTGAGACGGCGGGTCCACTCGATCGACTCCCGAGGGCGCACGATCAGGCGGCGGTCGAGGATCTCGTAGCCGTCGTTGTCGAGGAACACCGGCGGGATGAAGCCCTCGTCGATGTTCTTGAGCCCGTCGACCATTTCCCCCGCCGGGGGCTCGATGGCCCAGACCTGCACGTCCGGGTTGCGCTCCTTCAGGAACCGCCCGACGCCCATGAGGGTGCCTGCGGTGCCGAGACCGGCGATGAAGTGGGTGAGCTCGGGGACGTCCCGCCAGATCTCGGGGCCGGTGCCCTCGTAGTGCGCCTTCGGATTGGCGGGGTTGCCGTACTGGAACGGGAACCACCATTCCGGGTGCTCTGCGGCCATGGCTTGGGCCCGCCGCATGGCGCCGTTCGAGCCCTCGGCACCGGGGCTGGCGATGATCTCGGCGCCCCACGACGCCAGCAGCTGTCGCCGCTCGACGGACACGTTGTCAGGCAGCACGACCTTGAGCTGGTACCCCCGCACCTTGGCGAGCATCGCCAGCGCGATGCCGGTGTTGCCCGAGGACGACTCGAGGATGATCTGCCCCGAGCCCGGGGTGAGGATGCCGTCCTTCTCCGCGTCGATGATCATCTGCTTGCCGGCCCGGTCCTTGACCGAGCCGCCGGGGTTCTGGCCCTCGAGCTTGGCGAGGATCCGCACCTTCGGGTTCGGGCTCAGCGCGGAGATGTCGACGATCGGCGTGTCGCCGATGAGGTCGAGCGCTGATTCGTAGACGGCCACGGAACGCTCCCAGGTGAAAGTCGACTGCTTACGTCGGGATTCTACAGGGGCCCCGTCGGAAGCCCACGATCAGAGGACCCCCACCATCTCCTCCGTGCTCGTCTCGTCGACGATGCGGAACGACCGGAGCACCGGCGCCTCCTGCCGGAGCGAGACGATGACGTAGTGCCAGCCGGGGTCGGGTGCCTGTGACAGGTCGGTGGGCGAGGGGTAGGCGTCGGTGTGCGTGTGGGAGTGCATGACGCCGATGATCTCGAGCCCCCGGCGTTCCGCATCCCGATCAGCCTGGAGGTGGTCCTTGGGATCGATCGTGTACACGCGGCTCGACGCGGCGGCGTTCCGGCACGGGTAGAACTCGGTCGCCCGCTCCGTTGCGGGGGGCCCGGCGAACAGGCCGCACGCTTCGTCGGGCAGGCCGTCGTAGGCGTGCCCGACCATCGCCAACCACGTGGACCGAGTCAGCTGCAGCACGGCGCCGAGGGTAACGCTCGGTGGTCACCGGACCCGACCGGTACCCTGCGTGGCCCATGCGCCCCACCGGGACCAAGGTCGTGGCGACGAACCGTCAGGGCCGTCGCAACTACGCCGTCCTCGACACGGTCGAGGCCGGGCTCGTGCTGCGCGGGAGCGAGGTGAAGTCCCTCCGGGAGGCCAAGGTCCAGATCAGCGACTCCTTCGCCCGCATCGACGGCGGCGAGGTGTGGCTGCACGCGCTGCACATCGCGCCGTACGCCTTCAGCCAGACGCACACTGGCCACGACCCCGAGCGAAAGCGCAAGCTCCTCCTCAACAAGCAGGAGATCGAGCGGCTGCGGAGCCGGGTCGACCCCGAGCAGCTCTCGCTGATCCCGATGTCGATCTACTTCAAGGACGGCCGGGCCAAGGTGGAGCTGGCGCTGGCCAAGGGGCGGAACACCTATGACAAGCGCCGCGTCCTGGCCGAGCGGGACGCCAGCCTCTCGTTGCAGCGAGCCCGCCGGGGCGAGCGGGACGAGTAGATCAGGTGGCGCAGGGGTAGCCTGGCGGGGCCCCGGGCGACCGGGGTCCTACTTGAAAATCCCACTCCAGGGGCTGATCGGTTTCGACGTTGGGACCGCTTGGCGATTCGTGCGACCGGAGTTGCTCAGACTCCTAAAACGGGGCACAAAAACAACTGCCGATGAGCAGTACGCCCTCGCCGCCTAGTCACAACTAGGTAGTAGAGAGCACCAGTGACCGGTGACGGCACACGGGGCCTGGCCGCTGCAGCCCGGCAACAGAAGCAGCGGCGGACCGTAGGGAGAGACCACTGACGGCGGGAAAGACCGCTGGCATCGAGGAAAGACTCGGCGGCGGGCACCTTGCGTGCCCTACCGACCCGGCGGTGCGCCAGCCGTAGCGGCGCAGTCTCGGGAACGGTCGTAGCGCGGACGTCGACCGCTCGACGGACGAGGGTTCGATTCCCTCCAGCTCCACGCACTGGCCCGAGCAACGACGCTCGGGCCAGAGGTCGTTTTCGCGGACGTCAGGCGTCGTCGACCTTGAAGGCCACGTCCACCTGCACCTGCCAGCGGTCGACGCCACCCCGTTCGTTCACGTTGGCCCGGATGTCCGTGACGTGGCACCACGTCTGGCCGTGGACCTTGCTGGCGGACGTGGCCGGCGCAGTGCGAACGGCGTCCTCGATCCCGCCGGACGACTCGCCGATGAGCTTGGTGATCGTGAAGCTGGTCCCGGACTTCGATGGCTCCGTTCGCGGTGGGTGGCACGACGCCGCGCTGCCCATCCCGTCGACAGCGGTCCTCGAGGCCGGTC
>JAUXRW010000085.1 GCA_030681555.1 Acidimicrobiales bacterium
GCGGCAAGGATGCGAGAAGGACCGGCATCGTCACCGGAGTGATCTACTTCGCGAAGGCGGTGTGGAGCGGGTAGTACTTGCGGTCTGGGGTGACGTCGGGCGGGAGGTTGGGCTTGACGTTCTCGTCGAACCATTTCTTGCCATCCTCTTCGGACTCCCAGACCTCGACGACACGCCATCCGCCGCTCGGACTCGGCCCGCCGGCATGGGAGATGAAGCCGTTGGAGGCGCGCATGAGCGGCATCATGTTGCCGATCATGCCGGCGTAGATCTCCTCAGTCAGATTCGGCACTTCACCGATCATCAGCACTGGCATCGGCATCTCCTTTGTCTTGGCGTTGACCGAACGCTACGGCAGATCGGCGGAGACCGTCGGAGCCTGGGGCGGTGCCGAAACGAGGGTCCGCACTTCCGCGCCCCATCGAACGTCTCATATCGCGCGGCGCCGTCGACTCGAAGTGCGCCCGCGGGGTGTCGGTATGCCCGCACAGATCCGGCGTCGAATGATCCCGGCCGAGAGCATCCCCGAGGTCCGCGTGACCGGGGCCCCGGATAGTGGTCCACCTGTTGTGGGAGTCCGACGTCCAGCATGCTGGACAGGAGGACATCACCACGATGAAGCGACACCGTCACACGCCCGAGCAGATCGTGCGCAAGCTGCGCGAGGGCGACCGTCTGTTGAACGAGGGCAAGGACCTGGCCGAGGTGCTGCGCCAGCTCGAGGTGTCCGAGTCGAGCTGGAACCGTTGGCGCGCGCAGTACGGGGGCATGAAGGCCACCGAAGCGAAGCGGCTGCGCGAGCTGGAGTCGGAGAACGCCAGGCTGAAGAAGCTGCTGGCCGAGGCGGAGCTCGACAAGTCGATGCTCAAGGAGCTGGCCGAGGGAAACTTCTGACCCCGGAGCGTCGCCGGCGAGCAGTGGTCGTGCTCGTCGATCGCTTCGGGGTCTCGCAACGCCGCGCGTGCCGCGTGGTCGGCCAGCACCGCTCGACCCAGCGTCTCGCGCATCGGCCTCGGCCCGCCGAGGAGGACAAGGTTCGGCGCCGGCTGCGTGCGATCGCCCGGGCCCATCCGCGGTGGGGCTGGAAGACGGCACACGTGATCCTGCGCCGGGAGGGCCACACCATCAACCGCAAGCGCACCCGGCGCCTGTGGCGAGACGAGGGGCTGCGCCGGCCGGCGCCGTGCCGCCGCAAGCGCCGCCGGCCACCCGGTGGTGGCCCGTTGCTGCGCGCCGAGCGGCCGAACCATGTCTGGGCGATCGACTTCCAGTTCGACGAGACCGCCGACCGGCGCCGCATCAAGCTGTGCAACATCGTCGACGAGCACACCCGCGAGGCGCTCGCCATGCGCGTCGCCCGCACCTGCACCGCCGAGGACGTCATCACGATCATCGAGGGCCTCGTCGCCGAGCGCGGCGCACCCGAACACCTCCGCATGGACAACTTTGCCGCGGAGACCTGGTTGGTAATGAACCAACTCATGGGGTCTCCTCGGTGGGTGTGGTGATGGTCCGGCGATGGTACGCGAGCCGCTGGTCGCGGGCTCGGGCGAGGCCTTGCCGGCGGGCCTCTCGGATGGCTTCCCCGCGGCCGTGGTGCTCGTCGTCGGGGGTGACGTAGCCGATGGCCTCGTGCAGGCGCACGGTGTTGTAGATCGTCCGCACCCGGGCCAGCTCGGCGTCGAGGACGACGGGGTCGGTGATGTCCTCGAGGTGGGGCCACTCGCCCTTGATGTGACCGAAGAAGCTTTCGATCCAGGCCTGGTCAGTCGGGGTGTGGGGCCGGCCGCGGTGCTGGGCGATGGCCATGAGGACCATGAACGCCTTGGTGGCATCGGAGGTCATCTGGGGGCCGTTGTCCGACACTGCGAGCAGGATCGGCCGGGCCGGGTCATCGGCGGCGAGGTCGAGACGGTCGCCGGTGAGCAGGGCGTCGAGGCCCTGGTCGATGAGGGCCCGCTCGAAGATGACCTTCACCTGGGTGGAGGTCTCCTCGGTCGAGGTGAGCGTGTCGATCCAGTAGCGCGACACCATGTCGACGATCGCGAACGTCGCCCTCTTCGCCTTCGTGAAGTGGGTTACGTCCCAGATCCAGATCCGGTTCGGTTCCCACACCAGCCACTCCGGCCACGGCGTCTTGCTCGTCGGTGTCCGGGCTGGGGGGTCGGGCAGGACGAGGCCGTGAGCAGCCAGAACACGCCGGAACGTCGAGGGTGCCACCCACACCAGGCCCTCGTAGGAACCGCGGTGGGCGAGCTTGCGATGCGAGCGGTCGACCTCCCCCCACTGCTCAGCGATCGCGAGCACAGCGTCGATCTCGGCGGGCAGGAGCCCATGCACCGGGTTCCCGCCCGGGGCCAGGTCGATGAGCGTGCCGTGTACGCGGTGCGGGGCCCGCCACCGATGCACCCGGTCGTCGGACACCTGCCACAGCGAACACGCCCAGCCGCGCACGAACCCCGCCGCTGTCGCTTCGTCGACGGTCTTGAGGACCAGCTCCTTCACATCGGCGGGGACCCTCGCCGGGAGCGGACCGCTCAGCCCCAACCGGCTTTTCCCCGGACGATCGACAACTCGATCGCCTGCGCCTTGATCGCCTCGGTCAGCTGGCCGATCTCGAACCTGGCCGCCTCGAGCTGCCAGTCCCGTTCCTTGGCCGGCCGGCCCGGCCCCCGCGCCAGCGCAGCCATCGCCGCGTCCTTCACGGTGCGGCGGATGCCGATCACCGTGGACACATCGACCTGCCACTTGCGGGCCGCGTCGGCCTGGGTGATCTCGCCGGACGCGACCGACAAGAACACCTCCCACTTCGTCTCCGCTGACAGCTTCCTGGGTGACCTCTGCGCGTGCGGCTCGGGCATGAACAGCTCCTCTCAACAGAATCGAGGAGCCTTCCAGCCTTGGGTCATTTCCAGGTCGATCCTCCGCGGCGAAGTCAGACGCAAACCACTCGGAGAGATACCGAAGATGCGCCGTTCTGTTGCACCTCCGTCGGCTGAGCTGCCCGGATTATGTGACGCCTGATCGGTGCGGGCCTACCAACCAGGCACTTGGGTGATGCGGTGGGCCAGCGACGCCCGGACGGCGTTCAGTCCGCCGAGAGCAGGGTCTCGTGGAGCCTCCGCCACTGAACGCCGCTGGGGGCATCCGAGGCGGCGACGAAGTACGCCGAGCTGATTCGCCGATTCTGCAACACGTCGCCGGCGAACTGTCGCTCCTCGTAGCTGACGAGTGCGCCATCTGCGCCGTCGATGTGCGTCGCGAGATCCACGATCTCGATCTTGCTCGGTCGCTCGTGATCAGCGGACCCATGAGCGGCACGGATCTGCCCGAGCACTGACCCGCGATCGATGGTCGTGCCGGACGGCAAGACCATCGAGAAGTCACGGTGGAACGCTTGCTCCGCTCGGCTGAACACTGCGTCGGAGTCTTCGAGCGTGGCGTTGAACCAGTCAACGAAGAACTCATGCAGCTGAGTCACCTCTCTCCGGGACTCGGCGCCGATGGTCACGTCGGCAACCTACATCCGACCGCAGCGCGCAGCTGTCCCCGAAGACATCCGGCTCCGACGCGGTACAGGCGGCCGGCTCACGTTCGACGAGGCGATGGCGCGGCTCGAAGGTCTCATCGGTCGAGGCCTCGCCGAGGCAGACCATCAGAACCGTGGGGACGACCGGCTGATCTCCGCTCGCGGTATCCGCCTCACCGCGGCGGGCCAGGAGACACTGAGGCTGTGGCGGTCAGGGGACGACCTCGACGACCAGTCCATCCCCACTGATCCGACGGTGGTCTGGAATGCATTGCGTCGCCACGCCGAGCGCTTCTCCCCTTTGGACCGAGAGATCGATGACGCGACCGGGGGACTTGAACAGCGGGGCATGTTCAGCTCGGGACAATCGATCAAGCGAGCGATGCAGCTTGCGTTCGACCATGGGCTCCGGTGGTCCAACAGCACAGCCGGGTTCGAGGATTCGAGTCCTGCCGAACCGTCGACCGGAACGCACGCGCCGGACCGTCGCAAGGTGTTCGTCGTCCACGGCCGAGACGCTGAGGCGCAAGCAGCCCTGTTCGACTTCCTACGCGCTCTCGACCTTGAGCCCATGGTGTGGGAGGACGTGATTGCGCTCACGGGAACCGGGTCTCCGTGGATCTTCGACGTCTTGGTTCGCGGGTTCCAAGAAGCCCAGGCCGCTGTGGTGCTGCTTACTCCCGATGACGAGGCGCGCCTTCACACGCACCTGCATGGACAGAACGAGCCGCCGCATGAGACGAACCTCACGTGCCAGCCGCGACCGAACGTTCTGATCGAGGCCGGGATGGCGCTCGCGTTCCAACCGGACCGGACGATCATCGTGCAGGTCGGACAGATCCGACCGGCAACTGACCTTTCTGGTCGACACGTGGTTCACCTGGGAAGCAGTGGATCGTTGCTCGCGCTTGCTCGCCGGCTTGTCACCGCGGGATGTCCCGCAGACCTGACGGCCGATGACATCTCCAAGGACGACCGGTTCGCGAAGCTCGCAGCGCGGCAGCGCGAGGCATCATCAGACCCCGCGGGTCTCCCGAAGGGACGTCGGCTTGAACTGCCTGCTGTCGCCGCGGCACCGGCCGAACTTCGGGCTCGGCTTGTCGATCGCGGTCGGAACGATCATCTCCTCGAGGTCCAGAACCGTGGTGGCGTAGCGCTGACAAACGTCTACTGGTCAGTTCCCAACGAGGCTGCGAACTGGTCCTTCCTCACCGAGGTTCTCCCGGAATACCCGATAGCGAAGTTGGACCCGCGTGAACACACACGGATTCCTATGGCGATCTCGCTTGGCGGACCCGCGATCGTCCGAGTCACCTTCCACGCCACCCTTCCCGACGGCTCGTCTTTCGAACAGACCGAGCAGCTGTCTGTCTACGGCTAGGAGAAACCATGGAGATAGAGATCGAGCTGCCTCTAGACGGCCACGGATTCCTTCGTCGGCAATGCCCGCACCGCGAACGCGAGTTCAAGTGGCACGAAGGACCAACGGAAGAAGCGCCGGCGGATGCACCCAACGTTCAGGAGTACTACTGCCCGTACTGCGGACAGGTCGCGGGCGATGACCAGTGGTTCACCGACGACCAGGTTGAGGTAATCCAGGCTGCGGTAGTGGATGAAGTGAGCCCGCAGATCGAGTCAATGCTCGGCGATGCCTTCACGAGCAAGCCGGGGGGTTTGATCCAGACGTCCGTCAGCTTCGAACGGACCGCTGGTCCCGCTCCGCTCGTCGAGCCTGACGACGACATGGTTGCGGTGGCGTCTCCGTGTCACGGTTACGAACCGATCAAGGTCGCTTCCCAGTGGAACGACCCGCTGCACTGCCTCATCTGCGGTTCGCCGTTCGCGCTCTGACCTCGGTCAGCACGGCGAGGTACGAGGTGGTGCGCCATAGCTGCTTTCTACACCGGGTCGGGAAGCCGACAGGGGCCACTCGCCCGTGACGCTGACAGACATCCGGGGGTCAAGGGGCTCTTTTGAGCACTGCCTCGACGTCGTCGAGTGAGGGTCGCATCCGGGCCTTGCCCGAGGCACGGAAGCCGCCCCGGTCCGAGAGCCAGAAGTCGAGCATCGTCCCGAGGTCAGATCCGTCCCTCCATTCCAGTACGGCGTCGAGTACGGAGCGGTTGTTGTCGTTGCAGTACTGAATGAGGTCGAGGAACTCGGGGGCGTAGCAAGTCATCAGCTCGCTCTTGTCACCTACCGCATGCCCGGACTCAACCAAGCGGGCGTGCACCCATTCGTTGACCATCGCGTCGGACACGCTCGGAGACACCAGAACGACGAGAGGGAGCCAGCGCTTGGTCCGGCTGGGGTCACGCCACTGGAAGGCCTTGTAAGGCTGCTCGACCTTGGTCGTGAGCCTCGTGACGAACTTGTCCAGGTGGTCCAGGTCACCGGCGGACAGCGGCCGGGTCGGCGTGATCATCGTGAACTCGATGCCAAGCAGGGCCGTTGGGCCCTCGATCAGGTAGTCGCACTTGGAGATGCGCTTGGGGATGTCCTTCTCTGGGATGTGGTCCTCGCCAGCCGAACGATGCGATCCGGCCAGGGCGGGATTGATCACGTGCTCGGCGGCACGACCGAACGCGGCCGCAACATCATCGAACATGCTTCCCGTGCTGTCGGAGAGGACCTGAGCCACAGACGACGGGAGCAGGGCTCGGTTGAGCGCCCCGAGCCAGAGGCTGATCCGGCGCGCCCCGCCCTCGGCCGCGACGACCGGGCGGGTGGCCAGCCACCGGAGATCGAACGGGTTGTTCACGAACGACAGCGGGCCCAGCGTCACTGCTTGCCGTGCGTTGTCCACGACCGCGTCGACCGTGCTTTCGAACATTGCTCGCCAGGCACGCAGGAGGTCCGGGTCCATCTCCCCTACGCCACCCCAGCTGCGGGCCTCGTGTCGTTGACGGGTCGCACGTTCCCCGAGCGTGCTGTAGGTCCACTCCAGGAGACTGAGGCCGGTCGCAGTCTCGAACTGTGCGAGGTGGCTGGCGGCCATGGGTACCGAGTCGAGCGCATGGACAAGATCGGCGGTCCAGATGACCCAATCCTCGTTCTCGACCGAACTCCAGAGCGACGACCGTGCGACTGCTGCAACGACTGCCCGGGGGTCGTTGTCGATAGGTGGGTCAACGACGAGCGCGTTGTACTGGACACCGACACGGACTAGTTCTGCCGCAAGGTCGTCCCGGTCCTGACGGCCAGGTGTACAGGAGTGGGCGAGCGCCACCGTCGTGGCGGCCAAGACGGCGAGCGGGTGCACAGGTACCGGTGCGACCTGGGTGCCTTCGGTCTGCATCTTGTACAGCCACTCAACGAGCCGAAGCTGGTCCCCGGCAAGGAGGCGCGCTCCGAGCTGTTGGTACCGGCGCTCCTCCACGTCCTTGAGGACTGTGCTCGCTGCCTCGAGGACCGTGACCGGGTCGTGGCCGGACAGGTTCGAGCGTTGGTCGAACGGGAGCGTGCGAGTGAACGGTTCGGGCACGAACGGGATCGCGCTCATCGCGCGAAGTGCCGCTCGCGTGATCATCGTCCGGTCATGGCGATTGGTAGGGATAGCAACTGGGGCCGGCGGGCGGGTTCCAAGGGTTCAGCGATCATCAGTTGCGAAGAGAGTCGGCGATCGCTCGGAGGCCCGCCGTGAGCTCCGAATCGTTGAACGAGTCAGCGAGTATTCGGTACCCCTCGGGCACCAACGGATTCACCGGGATGTCCTTAGGGAGCCGGCTCCCCAACTGCGCCCGGACATGGGGAGCCAGCTCGCGCGTGTCCTCGGCCGCGAACAAGAACCCGAGAACCCCCAATACATCAGCAGCGTCAGCCCAGGCGAGCATGTTGGCGAGCGGTTCGTACGCGTCGACCGAGATGACCCTGCATTCGGTACGGCCGGCAGCCGAGGGTCCTGTGGGCTTGCGATATGGCATCGCGACGCCCGGGAAGACCCGCCCGCCCATCATCGTCGTCCAATGGTGCTCCAGGGTGACGGTCAGCCCGAACGTCGGGACATCCTGCGGAGCATCAGTGGGGAAGCCACCGCCGCGCATCCGGTCGACCGTTGCGTCGATCTGATTGAACGAGTCCTGGTACAGCTCGGCGACCTCTGCTCGCTCAGCGTCGTGACCGAGTTGGGCTTCAAACTTCTGCAACGTCGACTTGCCCTCGACGACCAGCAGAAACGTCCGGTCGGTCGGCCAGATCGCGAGGTCGGCGATCTTCCCGTCAACCGGCGCCTGGTCGAGGTCACAGACCTCCCAACCCGCGGCCGCCGCCGCTTCAGTCCAGCGGCGGAGATACAACTGGAAGCGCTCGCCCACCTGCTTCGTTCGTGCCCGCGACTTGCCGTCGAGCCGAGCAAGCCGGATGTAAAGCGACGGAGGGCTCGCGGCCAGCCTCAGGTACTCGATAGACGGTGCACCCAGGGTGCCATCGGCGCGCCGGTACACCGGGTAGCTCAGCAAAGGACCGAGGCTGTAGATCTCGTCACCAGAAGCCAGCGGGGTGCGCCCCCCAGCAGCGGCGGCCCGGAGTCCTGACATTTCCGCAGCAAGGAGATCCACAGCGCCCTTGATGCCCGCCGCTAGCTCCGGGGGTCGACCGGCCAGCACCGCTTCGCGGGCAACCGGGCCAAGTTCCAGTGCACCGGAGAGATCGGAGACCGCGGCGACGAAGTGGGCGAGCTCGACGCCGAGAAGCGCCTTCCAGGCGGACGCCCCGAGGAGCGGGTTGTCAGTCGGGTCGAGCATGACCTGCATGACCCGAAACAGGTCGGTAGAGAAGTCGCGTTGGGCCAGCGCCTGCGGTGCCATGAGCCGGCTGAACAACACCTCGCTTAGGTCCCCGCCGATCCTGTCGGCCATCGCCGGGTCGAACGCGTTTCCGAGCCTCGTGATGAGCTCCCGAACCATCGGAACGGTAGGGCGGGCGTTCCCCGGGTCCGGGAGACGGGCGACCTCGCGTACAAGCCGGTCGATGAGGAACGGAGCGAATCCGGAGGGTCGGTCGGTGAGGAGCTCCAGGGTCGCTTCGGGTGAGTACGGGACCAGATCGCGGACGACGTCAGCCAGCAGCTCGACCTTCTTGCCACGCTCCTGTATCGCTCGACGCTCCTGCCGTGACCCGATAGAACCGTCGACCCCAAAGTTGGTGCGGGCCCGAGCGTTCGCTTCGCGTCGCTTCTCGTTGCGGCGCGACATCCACAGATTCTCCCACCCGAGTAGGCCAAAACCGGCAGTGGGATTGGGTCCCCAGGAGGTCATGCTTGGGTGATGCCACCAGAACCGATCCTGTGCCCACCGTGCGGTCAACCGCTTGACGACGGCCCGACGAACAAAGACCACGTGTTCGGAGAGGCCTTCGGGGGCCGAGCGACCGTTCGGGTACACACGGCGTGCAACAGCACTGCCGGACACACCATCGAGGCTCACCTGTCCGCCGCGGATGGACCGCTCACGTTCCAGCGGGCTGACCAGGGCCTGGCGAAGCGTCCGCTAGTCGGGATGCTGCCGGACGGGCGCCAGGTGGAGGTCGACTTCAAGGCACAGACGGTGACGTTCTCAGAGGTGACCGTGGAGACCATCACTACGGACGATCGAGTCGAGGTCGAGATCTCAGGTTCACCGGCGAAGGTCGAGAAGGTCCTGAAGGACTTCCGTCGCAAGTACGGCGACCAGATCCCGACGCTCAGTGAGTACCCAGAGGACAAGATCGTCCGCGAGACCATCGAGCAGCCCGAGATCCTCACGAGGCTCAGCATCCGGCCCGAAACCGTGATGGCGGCCGGGGTGAACATCGCGCTCGGCGCAGGCGTGCTCGCAGCCGGCGAGTCGTTCGCGTCTTCCGAGTTGGCGGCCGCTCTGCGCGACCGGCGAGATGCCCCACCCGGAGGTGTGGTCGACATGGCCAAGCCCGAGGCACTGGAAGTCCTCGATGAGCAGTACGCCGCCATGTCCGCCGGAATGGTCGCCAGCGGATTCCCCGACCGCGACCTGCCGACGCTCAACGTGAAGGGCTCGGTCAACGACGTCGTGTTCATCCCGTACGACAACAAGACGATGGTGTTCGTGCGACTGCTCGGCCTCCAGCTGTTCGGCCAGGGAATCGTGCTCGATGCGCCTATGCCGGCCGTCGGTGCCTACGGGCCGCCGGTCGCCCCAGTCTTGGTGCGGGAGACCGCCGCCGAACTGATCGTCGTGGACTTCACCGAGAGGCTGATTCCCGAGGGCTGAGCAACCCCTCCTCCACCAGCGAGCAGCCGCAGTGACGTCAGGGCGCTCGGGTGCGGGGTCGCACGCCACTATTGGTGCTGGCCGTTCACTGATTCCCGGCTGGTCCACAACACGCTGGCAGTGAACCAGCGGTCGTCCCCGAGGGCGGAACGCAATGCGTCGGACT
This sequence comes from Acidimicrobiales bacterium, assembly GCA_030681555.1. Classification (GTDB taxonomy): domain Bacteria; phylum Actinomycetota; class Acidimicrobiia; order Acidimicrobiales; family VFJN01; genus VFJN01. Next base: position 9,920 of record JAUXRW010000085.1, read on the forward strand.
CATCGCCGGCTGTCGTCAGGTAGTCCGCATCAAGCGACAGGCAGGCAAGCACGATCTCGGCCTCGTTCTCGGTGACCCTGTCTATCCACTCGAGCTGATGGATGGCGGCGGCGTCATTGCCGCCGAGAGGCAGCAGGCTCAGGGCGCGAATGCTGCCCCGGCCACGTTGCAACGTTTCGAGCGCCCACACACTGCTTCAAAGATTTCGGCGGACCTGCTCACGCGGACCCCAGCCAGCGTCAGGGTTGTGTGATTGCGCAACTCAGACGACACTGAGCCCATGGCAACCGAGACTCTTGGCCAGCGGATCAAGCAGGAACGATTGCGGCACGGGATGACCCAACGGGACCTAGCCCAGAAGGTTGGGATCACCGTGCCGTACATGTCGAAGATTGAAGCCGGCAAGGAAACCCCAACCGAGGACAAGCTCGCCAAGCTTGCTCAGGTGCTCGGTATGAACCCGGACGAGTTGATCCTCGCGGCCGGGCGGATGCCGACGGACGTCATGAACCGGTTGGCTGCCGACCCGACAAAGGCGCTCGCGTTCCTCAGGACGATCAGGAAGTAGCAGTGGCCCGGAAGACGCACCCGCGCAAGAACGAGGCCCACAGGCTCGTTGCCGCCGAGGTGCTCCACCGCCACGCCACGAATACAGGCGAGCCGATCACACTGCCGGTGCCGATCGAGATGATCGTTGAGCTCACCTACGAGCTCTCCGTCGACTGGGACGACATCCCTGAGCCGCCGGACCACAACATCCTCGGTGCGCTGGCGCCCACCGCGCGGACAATCGTGATGAACACGCGCCACCTGCCGATGTTCGACCGCTGGATTGGCCCCGAACGGTTCACGCTCGCGCACGAGCTCGCTCATTGGATCTACGACGCAGAGAGCCCAGACCAGGGCACGCTCGACCTCGGGGACGGCGAAGAGGTCTTCTGTCGACGCGACGACACTTCGACACTGGACGACACGACGAAGATCCGCGAGCAGAACGCCAACGCTCTCGCCGCCCACATCCTCCTCCCCGACGACCTCGTCCTCGCCCATGACCTTGACGAGGTCCTCGCCGACTTCAGGGGCACGGCACACGCCTGGGGCGTCTCCCAGCAGACCCTCCGGATCAAGCTGGAACGCCTCGATGTCCTTGACGACGCCGACCTCGACCGCCTCGACCTCGGTCTCGACTAGCGGTAGTTGCGCAAGCTCGCAACCCAGGTTACGGTCGCAGTTGTAGTTGCGTATCTGCGCAACTCTTCAACAACTGAAGGAGGCCGACGTGGCCGATCGACGAGTGACCAAGACCGGCAAGAACACCGACGGCGACATCACGTCGCTGTGCGGGACGTGGGGCTCCGCCTCGAAGGCGACCGCGATCGCCGACATCGAGACTCGGACCCACACGTACTTCGTCCAGGACGTGCTCTCCCGGCGGGCCGACATC
>JAUXRW010000087.1 GCA_030681555.1 Acidimicrobiales bacterium
CTGCACGACGGCCATCACGACGCCGACCCAGATGGCCTGGGACACGCCGCCGCCGGTGGCGATGGCGATGGCGATCCCGGGGACGGCGCCGACCCACGGGCCGATCAGCGGGATCATGTTGAACACCCCGGCGACCATGCCCACGATCAGCCAGAAGGGCAGGTCGATCAGGAGCATCCCGATGGACGACATCGTGCCGACCACGAAGGCCACGGCGAGCTGCCCGCGGAAGTAGCCGCCGATGGCGTGGCTGAGGCGACGGGCGACCACGATGACGTCGCCCCGGGCGGCCTGCGGGACCAGTGAGCGCGCCACCCGCCGCAGGTGCGGGAGGTCGACGATGAGGTAGAAGGCGATGATCGGCGCGAGCACGAAGATGATCCCCACGTGGAACACCTTCAGAAGCAGCTCCCGCGCCGTGTCGAGCTGGTCGGCGAAGCGGTCCTGCCGCTCCTCCGAGCTGATCACCCCGTCGTGGTCGGTGTCGGTGTCGGAGCCGCCGCGGAACTGGTCTTCGAGCTCGTCGTAGGTGGGCACCTGGATGGGCCAGCCCTCGGAGCGCTCGGACAGGTCATCGATCGAGTCCTCGAGGTCCTCGCGGAGCTCGGGCCACTCCTCGGCCAGGTCGTCGTACTGCTCCGTGGCCAAGGGGGCGACGAGGAGCACCACGAGGCCCACGGCCGCCACCACGCCGAGGTACGAGAGCGCGGTGCCGGCGGCGCGCGGGATGTGGCGGCCCTGCAGGCGCGTCACGACCGGGTTGAGCAGGAAGACGATGGCACCGGCCAGGATCAGCGGTGGCCAGATGACCCGCACGACGTAGGCGAGGTAGCCCAGCAGGGAGACGACGGCGGCGATCCCGACGAACGCCCAGCAGACCGCTCCCGCCCTTCGGATCCGGTCCCCCATGCGCCGAGGCTAGTTCGGTGCCCGCGACGCGATGAGCTCCTCGACGACCTCCGCGACGCACGCCAAGGTGTCCGTTCGGGCCCGCTCCTCGCCGAAGCGGTCGGTCAGCGAGACGGCCTCGATGCGCTGCTCGGCGCCGTCGAACACCTGTCCTGCGACCGCCACCACCGGCACCCCGGCGGCGGCCGCCATGCCGGCCACCCCGCCCACCACCTTGCCCTCGAAGCTCATCGCGTCGAGGAACCCTTCGGCCGTGACGACGAGGTCGGACCCCTCGATGCGGTCGTAGAGCTCGAGTTCGTCCGCCACGACGTCGAACCCCGACACGAGCGTCGCGCCCGCCGCCGCCAGACCGCCGGCCAGCCCGCCCGCGGCGCCGGCGCCCTCGAGCGTCGTGACGTCGACGCCGTGCTCGGTGCGGTACACCTGGACGAGCCGCTCGAGCCGGCGCTGCAGCAGCTTCACCTGCGCCGGCGAGGCGCCCTTCTGCCCGGCGAAGGCCTCGGCCGCATCGAGGAACCCGGTCCGCACGTCGCACGCCACGATCAGGTCGACGCCCTTGAGGCGGCCCAGCGGGTGCAGAACGCGCAGCGCGGCGAGCCCGCCGTCGGTGGTGGCCGATCCACCGACGCCGACGATCACGCGGTGCGCACCGGCGTCGAGGGCGGCCAGGACCAGCTCACCCGTCCCGGCGGTCGACGCCGCCACCGGGTCGTTGCCCTCGGCGCCGCCCACGAGCTCGAGACCGGACGCTCGCGCCATCTCGATCACGGCCGTGCGGCCGTCGAGCCGCCACGCCGCCTCCACCGGCTGGCCGAGCGGCCCGGTGACCACGGTGGAGCGGTTGGCACCGCCCAGCGCCTCGAGCGTGCCCTCGCCGCCGTCGGCCAGCGGGACGGGGTCGCAGCTCCACCCCGACTCGCGCGCGACCTGCGCGACGACCTCGGCCACCTCGGCGGCGGTCGCTGTGCCTCGGAGCTTGTCGGGTGCCGCGACCAGTCGCATCACCTGCCATCGTTGCATGGTGACCTCGACCCACGACCGGCCGATCGTGCTGGTATCCAACCGCGGCCCTGTCACCTTCGATCGCCAGGACGACGGCACCCTCTCCAGCCGGCGCGGCGCCGGCGGCCTCGTGTCGGGCATCGGCCCCCTCGTCGCCGGCACCGACACCACGTGGCTGGCGGCCGCCATCACCGACGGCGACCGGGAGGCGGCGGCCGGCGGCGTGGTCGAGGCCGACGGGTTCCGCGTCGCCATGCTCGCCATCGACCCCGACACCTACCGGGCGGCCTACGACGTCGTCAGCAACGAGGTGCTCTGGTTCGTTCACCACGGGCTGTTCGACCGGGTGCGCGTCCCGGCCTTCGACCACACGTGGGCCGAGTCGTGGAGCGCCTACCGCGAGATGAACCACCGCTTCGCACAGAAGGTCGCAGAGGTGGCCGAGCCCGACGCGGTGGTCCTGGTGCAGGACTACCACCTGTGCCTCGTAGCCGCCCGCCTCGCCGAACTGCGGCCCGACGTCGACTGCGTGCACTTCAGCCACACGCCCTTCGCCCCGCCGAGCTGGCTCGGGATGCTGCCCGAGAAGACGGTGCTGGAGCTGCTGCACGGCATGGCCGCGCATCGGGCGTGCGGCTTCCACGCGACGAGGTGGGCCACCGAGTTCGCCGACTCGGCCCGCACGCTCGGCGGGCTGTCGCCCCAGACCTTCGTGGCGCCCCTGGCCTCCGACCCCGACGACATCCGCCAGGCCGCTGCGTCTCCTGCCTGCGCCGCCGCCCTCGAGGACCTCGAGGCCGTGGTGGGCGACCGGGCAGTCATCGGTCGGGTGGACCGCATGGAGCTGTCGAAGAACCACGTGCGCGGCTTCCTCGCCTACGACGACCTCCTCGCCCGTTACCCGGAGCACCGCGAGCAGGTCGTATTCGTCGCCGAGGCGTATCCGTCACGGAGCGGGGTGCCCGGCTACGCCGACTACCGCGCTGACGTGGAGCGCACGGTCGCCGCGATCAACGAGCGCTGGGGCACGGAGAGCTGGACGCCCATCGTGGTCGACCACGAGGACGACTTCCCCCGCTCAGTGGCGCTCCTCCGCCGGGCGGACGTCCTGCTCGTCAACCCCATCCGGGACGGCCTCAACCTCGTGGCCTCGGAGGGCGCGCTGGTCAACGAGCGCAATGCGGTCCTCGCGCTGTCGCCCGAGGCCGGCGCCTGGGAGCGCCTCCGCACCGGCGTCCTGACCGTGCCGCCGTTCGACGTCGCCGGCACCGCCGAGGTGCTCCACCGCGCGCTGATCATGCCGGCGGGGGCTCGGGCCGACCTCGCCGCCCGTCTCCGGGCACTGGCCGAGGCCCGCACCCCGCGGCATTGGCTGGCCGACCAGCTGGCCGCTGTCACCGGCGCCGACGAGCGCTAGTCAGGCGAGCAGGGCGCGCAGCACCTCGACGGTCCCCGCCGGGCCGTCGACGTGGACGTCGGCCCGCCGCAGTAGCTCAGGGGCCGACTCGCTCGTGCGGACCGCCACGCGCAGGGTCGCCACGCCGCGCGCCGCCAGCCGATCGAGGGCATCGAAGGCCGGGAGGTCACCGAGGTCGTCGCCGATGAAGCACGCCGCCGAGAACCCCGGCGCATCGTCGGGCGCCACCAGCCGCTCCACGACTGTGCCTTTGTCGACCCCCACGGGCGGGTGGAGCTCGAGCGACATCTTCGCCGTGCGCACCTCGAGACCCGACTCGGCGGCGACGGCGGCGGCCCACGTGGCAGCCGCCTCGCCGGCGGACGGCAGGCGACGGAAGTGGAGCGTCAACGAGAGGCCCTTGTGCTCGACGTCGACCCCGTCGGGAAGCGACGCCGACGCACGGGCCACGGCGTCCTCCACCACGGGGCGCCAACGAGCGGCGACGGGGTGCTCGACGAGCGCTCCATCCCGCACCTCCTCCAACCCGTAGAGACCGCTCATGACCAGCCCATCGGGCAGGTGGGTGGCGAGGAACGACACGGGGCGCCCGGACACGACGCCGACGAGGCCGAACCGTTCCCGCAGCTCGCCGAGCAGCGAGACGACCTCGGGCAGCGCCACGGCGAGCGACGGGTCCACGACGATCGGCGACAGGGTGCCGTCGAAGTCCAGCAGCACGGCCGTCTGCAGGGGCGCGGCGCGGAGGGTCTCGAAGGACGCGATGACCGAAGGCTCCATCGGACCGACCCTACGAGAACGGCACCGCGCCGAGGACCGGTGCCCCACGGACGGCGCTACGGTCGACGCGATGGTCCGTCGGCGGTCTGCGCTGGTCCCCGCAGGGGTCGCCCTCCTCGCCGCCGCCTTCGGGTGCCGCACCTCCACCGTGTCCGTCGCCTTCACGCCGGACATCGGCGACCGCTACGTCTACCGCTACGAGATCACCGCCACCATCACCCGCGAGGTGCAGGGCTCGGACCCTGAGGTGATCGCGCTCGACACCGAGCTCACGGCCGACCAGCAGGTGCGGGCCATCACCGAGTCCGGCGCCCGCATCCGGGCGACCCTCACCCGCGAGTCGGGCGCCCCCCGCACCGCCATCGTGGTCGTCGACCGGGCGGGATCCCTGAGCGGCGTCGAACTCATCGAGGGCCTCTCGGCCAGCGCGTTCGGGCTCGCCGACGCCGCCCTGGTGCCCACGCACCTCGAGGGTCCGCCCGACGGCCCGCTCGAGCTGGGCGACGAGTGGTCGATCGGCGGGGCCACCCGCGAGGGCACCGGCCGCCTGGAACGGCTGGGCGTCGTGGACGATGTCGACGTGGCCGTCGTGCGCTCCTCGCTCACCCAGCAGCTCCAGGAGTCCGTCGACGCCCGGGACAGCGACACCGACCTGTCCGGCACGCTGCGCTCGGGCGCCCTGACGAGCTATGACCTCACCGACGGGGCCATCCGCCGCTCGCGCTCGTGGTCGAGCGGCACGCTCGACGCCCACCTGGCGCCGCCCATCGGCGTGCAGGCCGAACCCGTCGAAGCCACGCTGACCTACGACATCTCCGTGCGCGTGACGCGCCTCGGCTGAGCCGGGTCAGGTGACGGGGATGCTCGGCGTGGTGTTGCCGAGATCGGGGCCGACCACGACCACGACCTGCGCGTTGGCGATGGAGCCCGGCTCGGTGACGCCCAGCGGCGCCACCGAGGTTGCAGGTACCCCGATGGCGGTGGCCACGGCCAGCGCCTCCTGCTCGAAGCCCGGGACGAACAGCACCTGCGTGGCCGGCACGTTCGCCGTCGCGTTGGCGCCGTCCGGGTTCGTCAGCTGGTAGCCGGCGGCGCTGAACGCGGTGCTGAACCGCTTCGCCGCCCCCCCGACGCCCGAGCCGTTCAGGACGATCAGCGGCACCTGCGACGGCGGCCGCACCGGCGTGGTGGCCACGGTGTCCTCCGTGCCCTCGTCCGTCGTGTCACCCTCGTCCGTGCCGGCGTCGCCCGAATCGCTCGAGGTGTCGCCTGGCGACGCGACCGTGGTGGTCGTGTCCAGGCCGTTGCGCAGGAGGAACAGGCCGATGACCACGGCCAGCCCCACGAGGACGGCGCCTCGTGCCGGGTTCGCCGTCGGTTCGGTGGATCGTCGTCGTGCCACGTGCCTCTCCTAGCGCCCGTCGAGCTGGCTCATGGGACGACCTTCGACGCGCGCGCGTCGCCGTCGGTCGCGTGCCCGGCGCAACCGCCGGACCAGCAAGGGATCGTAGGTGAGGGCCTCCGGGTCATCGAGCATCTCCGTCAGGATCTGGTAATAGCGCGTCCCGGACAGCTCGAATCGCTCGCGGATCGCCGTGTCCTTCGGACCGGCTTCGGTCCACCACGATCGCTCGAAGTCGAGGATCGCTCGGTCACGGTCGGTGAGTGCCATCGGCGACAAGGGTGGCCTGCGCGGACCCCCGGATCAAGGACCCTCGGCCCGGACCCGCCCACGGCCGCCCCGAGGATCACGCCCCGAGCTGCCTGCCGAAACCGGGCGGGCCGGCACACACAGCCTCGTAGGCGCGGCTGATCAGCTCCATGAGCAGCTCGTTGAAGTCCACCGGCGTCGATCCTCGGCCCGCCCCGCATCCCCTCGACGGGCGCCGGCCGGGTGCCGTGTCGCTCGGCCGCAGCCCGCAGCGCGCTGCCGACGGTGGTCTCATCGATCGTGATCGACAGCTCCGCCGCGAGTACGACTCGGTCAGGTTCATCCCGCCCTCCTCGTCCGCCCGCACCCACGCGACGTGCACCGGCCGCCGCCTGCCGGGACTCCGAGCCGTCCTGGCGCTACGCCTACGATCTCGCCGGGTCTCCGGCGGGCGCGACAGGTCCGCTCCACGTCGCCACCGGTCCCGCCCGAGTAGCTCAGCTGGTCAGAGCAACCGCCTTGTAAGCGGTAGGTCGTGGGTTCGAATCCCACCTCGGGCTCCGGGGCTAGGCCACCGGTCTGTCGCGCCCTTCCACGCTCCACGTCGCCGGCCGTCGGCCCCGGTCAGATAGCGCCCTTCCACGCCCCCCGTCGCCGGCCGCGGCCCCCGGAGCCCGAGCGGGCCCTGTGCTCCTGCGGCAGCTCCGCCGCCCGGGCAAGTCCACCGGTCAGGTCGCGCCCTTCCACGCTCCACGTCGCCGGCCACCGCTCTGGCCGCGCGTCTGCGCGCCCCACCCACCGCACCTGCGGTTGTCGTTGACCCGTTCGGGGCAGCTTCGACCTCGGGTTGGCGGGGATGGGTCCCCGCAGCCGGGCTCGCTGGCTAGGCGATGAGCGCGAGGTCGTCCTGGCGGTCGGCGACGGTGCGCTCGGCCAGGTGCAGCTCGAGCTTGCGCCTGATCCGCTGCAGGGCGTTGTCGATCGACTTCACGTGCCGGTCGAGCAGCACGCCGATCTCCTGGTAGCTGCGGCCCTCGACGTACAGGTGCAGCACCTCCACCTCCAACCCCGACAGCACCTCCGACAGCCGCTGGCGCATGGCGTGGTACCGCTCGGCGGCGATGATCCGGTCCGCCGGGTCGCTGCCGTGACGGTGCAGCTGGATGAGGTCCTCCACCTGGCGCTCGCCCGGCTCGTCGCCCGCCCGGCTGCCGGAGATCGACACGTACTGGTTCAGGGCCTGGTGCTTCTGCCGGGTGGCCGTCTTGATCGCCGTGATGATCTGCCGGGTGATGCACAGCTCGGCGAACGCCCGGAACGAGGACTCGTGCTCGGGACGGAAGTCCCGCGCCGCCTTGTACAAGCCGATCAGGGCCTCCTGCTCGACGTCCTCGCTGTCGGCCCCGACGAGGAAGTAGCTGCGGGCCTTGACCCGGGCGAAGCGTCGGTAGCGGGTGAGGATCACCTGCAGCGCGTCGTCTCGGCCGTCTTGGAACCGGGCGACGAGCTCGACGTCCGTCAGCTCCATCATCTCTGGGTTGCTCCTGGGGTGGTGTGGCGTGTGACGCGGGCTGGTCCGAGGTGGGGGCTACTCCGGGTAGCCCGGAGTGACTAGTCAGGTTGAACCACGCCCGGCGAGCTGTGTCAATGGTCACGCTTGACCGCGCGGTCAAGATCTGGGGGACCATCGGCGCTCCGGGTGCGAAACCGGAAGAACCGGAAGGAGAAATCTTTGGTCAGCGACGCGTGCGGGCCACTTCGAAGCAGGCCAGCGCACCGGCGGCGGCCACGTTCAGGGACCCGAGCGAGCCCCGCAGCGGGATTCCCACGAGGGCGTCGCAGCGCTGTCGGACCAGTCGCGACAGGCCGGCCCCCTCGGCGCCGAGCACCAGCACGATCGGCCCGTCCGCGGCCGGCAGCTCCCACAGGCCGGTGGGACCATCCCCATCGAGGCCCACCACCCAGACGCCGAGGCTGCGCAGCTGCTGGAGCGCGGTTGGCAGCCCGCCGACCACGGCGAACGGCAGGTGCTCGACCGCCCCGGCGGCGGCCTTCGTGACCGTCGGCGTCACGTGCACCGCGCGGTGCCTCGGGAGGATTACCCCCGTGGCCCCGGCGCACTCGGCGGAGCGCAGCAGCGCGCCGAGGTTGCCCGGATCGGTCACGCCGTCCACCGCCAGGAGGAACGGCGGAGGACCGCCGGAACCCGGCCGGGCGAGGTCGTCGAGGAGCGTCTCGCTGAGCGGGGCGGCCTTGGCCAGCACGCCCTGCGGCGCCTCGCACCTGGCCTCCGCGAAGAACTTCGCGCGGCCGGTCTGGCGCACCGGGACGCGCTCCGCCTCCGCCAGCTCCACGATGTCCTCGAGGATCGATGCCGGCTCGACGTCGGCGAGCAGCCAGACCTCCCGCACCTTGCGCCGACCTGCGATGAGCAGCTCGCGGACGGCCTGGCGCCCCTCCACCTGGTCCCCGCCCAGCGAGCCCCGGCTGACCTTCCCGGCGGGGGCGCCGGGCCCGGCCCGTCGCTTCCCGCCTGCGGGCACGCGCCCCGGGGTGGGCGAGCGCCGGGTGGGCGGCGGCTTTCCCGCCCCGCCCGCCCGAGCCGTCGGGCGTCGGGGCTTCCCCCCGCGCGCCGGGCTCACGCTCCGCCCTCCTGGCGCGACACGAGCGCCACCGCGAGGCAGGCGATGCCTTCGCGGCGTCCGAGCGCTCCCAGGCCCTCGGCCCGCTTGCCCTTCACGGTGACCGGGGCGCCGACGGCGTCCGTGAGGCGCCGCTGCACCTCGTCACGGCGCGGCGCGAGCTTCGGAGCCTCGAGGACGACGGTGCAGTCGACGTTCTCGGGCGACCACCCTGCGCTGCGCACGTCGGCCACGGCCCGGCGGAGCAGGTCGATGCTGTCCGCGCCGGCCAGCACCGGATCGGTGTCGGGGAAGTGCTGGCCGATGTCGCCGAGGCCCGCCGCGCCGAGGAGGGCGTCGGTGACGGCATGGACGATCACGTCGGCGTCGCTGTGGCCGGTCAGCCCGCGTTCGCCGTCGAAAATGACACCGCCCAGCACGAGGGGCCGGGTCGGGTCGTCGCTGAACGGGTGGACGTCGAAGCCCTGGCCGACCCTCACCGGCACAGGTGCTCGGCCAGGGCGAGGTCGGCGGTGGTGGTGATCTTCAGGTTGATCGGGTCTCCCTCCACGACCTCCACCCTGCCACCCGCGGCTTCGACGAGGGACGCATCATCGCTGGCCTCACCGCGTGAGGCGTGGGCGCTCCGCAGCGCGGTGGCGGCGAACGCCTGCGGCGTCTGCACGGCGACGAACGCCGAGCGGTCGACCGTCCCTCCGTCGACGGTCCGGAGCGTGTCGGTAACGGGCACCCCCGGCACCGCCGCCGCCGCCCCCGATGCCACCGCCGACAGGACGCGCTCCCACACCCCGGGTGCGGGCACCGGTCGGGCGGCGTCGTGCACGACGATCACGTCGACGTCGTCGGGCACCGCCGCCAACCCGTTGCGCACCGAGGCCGACCGGGTCGCCCCCCCGGCCACCACGGCGTCCACACCCGGCTCGGGCCGCTCGACGGCGTCAGCAGGCACGACGAGCACCACGCCGTCGCAGTGGCGGCGCGCCGAGCGCACCGCCCAGTCGAGCACCCGCTGGCCCCCGAGCGGCTGGTATTGCTTGCGCTCGCCGAAGCGCTCGCCGCGGCCCGCCGCCACGACGATCGCCCACGTGGACACGGTCGGGACGTTACCGCGCGTGAATCCGGTCACTAGTGTCCGGGGCGATGACCGACGCCGAGCTGCTGCGAGGCACCGAGCTCTTCGCGGAGCTCGACGACAGCGCGATCGGCCGGGTGATCGCTGCGTCCTCCTCGCGTGCCCTGCGCCGCGGTGACGTGCTCTTCACCGAGAGCGCCGTCCCGGAGCACCTCTACGTGGTCGAAGAAGGGCGCATAGCGATCGCCAGCAAGTCCGACGACGGGCGCGAGTCCGTGTTCGCCCTGATGGAGCGCGGCGAGCTGTTCGGCGAGATGGGCCTGCTCGACGGCCTGGGACGCTCGGCCGAGGCACGTGCGCTGGGGCCGTCGCAGATCACCGAGATCCCGTACGGGCCGGTGCGGGCGGTGTTCGAGGAGCGGCCGGAGCTGCTGTGGGGCGTGGTGGCCCTGTTGGCCGGACGGCTTCGCAGCATGGACTCGGCGCTGGCCGACTCCGTGTTCCTCGACGTGACCGGACGGACGGCGAAGCGGCTGCTAGAGCTGGCCGCCCACCAGGACGAGTTCGTCCTGCCGATCACCCAGGAGGAGCTGGCGGGGATGGTGGGCGCCTCCCGCGAGCGGGTCAACAAGGCCATCGCCAGCTTCGTGCGCCTTGGCTGGATCGACCAGTCCGACCGGCGCTACCGGATCCTCGATCGCGAGCAGATCACCCGCCGCGCCCGCTGAGCCCGCCGCCGCTCCGGGCGCCGAGCGGTCAGCCCGACAGGAACGCGGTGGCCCGACGCCAGGCGTCGGCCGCATCGTCGGGGCGGTGTGCCGGCCGGCTCGGATCGTGCACGAACCCGTGCTCGGCGCCGTCGTAGCGGGCCACCTCCACCCCGGCCGCCTCGAGCATGGCGACGTCCTCGGGAGGCGTCCACGTGTCGGCCGTGCCGATGACGGCCAGCGTCGGACAGGCGTCGGGCGCGGTCACGGCGTCGAGCGGCTCGATGTTCGCCGGGCCCCGCCAGTGCGCCGGCACTCGAATCATCCCGTAGAACGCCACGGCCCGGTGGAAGCGCCCCGTCCCCGCCGCCTTGAGGGTGAACATTCCGCCCATGCAGAACCCGGTGATTCCCACCGGTTCGACGCCGAGGAAGTCGGCCGCCTCCACCAGCTCGGCGAGGAAGGTGCCGTCGTCGATCGTCGCGACCTGCTCCAGGCGGTCCTGCAACGGCAGGTGCTCGCGTCCCGGCCACGGCTCAACCGCGGCGACGGCCCAGTCGTTGTCGTCGGCGAGCCGCTGCACCAGATCGTGGAAGAGCGGTCGCAGGCCGCCGATGTCCGGGATCACCACGAGGCCGCGGGTGGGGCGACGGCCGTTCGCAGGGTGGGCGAGCGCCATGGGCGTGCCGGACGTGAGGGTGCTGTGCATGGCGCCTGCTTACCGGATCAGGTGTAGCGGTCGAGGATGCTGGCCTCGGCGAGCCGGGACAGGCCCTCCTTGATGGCCCGCGCCCGCGTCTGCCCGACCCCGGAGACGTCGTCGAGGTCGTCGATGGTGGCCCGCATGATCTTCTGCAGGCTGGTGAACCGCACCACGATGCGTTCGATCACGAGCTCTGGCAGCCGCGGGATCTTGGCCAGCAGGCGATAGCCACGCGGCTGCAGGTTCTCGTCGAGGTCGAGCTTGGCGTCGGGGAGGTGCAGCGCGGCGCCGACCGCCTTCAGGTCGAGGAGGTCTTCCGTGCCGAGATCGGCCAGTGCGGCCAGCGCCTCGTCGATGTGCCAGGAGGAATCCTCGTGGAAGTAGTCCTTGATGACGAGGCGGCGGTCGTCGTCCACGCCTCCCATGAGCTCTTCGAGCTGGAGGCGCACGAGCCGGCCGTCGACGCCGAGCTCGATGATGTCGAGCTCGATCTCCTCGGCGACCCGCCGCACCATCTCCGCCCGCTGGAGCACGGACACGACGTCGCGCACGGTCACGAGGTCCTCCACCTCCACCGTCGACAGCTGCGCCGCCACCTCGACGAACCGGTCCTTGTACCGCTCGAGCGTCTGCAGGGCCTGGTTGGTGCGGGTGAGCAAGCGCGGGATCGGCTCGAGGGCGTGCTTCTGGTCCCGGGCGTACACGGCGACCACCGCCATGTCCTCCGACACCGAGATCACCGGCACGTTGATCGAGCGCGCCACCCGTTCGGCGGTGCGGTGCCGCGTGCCCGTCTCGGAGGTGGACACGTTCGGGTTGGGCACGAGGTGGACGTTGGCCCGCGCGATGCGGCTGGCGTCCGCCGCCAGGATGATGGCGCCGTCCATCTTCGCCAGCTCGGACAGCCGCTGCGGGCTGAACGCCGCATCGAGCAGGAAGCCACCGGAGCAGATGTTCAGCACGTCCGGCCCGTCACCGACGATGATCAGCGCCCCCATGCTGGCCTGGAGGATGCGGTCGAGCCCGGCCCGGAGCTGGGTGCCGGGGGCGACGACGGTGAGCGCCGACAGGAGCTCGGCGCTGCGCCTGGGGGCCATCGCGCAATGCTAGTTGTGAACCCTCGGGCGGCGTCCGCCCGGCGCAGCGCCTACGGAGCAGAGGCCAGCTCGACGGCCTCCGCCAGCGTGGCCGCCCGCCGCACCTCGATGCCCGCCGCCGTCGCCGGTGCGCTCGCAGGCACCACGGCCCGCCGAAACCCCAGCCGGGCGGCCTCGGCGAGCCGTCGGGACGTCTGGTGGACCTGCCGCAGCTCCCCACCGAGCCCCACCTCCCCGCAGGCCACGAGATCGGGGCGCAGCGGATGGCCCGAGCCCGCGGAGACGAGCGCCAGGGCGAGGGCGAGATCGGCCCCCGGTTCGACCACCTTCACGCCGCCGGCCACCACCGTGTGCACGTCGGCGTTGTGAAACGAGGCGCCCACCCGCTTCTCCAGCACGGCGAGCACCAGGGCCAGCCGACCGCTGTCGAGGCCCTGCGCAGACCGGCGCGGCGTGGGGAGCCGCGTGTCGGTGACCAGCGCCTGCACCTCGACCAGCAGCGGGCGGTGACCGTCGAGCACCGGGGCGACCACGGACCCGGCGATCCCCGGGCGACGGTCGGCCAGGAACAGCGCCGACGCGTCGGGCACGCCCTGCAGGCCGGCTCCGCCCATCTCGAACAGCCCGAGCTCGTCGGTGGAGCCGAACCGGTGCTTCGTCGCCCGCAGGAGCCGCAGCGCGTGGTGGCGCTCGCCTTCGAAGGACAGGACCGTGTCGACGAGGTGCTCGAGCACCCTCGGGCCGGCGAGGCCGCCGTCCTTCGTGACGTGCCCGACCAGGACGGTGGCCATGGCGCGTTCCTTCGACGCCCGCACCAGGTGGTGGGCGCACTGCCGCACCTGGGCGACCGAGCCGGGCGCCGAGGACAGCACCGGGTCGTAGACGGCCTGGATGGAGTCCACGGCCACGACGTCGGGCTGCACCGCGCCCAGGTGCTCCACGACGTGGGGGAGCGCTGTGTCGGCCACCAGCCAGAGGTTCGCCGAGAGCGTGCCGAGGCGCTCGGCCCGCAACCGCACCTGCTGTGCCGACTCCTCCGCCGTCACGTACAGGCAGCGACGCCCGTCGGCCGCCAGTCCGGCCAACGCCTGCAGCAGCAGGGTGGACTTGCCGATGCCCGGCTCACCGCCGAGCAGCGTGACCGAGCCCGGCACGAGCCCGCCCTGCATCACGCGGTCGAGCTCCCCGACCCTGCTGGCCAGCGGCGACCACGCCTCGGTGTCGACCTCGGCGATCGGCATCGGGGTGCCCGCCACCGCCGGCGTCCCGCCAGGCGCGCTCGGCGCCAACGCCTGCTCCACCTCTTCGACGAGGCTGTTCCAGGCCTCGCACGCGCCGCACCGGCCCGCCCACTTCGCGACCTCCGCTCCGCACTCGCCGCAGCGGTACACCGTCTTCGCCGTCTTCGTCCGAGCCATGGGGACCGACCCTACGGAGCCGGTGTGACACGACCGCGCCAGCGTGCCGTGGTGGTCCGGGGGCACGGGCACCTCTGTCGAGGAGGTGCCCGAAGCCGTCGTCCCTGGACCCGACGGCCTGCTCCTGCGGGTCGACCAGACGGCCATCTGCGGCTCCGATCTGCACCTCTACCACGGGCCGATGACGATCCCGGGCGTCCACCTCGGGCAGGAGTTCGTAGGCGCGGTGGAGGACCTCGGCTCGGAGGTCACCTCGGCCCGGCCGGGGACCGCGTGCTCGTGTCCGGGCTGCCGTCCCCATGCCGGTCGCCCGGATGGAGCGGCTGACGTTCCGCGTCACCATTGCCCATCCCGTCGACGTGGCCCGCCCTGGTGCCTCTCGTGGCCTCGGGCAGGTTGCGCGCCCCGAGGAGGTCTACGCATCGCATGGGGCTGCGAGGCGCCGAGGCGTACTACGCGCTTGGAGGCCCACGACGACGGCGTGCTCAGGGTGCTCCTCGACCCCAGGGCGTAGACGGGGGCTCGCGCGGATCTGTCGCCGTGCGCTCCGGCGTGGCGGCCCGGGCCGCCAGGCGCACCAGCAGGACCAGCAGGGCGGTCACCGCCACCACGACCGCGACGCCGAGCAGCGCCAGCGTGCCCGTGCGCGCTTCGCTGCCGGTGGCCTCGAGGTCGACCGGCCCGCCACCGAAGGCCACCTGCCACACCGCCCCGTTGTCGGCCTTCGTGGTTGCGTTCGAGTCGACCTCGCCCGGGAGCCGGACGCCCACGCGCACGCGGAGCAGGCGCGACAGCGACTCGCCGAGCTGGTCCTCGAGGGCCTCGAGGTCGCCGGCCAGCGGTTCGCCGTCGACCGCCCGTGCCTGCACCACCCCGCCGCCCGGGCCCAGCTCACGGCTGAAGTCCACCGTCCCTCCGAACCCCCACTCCGTCCTGGTGAGGGACCGGTCCCGGGTGACCCGGAAGCCCTGGAAGGGGCCGTCGTCCCCTGCGATCTCCTCGAACACCGCCGCTGCGCCCTCGGCATCGGCGAACGCCTTCCGAACCCGCACCGACGCACCGCCGGACGGGTCGGCATCCGGGCCGTCCACGATCCACGCGCCCGCCCGCAGATCGTCGAGGGCGAGGACCGCGTCCAGGTCGCCACCGATGCGGGCCACGGCCTCGCGGTCGAGCGTCGCCACCACCTCGACGGCCCCGCTCCCGTCCTCGCGCACCTCGACGTTGACGTCGAGCTCGAGCAGGCATCCGCTGAGCAGCGTGGCGCCCACGACGAGCAGCAGGGCGCGGTGCGCCCGGCGCCTCACGTGGTCTTGACGATGAGCAGGCTGCAGGGGAGGTGGTGCGCCACCTTGTTGGGGACCGACCCCTTCATGAAGCGGGTGATCCCCTGCATGCCCTTGTTGCCCATGACCAGCAGGTCGAACCCACCCGAGCGGGCTTCCTCGATCAGGCCCGACACCGGATCGGTGTCGACCACCTTCGTCAGGATGGGCACGCCTGCGCTCGCGTGGCGTTCGGCTTCGGACGAGACGATCTGCTCCCCCTTGGCCGCCTTGGCCGCGGAGAAGATGGTCAGCGTTGCGCCCGCGGTCGCGGCGACCGACACCGCCCGGTCGACGGCCTTGGCCGCCGTCTTGGAGCCGTCGGTGCCCACCAGGATCCGTTCGTACATGGGGGCGACGCTAGTGCTCGGTGACGACGGCGGCCTGCGGCCCACTCAGGAGGAGGGTCCGGCCTCCGCCAGCTCCATCGGCGGCGGCTCGAAGCCCTCGATGGCCCGGAACGTGAGGCCGACCTCGCCGGTGTCCGCGTCGGGCTGGGCGTCGACGACGATGAGCTCACCGGCCCGGAACTCCTTGTAGAGCAGCCGCTCGGAGAGAGGGTCCTCGATGAGCCGCTGGATGGCCCGGCGCAGAGGTCGGGCGCCGAGCGTGGGGTCGTAGCCCCGGTCGGCGAGGTGGCCCTTGGCCGCCGGCGTGAGCTCGATGCCGATGCCCTGGCTCTCGAGCTGCTTCTGCGTGCGGGCGATCATCAAGTCGACGATCTGCGTGACCTCCTCCTTGCTGAGCTCGTGGAAGACGATCGTCTCGTCGATGCGGTTCAGGAACTCCGGGCGGAAGTGCTGCTTCAGCGCGTCGTTGACCTTTTCCTTCATCCGTTCGTAGGTGACCGCCTCGTCAGCGCGGCCGAAGCCGAGGTTCGCCTTGCGCAGGTCGGCGGTGCCGAGGTTGGACGTCATGATCAGGACCGTGTTGCGGAAGTCGACCGAACGGCCCTGGGCGTCGGTGAGGCGGCCCTCCTCCAGGATCTGGAGCAGCGTGTTGAACACGTCCGGGTGGGCCTTCTCGATCTCGTCGAACAGCACGACACTGAACGGCTTGCGACGCACCTTCTCCGTGAGCTGGCCGCCCTCTTCGTAGCCGACATATCCGGGCGGTGAGCCGAACATCCGCGAAGCGGTGTGCTTCTCGGAGTATTCGCTCATGTCCAGCGTGATCAGGGCATTCTCGTCACCGAACAGGAATTCGGTGAGCGCCTTGGTGAGCTCGGTCTTGCCGACGCCCGAAGGCCCGGCGAAGATGAACGAGCCGCTGGGACGCTTGGGGTCCTTCAGGCCGGCGCGGGTGCG
>JAUXRW010000089.1 GCA_030681555.1 Acidimicrobiales bacterium
AGCTGGACGCCGTGGAAGGTGCCGCCGCGCGCCACCACCTCCTCGGGCGGGGCCTCGATGTGGAGGATGCCGCCGCCGGCGGTCATCCACTGGGTGTCGCCGTCGGCGATGGTGCCGCCGCCGCCGTTCGAGTCCTCGTGACGGAACACGCCGTCGAGGAGGTAGGTCACCGTCTCGAAGCCGCGGTGGGGGTGCCAGGACGTGCCCTTGGCGGCGCCGGGCTCCCACTCGACGGAACCCATCTGGTCCATGTGGATGAACGGATCGAGCGCGGCGAGGTCGACGCCGGCGAAGGCGCGCCGCACGGGAAACCCCTCGCCCTCGTGACCGCTCGGGGCAGTGGTCACGGAAGCGACGCGCCGGTCGACGGCAACGGCTGGGTCGGGCTCGGGAACGCGTGGCAGCACCAGGACGTCGTCGACGATGATGGCGGGCATCGGGTCTCCTCGTGCGGTGTGAGAGCGGGTGTGTGCCCTGCTCTGCTCAACACTATTTGCAATCACAAGTATTCCGGGAGCGCGAAGATCTCGCCATGCCCTTGAGCACCGGGTTCAACCACGTGGCCACCCTGACCACCGACATGCACCGCACCGTCACCTTCTACGAGCAGGTGTTCGATGCGGTGGTGACGTTCGAGATGCAGAAGACCGAGGACCACCCCTGGATGAAGATCCTCGACCTGGGCGGCGGCTCGGCGCTGAACGTCTTCGAGGTGCCGGCGGCCGACATCATCGGCGACCGCCGCCGCCAGGGCGGTCGGGGCGCGATCGACCACTACGCCCTCGCCGTCCCCTCCCGTGACGTCCTCGAGCTGCTGCGGCAGCGCCTCCTCGACGGTGGCGCCCTCGAGGTCGGTGACATCCAGCAGCTCGGGGACGAGCTCTCGGTCTTCTTTCGCGACCCGGACGGCATGGAGCTCGAGGTCTGCTGCTCGGCCGATCGGTAGCGTGGACGGCATGTGCCGGAACATCACCACCCTCCGCGGCCTCGAGCCCGAAGCTACCGACCAAGAGGTGGAGGCGGCGGCCCGCCAGTACGTGCGGAAGATCAGCGGTGTGCAGAGCACGTCGGCCCGCACCGAGGAGGCGTTCGAGCGGGCGGTCCGCCGGGTCACGGCCGCCACCGAGGCGCTGCTGGCCGAGCTGCCGCCCCGCCAGCACCCGCCGCCCACGCTGCCCCCGCTCCGGCGGATCGCGGCCCGCTCGGCATAGGCCCGGTTAGACGGCCGCCGGTTCCTTCGGCTCCGCCGGGCGCGTCGGCGGCGTGACGTCGCCCGCCGGCGGCGCCAGGTGCCGCACCGCCACCACGAAGGCCAGGGCCCACACGGCGCCGACGACCGCGAGCGTCAGGTGGATGACAGGGGCCAGCCAGCCGTTGCCTGCGTGCGTCTCGCGGAGCAGGAACTTCCGCTCGCTCTGGAAGGCGATGGTCCGGTCGACGGCGGGGATCTCGGGCTCGTCGATCGCGGGGTCGGCGGGCAGGAAGACCGGGACGGCCATCATCTCCGAGCCGCGGTGGAGCCGCACCAGCGTCTTCCAGAGGCCGTTGACGGGCACCGGCCTGTCCGACCGGAACTCTCCGGGTTCGCCCGTCGGCTCCATGTCCGCCAGCTCGAGGCCGCCACCCTGCCAGGCGCTGGCCTGGAACCAGGAGGCGTGGTCGGCCGCGTCGGCGGGCGTGAGGGTGGCGACCACCACCGCGCGCCCTTCGCCGGCCGGCTCCAAGCGGATGGCCGCTTCGACCTCACCGGTGGGTCGGCGCATTGGGATCAGCACCACTGCGAGGCAGGCCAGGGCGGCCAGCGCCACGGCGCCGCGGGGGAGCGCGGTGCCAGAGCCGTCGCGCTGGATGCCACGGGCGAACGCGGCACCCAGCACCGACGCAGCCACGGCGGCGACCACGCCGAAGATGAGCGCTTCGGGGAAGAGGTTCGTCGTCCAGGGCTGCCACGCGTCGCGGTTCCAGGCGTACTCGCCAGCGAGGCCGATGGTGCCGATCCCCAGCCCGCTGAGGAGCGCAAACCGGGTGCGGTCCTGCGTGCCCAGCCGCGAGCCGACGAGCTCGACCACCAACGCACTGGCCAGGAACGTGGCGGCGAACCGCGTATCCACCGGCCCGCCGTCGTCGGACCCGAAGTCGAGGAACCCCGTGGCCTGGATCCCGAAGTTCACGACGACGAGCCCGAGCAGCCACCAGCGGCCGTGGACGATCCGGAAGGCGACGAGCCCGATGCCCGCCGCCAGGCAGACGAGGATGGGGCTGAACAGCAGGTTGAACTGCGGCACCCCGAACGTGAACTCACCCTGCGGCGCGAGGAGGCCCTGCACGGTCAGCCAACCGCACACCACGTGGGCCGCCCGGCCCCAGCCGCCGTCCGTCGCTCGGACGCCGGACTCGGCGAGCACCAGCCAAGCGGCGAGGCCCGTGAAGGTGGCGCCGAGGATCATGAGCATGTGGGTGGGGCTCCACATCGTGACGTCGACGCCGTACTCCTGGTGCCACAGCTCGTCCAGCGGGAAGCCGGACACGGCGCCCAGGCCCAGGGCCCAGAGGGGGAGCAGCGAGCGAGGAACCCGCAGCGCGCCGAGCCGCAGGCCGGGCACGCCCTCGAAGGTGGCCACGACCGTGCCGAGCACAGCCCCACCGAGCAGCATGACCAGGCCGAGCAGGATGCCGCTGTGCGGCGCGGTGAGGAGGTCCTCGTCCCGGCCCAGGGCGATGTGCCACGCCACGTCGGAGTAGAAGCCCTGGCCGGCGATGAGCAGCCCGTAGAGCGCCAGGCCGATCGCCACCGCAGCCCACCCCGGGATCCCGGTGATGCGGGTGAGCCCGTTCGGGATGCGCGACAGAGGGTGCAGGATCGGCCACCGCTCGCCGGAGGGGCGGCCGAGCACGAACAGACCGGCGACGATCGCTGCGAACACGCCGACGAGGGCCCAGAAGCCTGTCCACGAGGCCAGGGAGGAACCTCCCAGCGTGCCGGTTGGTTCGGACCGGGCCAGAGCAGCGAGCATGGTTACCATTAGTAACATCTAACCGGCGGAAGTTCAACGTCCGCCGTCGGGAGCACTGCGCCGTCGCTCGCTACGGTCGCAGCGGCATGGTCACCTACGCCCTCCTGCCGAAGGCGAGTGCCAACCGCGTGTACGGAGCGGCGTCGTTCCAGCTGCTGCGCGCTGAGCTCGACGTCCTCGACCGGCTCGTCCTCGGCTCGGTCGTGGTGGCGCAGGATCGACGCAGCCTCGGCGGCATCGAGTACGTCGCCGTCGACTGCGGCCGCGAGCGGCTCGACGGAAGGCAGCGGCGCCTCGTGTCGAACCTCTCCTCGCTGCATGCCCTCTTCGAGCTGGACGATGACCTACTGCGGCCTGTGGACGTCGAGCCGCTCCGCCGGCAGGACGACGACATCGTCACCATCCAGCGCTACGCCGGGAAGACGAACGAGGCCTTCACGCACCTCCTCGTCAACCTGGCGCTGGCGGCCGCCGGCGATGCGTTCCCGCGGCTCCTCGCCGGGGAGCGCGTGCGGCTGCTGGACCCCGCCTGCGGGCGCGGCACCACGCTGAACCGTGCCCTCGTCTACGGCATGGACGCGGTCGGCATGGACGTCGACCGCCACGACCTCGAGGCCTACGAGGCGTTCCTGCTGGCCTGGCTCCAGGACAAGCGGCTCAAGCACCACGCGGAGCGGGCGCGCCTACGCAAGGGGCGCGACGAGCCCGCCCACCGCTGCACCGTCACCTACGGCGCCACGAAGGACCAGAGCGCCCAGCGCGTGGTCGACGTCGTGCACGACGACGCCGCCGCTGCTCGCACCCACCTGAGGGCCCGATCCATCGACGTCCTCGCCTGCGACCTGCCCTACGGCGTGCAGCACGCGGCCCGGTCCGCGGAGGGCGCGGTGCAGCGCGGCCCGCACGAGCTGCTCGAGGCCGCCCTGCCGGTCTGGTTCGAGGTGCTGCGACCGGGCGCCGGCGCCGCGCTGGCGTGGAACCTGCGGACGCTGCCCCGATCGCGCCTGGTGCACCTTCTGGAGACCCACGGGTTCGAGCTGCTCGTTCCCGCCGCCGACGAGCGCTTCGCCCACCGTGTCGACCGCGCCATCACGCGCGACGTCGTCACCGCCCGTCGGCCACGCTGATCGTCCGTCGCTGGCCTCGTAGGACCATCCACCACGCGGCACAGGCCTGTCGTTACGTTGTTTTCGCGTGAGATCGCCCCTAAGGAGGGCCCCATGAACAAGGCCGAACTCGTGAACGCTGTCGCCGAGAAGTCCGGGCAGCCATCTACCGCGGTGGGCTCCGTGCTCTCGGCGTTCGAAGAGGTGATCACCTCGGCGGTCGCCAGCGGTGGCAAGGTCCAGATGCCCGGCTTCCTCAGCTTCGAGCGGGCCGAGCGGGCCGCTCGTACCGGGCGCAACCCGGCTACGGGGGCGGAGATCCAGATCGCAGCCGCCACGGTGCCGAAGGTGAAGGTCGGCAAGTCCTTCAAGGACGCCGTCAACAAGTAGTTCCGCCGGGCCCTGCGACCGTCCCGTCCCTAGGTGCGACGCCTAGGACTCGGCTGGTGCAGGGCTCGTGCGCGCCCCGCTCGACCGACGCGTTCGCGTCGGTCAGTCCCGGGCCCCGCTGAGCTCGCCGGTCTGCACGCGCCACAGCGCGGCGTAGAGCCCTCCCTGCTCGACGAGCTCGTCGTGCGTGCCGGCTTCGATGACGAGGCCGGCCTCGAGCACGTGGATGCGGTGGGCGTGGCGAACGGTCGAGAGCCGGTGGGCGATCACGATCGTGGTCCGGTCCGCCGACACCCGCTCGAGCGAGCGCTGGATTGCGGCCTCGGTCTCGTTGTCCACGGCGGACGTGGCCTCGTCGAGGACGAGCACGGCGGGGTCGCGCAGGATGGCCCGGGCGAGGGTGAGCCGCTGGCGCTGCCCGCCCGACAGCTTCTGGCCGCGCTCACCCACGATGGTGTCGTAGCCCTCGGGCAGCTGCAGGATGAACGCGTGCGCCTCGGCCAGGGTGGCCGCCTGCACCACGTCGGCCTCGGTGGCGTCGGGCCGACCGTAGGTCAGGTTCTCCCGCACGGTGCCGTGGAAGAGAAAGACGTCCTGGGCGACGAAGCCCAGGGAGCCACGAAGGGATCGGAAGGTCAGGTCCTCGACCGGCACGCCGTCGAGGGTGATCCGACCGCTCGTGGGCTCGTACAACCGCAGCAGGAGCTTCACCACCGTGCTCTTGCCGGCCCCCGTTGACCCCACGATGGCATGCGTCTCGCCGGGGCCGATGTCGAGGTCGAGCCCCCGCAGCACCTCGTTGCTGGGGCCGTAGCCGAACGTCACGCCCTCGACGCGGACGGCGCCCTGCACCGGCGCGGGCAGCTCGCGCGTGCCGGGCCGGATGGTGGGCGTGACCTCGAGCAGCCCGAAGATGCGACGGCACGAGGCCATCGCCCGCTGGTACAGGTCGAGCATCTCGCCGAGCCGCGTGAGCGGCCAGAGGAGCCGCTGCGTCATGTAGACGAGGACGGAGAACAGGCCGACCTCGAGGTCGCCGTTGAGGGTGGCCTGCCCGCCGACCACGAGCGTCATCGTGAAGCCGGCGAGGATCGCCATGCGGATGAGCGGCACGAAGGCGCTGGAGTAGCGGATCGCCTCGCCGTTGGCATCGCTGTACGCCTGGCTGTCGACGCCGACGCGCTCCAGCTCCCGCTCCTCGCCGCTGAACGCCTTGATGGTGGCGATGCCGCCGAGGTGGTTGTTCAGCGTGCCGGCGATCCGGCCGGCGGCCGCCCGGACCGCGTCGTAGCGCTTCTCCAGCGTGCGCTGGTAGCGGAGGGAGCCGAGGATGATGACGGGGATCGGCAGGAACGCCAGGAGCGTCAGCAGCGGCGAGATCACGAAGAAGGCGGCACCGACGAGGACGACGTTCGTGACCGTGAGGATGACCTCGTTGGCGCCGAGGTCGAGGAAGCGCTCGAGCTGGTTGACGTCGTCGTTGAGGACGGTCATCAGGCCGCCGGACGACTGGTCCTCGAAGTAGGCCATCTCGAGGTTCTGCACGTGGCGGTACGCGTCCATCCGGGTGTCGTGCTCGACGGCCTGGGCCAGGTTCCGCCACGTGACGTCGGCGATGTAGTCGGTGATCGATTCGGCGATCCACACCACGACCGTGATGGCGGCGAGGATCGTGAGCTGGTCGAAGCGGTCCTCCACGCCGAAGACGCGCCCCACGAACGACTGGCCACGGTTGACGACGACGTCGACGGCGGCGCCGATGAGCAGCTCGGGGGCCACGTCGCACACCTTGTTGAGCACCGAGAACACGGCCGCCAGCACGACCTTGCGGCGGTGCTGGCGAGCGTGGCTCCACAGCTGGCGCAGCGGCGGCGGCGCAGCAGGTGAGGGAGCGATGGGCACGGCGTCGGACATCCGGCGACGTTACGGCCAGGGTGCAGACCATCGGGAACTGGGTTTCCCCCTGCGGCGCGCCGCCACGTCGAAGCTGGGATCGGAGCCTGGTACCCTCGCCCGTCCCGAGGGCGATTAGCTCAGTTGGTTAGAGCGCCTGCTCGACACGCAGGAGGTCGTGGGTTCAACTCCCGCATCGCCCACCACACGGCCCGGCCAGTAGCGTCGGAGGGCCATGGCAGACCGGAACCTCGTCCTCGTCGACGCCGGGATGGTCGCCGGCTTCCGGCGGCCGGCTCCGTCGCTCGCCCAGCTCCACCAGGCGCTCGTGCACCTGCACCGCCAGCACCCCGATGCGCTGGTCGCGGTCGTGGCGGACCCCTCGCTCAAGTGGGATCTCGGCAAGGCCGACGAGCCGCTCTTCGAGGGCGACATCATCGCCGGCGCCGTCGTGTGCGCTCCCGCGGGTGCCCTCGACGGCACGGTGGGGTTCCTCACCCGGGCGGCCGAGCGGGGGATCGCCGACGGGCACAACGTCGTCGTGTTCACCGATCGGGCGCTCGCGGGGGTCGCTCTCGGGCGCCTGCGCAACGACGGCGGCCGCTGGCTGTGGGACCTCGACGCCACCCGCACCCTCGACGCGGACGATCCTGCGGCCAGCGCGCCGAGCGGCGGACCCAGGCGGCGGCGCCGCTCCCGGTGAGGCTGCGGTCGGCCCTCGCCATCCTCGCCGCGCTCGCGCTCGCGCTCGCACACGCTCTCGTCGTCAGCGTCGCGTCGGCTGCCCTGGTCGCGCCCGCAGGGGCCCAGGAGCTCCCGGTGCCGCCGTCGGTGCAGGTGCCGGCGCGGGACATCGTCCCCGAGCCGAACTCCGGGCGCGAGCCCGAGGAAGCCGGCGACCGGGGAGGGGCCCTGCAGTTGCTGGTGCTGGGCGTGGTGGTGGTCGGGGTCGGGGGAGCCGCCTGGCACCTGGCGCGCACGGCCCGGCGGGCCGGCGCCGGCTGACGCCCGGGATCAGCCGGCGGTGCCGAGGATGGCCTCACAGGCGGGGAGGCCCCCCACGAAGCCCGACCGATAGGCGTCGAAGCGCCGGAAGGCGGTGCCGACGGAGACATCATCTGCGTCCACGTCGGCGCTGCTGTCGCTCGTAAGGAGGAAGGCGATCACCGCTTCGTCGAGGTCGCCGGGGGACAGCACCAGCTGCTGGTTCTCCCGGTTGACGAGGAAGCCGCTCGATGCGTAGATGCCGGCGAAGCAGTCCGCCTGCAGGTTCGTCTCCGTCGTGTTGTCGAAGTTCCCGAGGCGCACCTGGGCGGCGTAGGCGTACTGCCGGGCCAGCTCGGTGGCCACGGCGTAGTCGCCGACCTCGTAGAGGGCGGGCACGAGGTTCACGGCGTCGAGGTAGATGGTGTCGTCGTCGGTGCAGTAGAAGGACGCGTTCACGAGGATGTCGCCCGTGTAGGTCTCGCCGCCGCACGCCACCTCGTCGACGTCGGGGTCGATCGGGACGGTGCCGCTCACGGGGGTCCACGTCTCGCCCATCTCGGTGAAGAGCACGGTCCAGAAGTCCTCGAGATCGCCGAGCGCGAGGTCGATCGCCTCCTGCAGCGGCAGGTCCCCGCCGCGGGCGAAGTCGTCCTCCGAGGTGAATGGCACCTCCACGATCACCAGCTCGCCGGCGTCGTAGAGGTCGGGGTAGTCGGCGCAGCGGGCGAGGCCGTTCTCGAAGCCTTCGGAGAACGCGCCGATGCGATCGAACCCCGTGCCGTGGGCCGCCGGGTCTGCGGCGTCGGTGCCGACGCCGTCGCGCAGCGCGAGGAACCCGGCGATGGCCTTGTCGAGGTCGTCGATCTCCAGCTCGAAGTACTCCGCGTTGCCCTCGGCGACATCGGCCGTCCAGGCCCCGGCGAAGCAGTCGGCCTGGAGCTCGGTCATGATCGTGTCGCCGACCACGTCGGCGCGGAACTGCATGGCGTGACCGAACTCGTGGGCGAACACGATGCCCAGCGTGAAGCCGCCGAACTCCTCGTACAGGGCCGGGACCAGGTTGACGTCGTCCCAGGCGATGAGGTCGTCTGACGGGCAGTAGAAGGCGTTCTGCGCGATGTCGGAGTAGCTCGGGCGCGGCCGGCCACAGGGCGGCTGCTCGCTCTCGGGCCCGTACGGCCAGAAGCCGCCCTCGATCGGCTCGTAATCCGCGCCGTACAGGTCCTCGTACTCCCGCTCCCAGAACGCGCCGACGTCGGCGAGGGCAGCCTGCACGACCTCGTCGGAGCTGGGGGCGTCGCCGCCGTCGAGCCCGGTCTCGGGCACGATCTCGTCGTCCAGCTGCTGGTCGAGGTCGTCGTTGACCTCGAACTCGGAGTCACCCTCGACCGAGAGCGGGTTTTGCCCCGCTTCCTGGGCGCAGGCGCCGGCGAGGGCGGCCAGAGCGAGGAGCGCAGCAGCGGTCCGGGACAGGGTGCGACGCACGAAAGGTCCTCTCGACGGGGGAGCGGTGCGCGAACGCTACCGGCTGGCCGGGGCGCCACTGGTAGGTTCGGCGCCATGGACTCGGCTCCAGGTGGGTCGTCCAAAGGGCTTCCGCCGGGCTACCCGACGGACTTCGAGACCGACGTCGTCCTGGCCGACGGCGCCACTGCCCACGTCCGGCCCATCCGGCCCGAGGACGGCCCGCGCATCACGGAGTTCCACGGCCGCCAATCGCCGCAGAGCATCTACTACCGCTACTTCAGCCCGCGCCCCCGACTGTCGGAGCGTGACCTGGACCGTCTCACGAGCGTCGACTACGTGGATCGGATGGCCCTCGTCGCTCTGCGGGGCGACGTCCTCATCGGCGTCGCCCGCTACGACCGCTGGCGCCACCGCTCCGAGGCAGAGGTCGCGTTCTTCGTCGACGACGCCAACCACGGCCGCGGGCTGGCCACGATCCTCCTCGAGCGGCTGGCCGTCCGGGCGCGAGACGTCGGCCTCACCGGCTTCACGGCATCGGTGCTGCCCGACAACCGCAAGATGATCGGCGTCTTCGTGCAGGCCGGCTTCGAGACGG
>JAUXRW010000091.1 GCA_030681555.1 Acidimicrobiales bacterium
CCGTCTCCACGACGACCCGACCGGCGACCTCGTCCCGCCACACGAAGGTGGCCGTGCCGGCGTAGTCCGTCGTCACCGGGCCGATCTTGATGCGGACGGTGCCTCGGCACTCGAGCCCCGACACCGAGTCGAGGGTGATCCCGGGGAGGCATCCGGCCATGCGCTCGACGTCGTTCAGGACGGTCCAGGCGCGCGCGACCGGCAGCGGCACCAGGAAGTCGTTCGTCAGCTCCATCGCCCGGCACGGTACCCGTCACCGGCGCGACGTGAACCCCTCCCGCGGCTCAGGGATCAACGGTCGGTGGCGCCAGCGGCCCAAAGGGCCAGATCTCCGGCAGCTCCAGGGGCGGCAGGGGGGCCGGGAGCACCGCGTACGCCTCCTCCCCTGGCAGCACGAGGTTGTACTGCTCGCGCGCCAGGCGCTCGATCTCGGCGTCGGTCTGCAGTGCGCCGATCCGCTGCTCGAGCGCCTCGTTCTGCTCGCGGAGCACCTCGAGCCGAGACTGCGACTCGGCCGTGTCGGACCGCTGATCCAGAAAGCTGCCCGTCGGGAACACCCCGACCGCGAGCACGCCGGCGACGCACGCGCCCCCGCCCACCATTCCGAGCACGCGCCCGACGCGCCGGCCGCGCGAGCGCGAGACCGGGGGTGGCTCTGAGCGTCCGCTGCGGGGCGCCGGCTCGTCGAGCACCCGCTGGGCTCGCGGGGCGTAGCGGCGCCTGCTCATGCGCTCCCGCCGCCGCAGCTCAGTGCACCCAGGCCCCAGAAAGCTGCGGTCTCGCCGAGCTCGGTCTCGATCCGGAGCAGCTGGTTGTACTTTGCGACGCGGTCCGACCGGGCCGGCGCACCTGTCTTGATCTGTCCGCAGTTGGTGGCGACCGCCAGGTCCGCGATGGTGACGTCCTCGGTTTCGCCCGACCGGTGCGACATCACCGACGAGTAGGAGGCCCTCGTCGCCATGCCGACGGTGTCGAGCGTCTCGGTGAGCGTGCCGATCTGGTTGACCTTGACGAGGATCGAGTTGGCCACGCCGCCCGCGATGCCGCGCTCCAGCCGCTCGACGTTGGTCACGAAGAGGTCGTCGCCCACCAGCTGCACGCGGTCGGCCAGGCGTTGCGTGAGCAGGGCCCAGCCCTCCCAGTCCTCTTCGGCCATGCCGTCCTCGATCGAGACGATCGGGTAGGCGGCGCAGAGGCGCGCCAGCTCGTCGACCATCTCCGACGGGGTGAGCGACCGGCTCTCCCCCGGGAGCGAGTAGACGCCGTCGGCGAACAGCTCGGTGGAGGCGACGTCGAGCGCTATGGCGATCTGCTCCCCGGGAATGAAGCCGGCCCGCTCGATCGCCTCGACCAGCAGTCGAACGGCGTCCTCGTTGGTGGCCAGGTTCGGCGCGAAGCCGCCCTCGTCGCCCAGGGCCGTCGCCAGCCCGCGCTCGTGGAGGAGGGATTTGAGCGTGTGGTACGTCTCGACGCCCCAGCGGAGCGCCTCGGAGAAGCTCGCCGCCCCCACCGGCATGATCATGAACTCCTGGAAGTCGACGCTGTTGTCGGCGTGCTCGCCGCCGTTCAGGACGTTCAGCATCGGCACCGGGAGGACGTGGGCGTTGGTGCCGCCGACGTAGCGCCAGAGCGGGAGGCCGATCTCCTCGGCGGCCGCGTGGGCGATGGCGAGGCTCGTGCCGAGGATCGCGTTCGCCCCGAGGTTGGCCTTGTTCGGGGACCCGTCGAGGTCGCACAGGAGGAGGTCGACGCCGCGCTGGTCGAGGCCCTCGAACCCGGTGAGCGCATCGCAGATCTCTTCGTTCACGTGCCCGACCGCCGCCTCGACGCCCTTGCCCTTGTAGCGGTCCGTCCCGTCGCGAAGCTCGACGGCTTCGAACTGCCCGGTGGACGCACCGGACGGGACCATGGCCCGGCCGGTGGCACCGGAGGCGAGGAAGACCTCCACCTCCACGGTGGGGTTCCCGCGCGAGTCGAGGACCTCACGACCGACGACGTGTTCGATGATGGACATCTGGCGCTGACCGGCTCCCTGCTGGGCCGCACGGGAGCTGTTGCTCCTGTTGCGGGTGTGGCGGATGGTACTGCTGGGGTTCTCTCAGCCCAAGGCATGTTCGGGCACGCCAGCGGGGCGCGGCAACTTTGGGACGAGTGGGACATCGAGCCGGAAGTCCCGAACGCTGGCCGTAGGCTCCGCGCGTGGCCATCCGTGTCGTCCCTGGCGCAGCGGACCTCGCCGGAGATCTGGCGGAGCGGTTCCTGGTGCAGGTGACCGGGTCGTCCGACCCCGACAAGGCCCTCGCCGCGGTCAACCGCGCCCGGGACGACATCGCTCGCCTCGCCTTCACCGCCGATCCAGAGGCGTCTCCGCCGATCCTCTCGAACGCCGTCCTAGGACCGCACGGCCCGCTGCTCCGCGTGGCCCGGCTCGACTCGGTGGAGGGCCTGGCCCAGCGGGTGCCGGCACTGATCGCCAAGGCTCTCACCTCCGCCCGGCTCCGGAGCGCCACGATCGACGTCCTCGTCTCCGGCGGTCCCCTGGACGAGCTCGACGACACCCCCAACGCCGTCGTGCTCCGCGTCTTCCCCGCCCCCGGAGGCGTCGACGGCGAGGTGCCGGCCGGATGGATCGACGTCGCCGCCGACTGGGTCTTGGGCGAGCTGTCCTCCTCCGCCACCGTGCCGCTGCGCCTGCTCGGTGCCGCGTTCGAGGTCGGGGCCGCCGATGCCCCCGCCACGCTCCACCAGGCCCGGGCGGCGCGCACCTGGTGCGACCTCGTGAGCGGTGACCTCCGCGACCGGGTGCGGACCGCCTCGCTCACGTTCGGCCAGACCCCCCATCTGAGCCTGGCCGCCGGCGGGCCGTGCTGCGACCCCCCTTCCCTGCTGGCTCGCTACGAGCTGCTCTGCGACATCGCCAGGGAGCTGTCGGACGGCGTCGCCTACGCCTGCGTCGACTTCGAATCCACGTTCGAGATGATCGGGCTCGGCCTGTCGAGCGACGGGTGGCACGGCCAGCGCCACGGGGCCCCGCCGAACGCGGTCGCCGGAGCGATCGTCGACGTCCGAGTGCCCGACGCCTTCCCCTTCCAGATCCTCGGGCCGGGTCACCTGGCCCACCTGCAGGAGCGGGCCAGGCGGGGCAACGGTGCGATCGGCGAGCCGCTCGACGGCGGACGCGCCGAGGTGGCGCTCGGCGCGTCCGTCGACTGGATGCCGTCCTACGAGGCGCGCGAAGAGGAGGAGGAGCACGGCTGGAAGGTGTTGTCCGACCTTCTGGTCGACGATGCCGAGCTCGAGCGCCTTCGGCACGACCGGCCCGCGACGAGCGCGGGCGAGGAACGGGAGGCGACCCCCGCAGCGCTCGGTGGTCCGGCCCTCGATCAGGTGACGCTCGATGCGCTCCCCCACCGCCGCCGGGGCCTCCGCCTGACACTGCTCGAACTCGTCGCCTGGCAGGCCCACGAGCCCCACAGCGACGACCCCCGCACCGTGTCCCCCGTGCTGGCGACCTTTGCACGGTGGTTCTCTGCTTCCCTCGAGCCCGACCTCCGCCAGGAGCTGAAGGGAAGCGCCCGGCGCCTCATCGGAACCCGCGGCCGATCGTTGGATGGCGCGGCTGCGCGCCCGCTGCCGCCGGCGGACGACGCCCGGGTCTGGTTGGCCGCCGAGTGGCTCGCCCGGGTCCAGGCACCGGCCTGGCTGCGCCTCGCCGGACGCCCGGACCACGCGGCCACCCTGGAGGGGATGCGCTCGCGCGCGAACCGCAGCCACCTCGCTCGGGCCGCCGCCGTGCTGGGCGCTGCGATCGTCGACGTGGCCGATGCCGACCAGGCCGAGCTGCCGCCCGAGGTCGACGGCCCGGCGTGGTCGGCGTGGGAACGGGCGGCCGAGGTGGCGGCCTGGGTGGCCGCATCCGAGACGGCGAGCGTGCGGGTGCCCGAGCTCCTCGGCTACGCCGTCGAGCAGCCGGTCATCGCGGCGGCCCGCAACGCGCGCCTGCGCGCGTACCAGGGAGGCCGCCGCACGACGATCGAGGCCGAGGCGCGCGCCGCAGCCCTCGCCGCCGCCGCAGAGGACGCCTGGGTCGCCGGCACGGATGCGGCCGCGGCGGCGATGGATCCTTCCGCCGAGGTGCCTTTCCGCACGGCCCTCGACCGTGCAACGCGCGCCGTGGGCGCTCGCATCGGCGTCGAGCAGGAGTCGGTCGAGACGTCCCTCGAGGTGGCCGAGGCGGCCGCCCGCGCCGCGTTGGTCGATGCCATCGCCTCGGACGCGCCGCCTGCGTCCCCATGGGATGCAGCCCGGGACGCGGCAACCGAGAGCGAGGGGGGCGCAGCCTGGACCGCGGCGCAGCAGATGGCGCAGGACGCGGTCGGCGCGGACGCGTGGGAGACGGGCATGGAGCGGGCCCGGACGATCGTGCGCCGCGTGCTCCAGACCGCCCCGGAGCTCATCGACCGGGCGGTCGTGGTGGCCCTGGCCCGCGAGGCGAGCGGCGTGGCGGCTCGGGCGGTCGCCCGCCGAGCCGTGATCGAGGCGCTGGAAGCGGGTGCCGAGCCGGCCGCGGCGGGGGACGCCGCGTACACGGCGTTGGCGCCGACGGCCGAGGGTCTCCGGCGAGCCGGGTTCGAGCTGCTCGACACCCTCATCGGGGCCCGCCGCGAGCGTCGCCCCCGGCGCAAGCGCCGGACCTGAGTCGCCGCCCGCCCCGCGCTCCGGCGGCTAGTCCTCGGCGCGGTAGCGGTAGCGGTCGCTCAGCGTCTGGACGGCACGCCGTAGCGCCAGCTCCGGATCGATCCCCGCGACCCGGGCCTCGTCCACCAGCGCGAGGACGCGCTCCGCCCACGGGTCGCCGCCCGTCAGCAGGGTCCGCCAGTCCGTGCCTTGCGACACCGCTTTCCTCTGGACCTTCGCCGCGAAGGCCAGAGCGGGCAGGGTGCCGGGGATGCCGTCCATGACGCTGTCCCGACCCTTCTCGGTGACCTTGCGGCGCTCCCAGTCCACGCTGAGCTGCTCGGCATCGGTTGCTGCCGCCGTCGGGTCGAACACGTGCGGGTGGCGAGAATGCAGCTTGTCGTGAATGCCCCGAGCGACGTCGGCCAGGGTGAACTGCCCGGCCTCGGTGGCCAGCACGGCGTGGAAGACGATCTGGAACAGCAGGTCGCCGAGCTCCTCCTCCACCGCCTCGTACCCCGTCCCCGCCTCCACATCGAGGTGATCGATGGCGTCGAGCACCTCGTAGGTCTCCTCCAGCAGGTGCCGGGTCAGACTCGCATGCGTCTGCTCGCGGTCCCAGGGGCACTCGGCGCGCAAGGTCCGCACGAGCTCGGCGAACCGGGCGACCTCCCCGGCGACGGGGTCGCCCAGCTCGGGGACCCACAGTGAGGTCAGGTGGTCGGGCGTGACCGTGCGATCGAGGTCGTCCCACAGCACCTCAGTGATCGACTCGTCGGGCAGCCCGAGCCGCTGCAGCACGATCACCGGGGGTCCCTCGTCGAGGCTCAGCTTGATGTCGGACAAGACGTGCGGTCGGTCGCACTGCCCGACCAGGAGTGGGCCCGTCGCACCGGCGGCCTCCACGGCGAAGCGTCGTCCGTCGACGAGGCGCGCCCCGCGCGCGATCGGGTCCACGCCGAGCCGGGCCCAGGCGAGATCCAGGAACGAGAGCGCGGGGAGCACCTCGACGACGATGTGCTCCTCGGCGAGCAGCAGCTCCACGGAGTGCTCGGCGACGACCGGCGAACCGGGCACGAGGTACAGGACCTCACCGTGCTCCTCGGCCACCGCTACGAGCGTCCGCGCGATGGTCGCGTAGACGCCTTCGAACGACGGGGCCGACTCGTAGACCCCATCGAAGTCCTCGGCGTCGGGGACCGCCGATGCTGCCGGGTGCCGGCGGGTCCGCAGGTACCGGTGGGAGGTGGCCTCTATCGCGACCAGGGTGCCGGCGGTGATGAGGTCGGGGCCGGCGGGGCCGAGGCCTGCGACGACCACGCGGGGGCGGTCGCCCACCGGGCTAGGCGCCGTCGGTCTCGAGGGCCGGCGCTGCGGGATCGAGCGGACCCTCGGGCCCGACGACCGCTTGGGCCACGGGGTCCCACGACCCGAACCGCGGGTTCACCCGGATGCGCGTGGTGCGCAGCGCTTCCGCGCGCCACTCGCCGTAACCCTGCTGCCCCAGCTCGGTCTGCACGGCCAGCTGCCGCGCGATGTCGTCGACGTACTCCTCCGCATACTCCTCGCTGAAGCCCCCGAGGGCCTGCTCGGCCGCGGAGGTGTCGCCCTGGAAGAGGAACTGCAGCGCCTGCGCGCGGATCGCGTCGTCGAGCTGGAGGTCGAGCTCCGCGAAGTGCTGCCGGTGCACCTCCAGCTCGACCCGCTGCTGGACGAGCGATCCGACCACCTCCATGGGGTACGTGTCGGAGGCGTCGCTGGGCTCCTGGTGGAAGGACGTGGCCTCGTTGCCCGTCCACTCGGCGACCTCGTCGAGCACCTCGTCGATGCTGACCTTGGCCGAGCCCACCTCGACGCCGGGCGAGACGTCGTCGGCGCAGCCGGCGCCCAAGGCGACGACGAGGGAGGCAGCGGCCAGGGCGCGGAGAGGTCGGGGCACGGGCGTGGATCCTACGGGACCGCTCGGGCCGGGTTCGAAGCGGGGCCCGGCGCTCAGGTCGGGAGGGCCGGCTCCTCCACCGGCTCGAGCTCGCGGAGCAGCGCCACCAGCGCATCCGCCGGGTGGAGGTCGGCGGCCACCGACACGATGAGCAGCTGCTCGGCCTCCTTGTAGACGGCCTTCGGGTGCAGCCGCTTCAGCCGGATCTGCTGGCTCGTCTTGAGGGGCAGCGGGGAGAGGCGGGCCGTCGACGGGGCCCCGCCGTAGCCCGACGGCTTCACGACCGTGACCTCGCGCACACCCGTGCGGGCCGCCTCCGCCCGCAGGCGCGCCACGGCCAGCAGGGCCTCCGCCGGCGGGGGCAGCGGCCCGTAGCGGTCCTCCCACTCCGCCCGGATGTCGGTGACCTCGGCGTCGGTGGTGACCGATGCGAGCCGACGGTACGCCTCGAGGCGGAGCTCCTCCTTCTCGACGTACTCGCGCGGCAGGTTGGCGGCCAGGGGCAGCTCGAGCTTGATCTCGGCCGGCTCGCGCAAGGGCTCGCCCTTCAGCTCGGCGACGGCCTCGCTCACCATCTGGCAGTAGAGGTCGTAGCCGACGGCTGCGATGTGGCCGGACTGCCCGGTGCCGAGCAGGTTGCCCGCGCCCCGGATCTCGAGGTCCCGCATCGCGATCTTGAAGCCCGAGCCGAGCTCGGTGGCCTCGCCGATCGTGCGGAGGCGCTCATAGGCCTCTTCGCTGAGCGCCCGGTCGGGCGGTACGAAGAGGTACGCGTAGGCCCGCTGCCCCGAGCGCCCGACGCGGCCCCGCAGCTGGTGCAGCTGCCCGAGGCCGAGCAGATCGGCGCGGTCCACGACGAGCGTGTTCACGGTGGGCATGTCGATGCCGGACTCGATGATCGTCGTGCAGACGAGGACGTCGTACTCCCCCTCCCAGAAGGCGAGCACGACCTGCTCGAGCGTGCCCTCGTCCATCTGCCCGTGGGCGATGGCCACCCGCGCCTCGGGCACGAGGTCGCGCACGTGATCGGCCGTCGCCTCGATGTCCATCACCCGGTTGTGGACGTAGAAGACCTGCCCCTCTCGGAGCAGCTCCCGACGGATCGCCTCGCCCACGGCCCGGTCGTCGTACTCGCCGACGTAGGTGAGGATCGGCATTCGATCGGCGGGCGGGGTGTTGAGCAGCGTCAGGTCGCGGATCCCCGTGAGGCTCATCTCGAGCGTGCGCGGGATCGGCGTCGCCGTGAGGGTGAGGACGTCGACGCCCGCCTTCAGGTGCTTGATCTGTTCCTTGTGGCCTACGCCGAACCGCTGCTCCTCGTCCACCACGAGCAGCCCGAGGTCCCTGAACGCGAGGTCGTCGGAGAGGAGGCGGTGGGTGCCGATCACGACGTCGACGGTGCCCGCCTTCACCCCGTCGACCACGACTCGCGCCTGCGCACCGGTGAGGAAGCGGGAGAGCACCTCCACCCGGACGGGGTACCCGGCGAAGCGGTCGCTGAACGTCTGGTGGTGCTGCTGTGCGAGGAGCGTCGTGGGGACGAGCACGGCGACCTGCTTGCCGTCCTGCACCGCCTTGAACGCGGCACGGATGGCGACCTCCGTCTTGCCGAACCCGACGTCCCCGCAGACGAGGCGATCCATCGGGTGCTCGGCCTCCATGTCCGCCTTCACGTCGATGATCGCAGTGAGCTGGTCGGGGGTCTCCTGGTACGGGAACCCGTCCTCCAGCTCGTGCTGCCAGGGCGTGTCCTGACCGAACGCGTGGCCCGGGGTGCGAAGACGGGTCTGGTAGAGCACGACCAGCTCCTGCGCGATCTCGGTGACCGCCGACCGCACCCGCGCCTTGGCCCGCTGCCAGCCGTCCCCGCCCAAGCGGCTCAGCGTCGGCGTCTCCCCGCCGGTGTAGTGCCGCACGGCGTCGATCTGGTCGGAGGGCACGTAGAGCTTGTCGTCGCCCTTGTACTCGAGGAGGAGGTAGTCCCGCTCCACGCCCCCGATGGCTCGCTTGACCATCCCGGCGTAGCGGGCGACGCCGTGCTGGTGGTGCACGACGTGGTCGCCGGCCTTCAGGTCGTCGAAGAACCCGAGCGCGTCCCGCTTGCGGATGCGGGCCTTGCGGTGGGCGCGGCGGCGGCCGGTGAGGTCGTGCTCGGCGATCACGGCCAGCTTGATGGCGGGCAGGATGCAGCCGCGCTCGAGCGGGGCGATCTCGATGGTGGGCGTGACTCCGTGGGCCGACAGGAGCTCCCGCACGCGCGCCGCCGAGCCCTCTCCGTCGGCGGCGACGACGATGCGGTACCCGGCGGACTGGAGCTCGGCGAGCTGCCGTGCCACCCGGTCGGGGTCGCCGGCGGCGGTGGCGACCCCCATCGACGTGATGGTGGCGACGTCGGGGCCTTCCGGCGCGGTCGTGATCGTCCAGGCCGGCGCCGCCGTGTGCGACAGCAGCCGGTCGAAGGGCAGGTGGAGGCGCGGGAACGCCTCCTCCCCGTCGCCGCCGACCGCGCCCCACGTCTTGGCCAGCGTGCCGGCGAGGTCTGCCTCCTCCGCAAGGAGGTCAGCTGCCCGGTCGCGCATACGGCGAGGCTCGACGAGCAGCACGAGCGCGTCGGTGTCGACGAGGTCGAACAGGACCTGCTCGTCCTGCGTGAGCCACGGCAGCCACGACTCCATCCCGTCGAACGTCTGGCCCTGGCTCAGGCGCTCCCACTGCTCGCGGCCCCACGGCTCGAGCGCGATCAACCGTTCCGCCCGGGTGCGCACCTCGGCGGTGGGGAGCAGCTCGCGGCAGCCGAAGATCTCGAGACGCGCGAGGTTGTCGGTGGAGCGCTGGTCGCTGACCGAGAACTCGGTGAGGCGATCGACCTCGTCGCCCCACAGGTCGATACGCACCGGCCGGTCGGCCGTGGACGGGAACACGTCGACGATGGAGCCGCGCACGGCCAGCTCGCCGCGGTGCTCGACGACCTCCTCCCTCCGGTACCCGGCCGCCACCAGCGCATGGACCAACTCGTCGCGGTCCTGGCGGGTGCCGGGCGCGATCACCACGGGCTCGACGTCCGCGACGTGCGGGCCGAGCCGCTGCACCAGCGCCCGCACCGGCGCCACGAGCACGCGCGGCGCGCGGTCGGCGTCACGGAGTCGCCACATCGTGCGCAGGCGACGCCCCATCGTCTCCACCGACGGTGACACCCGCTCGAAGGGCAGCGTCTCCCAGGCCGGGAACGTGTCCACGGCATCGGGGCCGAGGAACGTGCGCACGTCGTTGGCCAGGCGGTCGGCGTCGCCCGTCGTGGGCGTCGCCACCACGAGCGGGCACCGGGAGCTGAGGGTGGACAGCCCGGCGATGGCCAGCGCGCGCGCGGGCTCGGGAACGGCGAGGACCGCGGAAGAGCGCCCGAGCACGGACGCGAAGCCGGGCTCCTCACGTAGCAACGGGGGGAGATCGTGCAACAGCATGAGCAGCGGTCCACGCTACCGGGGCCACTACAGTCACGGCTCTCCGTCGGCGAGGTCTCCAGACATGGCACGCAGCGATCCGAACCCGGCCCACGAGCCCGAACGGGAGGGTCCGCCCGCGGACTTGGCGCCCGCCGCCGGCGCGCCGCTCCCGCCCCCGCCGCCCCCGCCCCCTCCCGCCGAGATCGCGAAACCGCCGCAGGGCGACGCGCCGAGAGAACCGGCGTTCCCCGGTGCGAAAGCGCCCGGCGCCGCCACCCCATCCGCCGATCCACCCGAACGAGGGCCGGCGCCGCGCACGGTCGCGCCTGCAGTGCGCGAGGGCCTGGCCAACGCCCTCGGGGCCATGGAGGACCAGACGCTCGCCGTGCAGGAGCTCGTGCGAGAGCTGGCCCGGGCCGAGGCATCGCGCGCCGCCGACCTGGGCGAGCGCCTCACCGCGCAGTACAACCTGACGAGCGGGATGGCGCGGCACCTGACCGGGCTGCACACCGCCACCGGCGAGCAGCTCGAGAAGCTGGCCGGCGCCATCCCGCCCGACGTGACGGCGCTCGTGCAGGCTCTCGGGCGGATGCTGACCGAGGAGCTCGAGCGCACCCGCACGCAGTTCGAGGCGACGAACCCCGACCTGCTCCGCCGTCTCGGCGAGGTCGTCGAGGTGACCAACGCGCGGCACGACGAGCTGGCCGTCCTGCTGGCGAAGTCGATCGCCACCGACCCCACACCGAAGCTGGTCGAGATCGCCGAGCTGATGATCAACCAGCACCGGCAGATGGGCTCGCGGCTCTCCGACCTCGCGGGCCGGCTGCCGCCGGATCCGACGGCTCACATCCAGATGCTCATCGACCAGCTCCCGCCCGACCCGCAGCCGCAGCTCACCGAGCTGGCCCGGGTGGCCGAGCGGTTGAGCGTGCGCCAGACCGACGCCGACCAGCGGCTCGCCGCCGTGGCCCAGCACACCGAGCGCCTCAGCGTGGCGATGGAGGAGGTGCGGTCGGTGCTGCGGGATCTCGCGGCGTCGTCCACCCGCCAGGTCGAGGAGGTGCGCGAGCTGTGGGGCACCCCACTGAAGGTGGACACCAGCGAGCTCGAGGCGGGTCAAGCCCGGGTGGGGGCAGCCCACGCGGACGACATCGCGGAGCTCCGTCGCGACATGGGGGTGCTCCTGCAGGCGCTGCGGCAGCGCGACGACGACCTCACCCAGCTCCATCGCGACGTCGCCTGGCTGGTGCGCCAGCTCGAGGGCGCCTGAGCCCACCCGCGGCTCGGCGGCGGTCAGCCCTCCGTGCGGGTGTTGTAGCGGTTCATGGCGGCCTCGATCCCGTCGCTGAGGATCAGCTCCACCGCGTCGGCGGCGTCGACGACCACGGCGTCGAGCTCGGCGCGGTCGGCCTTGCCGGGCTTGCGGAGCACGTGGTCGGCCCCCTGTGCCCGCCCGGGGGGCTTGCCGATCCCGATCCGCACCCGGGCGAAGTCGTCGGTGTGCAGGTGGGCCTTCACCGACTTGAGGCCGTTGTTGCCCGCCAGCCCCCCGCCGAGCTTCAGCTTCATACGCCCGACCGGGAGGTCGAGCTCGTCGTGGACGATCACCAAGCGGTGCGGGTCCTCGATCCCGTAGCGCCGCACGAGCGGCGCCACGGACTCGCCCGACAGGTTCATGTAGGTCTGCGGGATCGCCAGCGCCAGGCGCAGGTGGCCCACCCGGACCTCGTCGACCAGCGCCCGCTCCTTCCCCCGTTTCAGCGAGGCGCCGTGACGGTTGGCCAGCCGCTCGATGACCTCGGCCCCCACGTTGTGGCGGGTGCCGGCGTACTCGGCGCCGGGATTGGCCAGACCGACGACGAGCAGGTCCGCCGGGGTGCCGCGACGCGCCGTCGCGTCACCCCGACGTCCGAACATCAGCCCTCGTCGCCGCCCTCAGCGGCCTCACCCTCGCCGGCCGGGGCGTCGCCGTCCTCGCCGTCGGCGTCGCTGTCGCCCTCGCCTTCGGCAACCGTCTCGTCCTCGCCGGCGGCCTCGGCCTCGGCGGCCTCGATGTCGGCATCGGAGACGCCGTGCTGTGCGGCGACGACGGCTTCCTCGGGGTCGACGGGCGTGGTGACGCCGGGCGGCAGCTGGATGTCGCTGACCCGCAGCGCGCTGCCGATCTCCAGGTCCGAGATGTCGATCGTGAGGCCGGACGGGATGTCGTCGGGCTTCGCGGTGATCAGGAGGGCCGTGAGCATCTGGTCCACCACGCCGTTCTCGCGGGTGACCTTCTCGGCCTCGCCCTCGAGCGTGATCGGGACCTCGACGTCGACGGTCTTGCTCAGATCGACCCGCAGGAAGTCGACGTGCAGGACGTTGCGGCGCACCGGGTGCCGTTGCATGTCCCTCACCAGGGTGGGCACGGGCTCGCCGCCCTCGATGTCGAGGTGGATGACGGCGTTCAGACCCTGCTCGGTGACGAGGGCGGCCCGCAGCTCGCGCCAGTCGACCGTGAGGGTGACCGGATCGCCGCCGAGGCCGTAGACGACCCCCGGGATCTTGCCCTCGCCGCGGAGGCGCCGGACGGACCGGGTGCCCTGCGGGGCGCGGGGAGTGGCATGCAACTTGATCTCGGCCATCGGATGGCTCCTACGTCTGAGATCGCGCCGGAGCGCAGAATCTGTGGATGTGAAGAGAGGACGCTACAAGGCCAGCAGTGAAGGAAGCCAACGCCTCCGGGGGGTCCGGGGCGGCGGAGCGCGAGGTGTGGGGAGCGGGAGGGGCGGAGCCCCTCGCCCGCGAAGGGAGCCGGCTCCGCCGGTCCTGAGCAGCAGTGAGCGCGCCGCCGGCGCACCGATCAGCTCGACGAGCTCGCCGCAGGCGAGCGACGTCGAATCAGTTCTGGTTCGCACCGCCGAAGATCTCGGAGACCGACTTGTCCTCGAAGACGGCATCGATGGTCTCAGCGAGGACCTTGCTGACCGACAGGACCTCGATCTTGTCGATCTGCTTCTCGGGCGGGAGCGGCAGGGTGTTCGTGATCACCAGCTTGGTGATCACGGAGTTCTTGATCCGGTCGATCGCCGGACCGGAGAGGACCCCGTGCGTCGCGGCGGCGTAGACGGCAGTGGCGCCCCGCTCGGCCAGCTGCTCGGCGGCGGCCACGAGGGTTCCGCCGGTGTCGATCATGTCGTCGATCAGGACGCAGGTGCGCCCCTCCACCTCGCCGACGATCTCCTTGGCCTCGACGCTGTTCTTCTTTCCCTTCACCCGACGCTTGTGCACGATGGCGAGGTCGGCGCCCAGCACGTTGGTGTAGCGCTCGGCCACCTTCACCCGGCCCGCGTCGGGGGACACGACCACGAGGTCGGACGGCAGGTTGTTGCGCAGGAAGTCGATGAGCACGGGCATGGCGGTCAGGTGGTCCACGGGGCCGTCGAAGAACCCCTGGATCTGCCCCGAGTGGAGGTCGACCGACATGAGGCGGTTCGTGCCGACCGCAGCGAACATGTTCGCCACGACCTTGGCGGTGATCGGCTCCCTGCCCTCGGCCTTGCGGTCCTGGCGGGCGTAGCCGTAGCAGGGGATGACGGCCGTGATCCGCTTGGCCGAGGCCCGGCGGGCGGCGTCGATCATGATCAGGTGCTCCATGATCACGTCGTTGACCGACATGGAGCCGCTCGCGCCGTGGGTCTGGATGATGAAGACGTCGGCCCCCCGCACGTTCTCACCGAGCTTGGAGTGGATCTCGCCGTTGGCGAACTCGGAGAGGTTCGGGTGCCCCAGCGTCACGCCCAGGTGGGCGGCGATCTCCTCGGCCAGCGGCAGGTTCGACCGGCCGGCGAGGAGGTGCAGCGTCTTCTTGGTGACCAACTCCATGGATGCCTCGTGGACCGAAGGGGCGGACGGCAGCGCAGGCGTCAGTCGTCCAGACCCGCCGCCGTGGCTGCAGTGTAGAACGGCCCGGTGCGGGTGCCGGGAGCCAAGCGCGATCCCTGCTCGAGCACCGCGTACGGACCGACCTGGCAGTCGGCGCCCACCTCGCTGAGGTTCCCGACCGTGTGCTCCAGCCTCGAGTGCTCGCCGATGCGGCAGTCGATCAGACGGCAGCCGGGGCCGATCTCCACGCCCTGGCCTATGTGGGTTCGGCCCTGCAGGATGGCGCCGGGAAAGATCGTCACGTCGGCGGCCAGCTCCACCGTGGCGTCGATGTAGGTGGCGGCCGGGTCGACCATGGTGACGCCGCGCCCGAGCCAGGCGCGGTTGGTGCGCTCCCGGAGCCCGGCCTCGGCGGCGGCCAGCTGGGCCCGGTCGTTCACGCCCCTCGTCTCGCTCGGATCCGACGCCACCACGCTGACGACCCTGTGGCCGGCGTCGGCCAGGACCTCGACGACGTCGGTGAGGTAGTACTCGCCCTGCGCGTTGTCGGGGTGCACCAGCCGCAGGGCCGGCGCCAGGAGGTTGCGCCGGAAGCAGAAGATCCCGGTGTTCACCTCATCGATCTCGAGCTCGTCGGGGGCGGCATCGGCCTGCTCGACAATGCGGGCGATCTTGTCGTCGTTGCCGACCCGCACGATCCGGCCGTAGCCGGTGGGGTCGTCGAGGCGCGCGGTGAGGATCGTGCACGCGGCCCCGGACTGGCGGTGCTCGGCGACGAGGCCGGCCACCGTCCGGGGTCGGAGCAGCGGCGTGTCGCCGGGGACGACGAGCACATCGCGCTCGTCGTCGTCATCGTCGTCGTCGGGGAGCCCCGTGAGCCCGACGGCGACGGCATCACCCGTGCCGCGCTGGTACTGCTGCTCCACGAACTCGAGGCCCAGACCGGCGCTGTCCTCTGTGAGCTTCTTGGTGACGCGCTCCGCGCCGTGGCCGACGACGACGACGGCCCGGTCGAGCTCGGGTGCGGGCAGGGCGTCGAGCACGTACAGCACCATCGCCCGACCGCAGAGCAGGTGCAGCGGCTTGGGGCGGGTGGAGCGCATGCGGGCGCCCTCCCCAGCGGCGAGGACCACGGCAGAGAGGCGTCGGGTCATGCAGTGATGTCTACCGCGACGAACGGCCGCCGGGGCGCGCAGGTCGCGATGTCGACCCCGCCGCTCAGCGATCGCCGACGAGGGCGGCCGCGTCGACATCGCCGTCCACCGTGGTGACGTAGAAGGGCGTGTCGAAACCCTCGACGTCCTGTGTGTCGATGTCGACGACCTCACCGTCATCGAGCTCCACCCGCACCGTCTCGGCCCCCGACGGCGCCTGCCCGAAGACGACGGTGGCGTCCCCGATGGTGGCGTCCTGCGGCGTCACGTCACACGAGCCCGTGAGCTGCGCGCCGTCCTGGAAGAGGAACGCGCAGGTGTCTCCTTCGACGTCCCGGACGGCGTCCACGCGCCACGCCACCGCGCCGATGGTGCCCTCCGCGACCACGACCGCCTCTTCGTCGTCGGGCTCGTCCTCCCGGTTCAGGACGGTGCCGATGACGATGCCCGCGGCCACCACCACGACGAGCAGGATGAGGCTCATCAGGCACCCGGGCCCGGACCTCCGCTGCGGAGGCCGAGGGGTGGCGGACGGAGGCGCGGCGTCGGTCATGGCTCGGGGGGGAGGGCTCGAACCTCCAACATCCGGCTCCAAAGGCCGGTGTTCTGCCAGTTGAACTACCCCCGAACGGGGTGCGGCCAGCGTAGATCCTGCCGGTTCTGATCCCCTGCCGGTCCGTGCGGCGTCAGGCCAGCACCTGCTGCTGCGTCGCCACCAGCCTCTGCTCTTCGTCGCCCTCGACGATGATCACCGGCTCCGTCGCGGCGACGAGGGCCGCGACCACCTTCTCCGCGTCGACCCGCCCGCGCGGCGGCCGCTCGCGAGGGCAGCGTGGCCGTCACCGGGGAGTCTCGCCTTTGGCGTCGCGTGGGGCCACCCCCTACGGTGGTCGACCTCATGGGTTCACTGATCAAGAAGCGCCGCAAGCGCATGCGCAAGAAGAAGCACAAGAAGATGCTGAAGCGCACGCGTTGGCAGCGCAGGGCCGCCGGCAAGTAGCCGGCCCGCCCTCCAGCACAGCAGATCTCAGCTCCCGACCGCCCTGCGAGGGCGGTCGGGGCGCGTCACGGCTCGATCGCTGCGGGCACCGTGCGCACGACGACGTGCCCCTCCCCGGGGTGGGTGCCCTCGACGAACCACGTCGCGCCGCTCCCGGCCAGCACGGGCGCGCCGCCCGTGGCGTCCCCCAGGCGATCGCGCCAGCGCGCCAGCTCGGGCGCCACGTGGAGGGCGGCCGGCTCGAGGTCGTTCGGTCCGATGCCGGTGGGGCCGCCCAGCCGGTCCCACGCCTCGTACACGGCGGCCGTTGAGCAGTGCACAGGGGGCGTGAGCAGCGTGTAGGTGCGGTCCTCGTACGCCAGGTGCTCGAGGTCGTCACCGATGCCGCGCACCCGGGCCCGGCCGCCGCGCACGCAGAAGGGCACGTCGGCGCCGAGGCGCACCGCTAGGTCGGGGTCCTCGACCCCGGCCCACCGCAACACGGCGGCGGCGTCGGCCGACCCGCCGCCGAGCCCGGCGCCGGACGGGATGTGCTTGTCGACCCGCACGTAGGCGGTGCGCCCCACCAGCACGAGGGCTCGGCGGACCAGGTTCGTGTCGTCCACGGGCACGTCCGGCGCGGCGTTGCGCAGGTCGAGGCCGTCGCCCGCCTCGAAGGTCAGCTCGTCGGCGAGGTCGATGCTCACCATCTCGGCGTCGAGCAGGTGGTAGCCGTCCTCCCGGGTGCCGACGATCCGGAGGGAGCGGGTCAGCTTGGCCGGGGCGAGGAGGACGTCGGCCACGGCGCGGACGGTAGCCCGTTCAGCCAGAGGTCTCGGCGGCGGCCGCCAGGCG
Source organism: Acidimicrobiales bacterium (assembly GCA_030681555.1). Lineage (GTDB taxonomy): Bacteria > Actinomycetota > Acidimicrobiia > Acidimicrobiales > VFJN01 > VFJN01. The sequence continues at coordinate 16,912 of JAUXRW010000091.1, forward strand.
CAGCCAGTCCGCCAGCTCCAGCTCCTCCGCCCGCGCTTCGGGCCGGATGGCAGCGGCGGCGAAGGCCCCGGGACCGACGTGGTCGGCCAAGGCCCGACGCAGCATCTTGCGGCGCTGCCCGAAGCCGGCGTCCACCAGGGCGAACACGGCGCGGCGGGCGGCGTCGTCACCGGGCACCGGGCGGCGTCGCAGCTCGACCAGAGCGGACTCGACCCGCGGCGGCGGTACGAACACCGTCCACGGCACCCTTCCCACCAGGCGGGCCTCGGCCCACCAGGCGACCTTCACCGAGGGGATGCCGTAGGCCTTCGACCCGGGCGTCGCCGCCAGCCGCTCCCCCGCCTCCAGTTGGACCATGACGAGCATGCGATCGATCTGGGGCACGTCCGCCAGGAGGTCGAGGAGCAGCACGGTCGCGATGTTGTACGGCAGGTTGGCGACCAGCACCCAGGACGGGGTGTCGCCGGCCGGCCCCAGCAGCCCGTGCCAGTCGAGGCTCAGCGCGTCGGCCTGCACCACGGTGGCGCCCTCGGGCTCCACGACGCTGCGCAGCACCGGCACCAGGTGCCGGTCGATCTCGATGGCGGTGATCTGTGCGCCTGTCGCCGTCAGCGCCAGCGTGAGGGACCCGAGGCCGGCACCGATCTCGATGACCCGGTCGCCGGCCCCGACACCGGCCAGGCGCGCCACGCGGCGCACCGTGTTGGCGTCGGCGACGAAGTTCTGGCCGAGGGCCCGGCTCGGCTCGAGGCCATGCCGCGCGAGGAGGTCTCGGATCGCCGCTGCGGAGTGCAGCGCGCTCAGGTCCAGCCGAGGCGTTGGCTACAGCCCGGCCAGGGGGCCCAGCCCCGCTTGGCGTGCAGCTGCTTCGCCTTGTCGATCTGGGTCGACCGGCTGTGCTCGTGCGGCAGGCCGGTTCCGCCGACGCCGTGCCACGTGGCCTCGGAGAACTGGAGGCCGCCGTAGTAGCCGTTGCCGGTATTGGCCGCCCAGTTGCCGCCGGTCTCGCACTCCGCCAGCTGGTCCCACGTGGCGTCCGAGCTGGGATCGGGTGACCGGGACGGCTCGCGGGCCGGCGCCACTGCGGGGGCGGCCGTCGTGGTGGTGGTGGGCGTCGGCTTCGGAGCAACGGGCTTCGGCTTCGCCGTGGTGGTCGTGGTGGGCGCAGCCGTGGTGGTCGTCGTCGGCGCCTCGGTGACCGGAGGGGCGACGGTGGTGGCGGGGGCCATCGTCGTGATGGAGGCGACGGTGACCGCGGCGGGCGATCGGAGGGCGCGGCGGGGGGGCCGCTCGGCAGCGGCGTCGTCACCGGCCGCCGCAGTGGTGCCGACCTCGGTGGGGGGCGTGTCGGCCGTGGCCATGAAGTTGTCGAGCACCAGAAGGGGCAGGGCGGCGAGGGTGACGGAGATGGCGAACGCGACCCGGGTGCGGCGCAGGCGGGCCTGCGGCGCATCCTCGACGAGTGGGGTGTCGTCGGCCGCGAACAGGGCGTCGAAGTCGAAGTCCGGCGAGAAGGCGGCCTCGACGTCGAAGTCGGCGACCGGGCTGGTGTCCCGTCGTCCTCGCCAGCGGCTCGACCGCTCAGCGTGGTGGCCGGCCCCGGCCATGTGACGGGGGCGGGCCGATCGGGGGGCGTGAGACATTGCGGGGCACGTTACGAGGCGCTGTAACGCGATTGCAAACAACACCGCTGGAACTTGGCGTCACGGCAACCTGTACGTCGTCCGGGCCGTCTCCCATGTTGCAGCGGCCACCTCATCGGCACCGATGCTCTGCAGCTCGGCGATCGCGGCGCCCACGACGGGCACCCACGCTGGGCGGTTGGGCTGGCCCCGATGGGGGACGGGAGCCAGGTACGGCGCATCGGTCTCGACGAGCATCCGGTCGACCGGGCACACCTTGGCGGCGGCCTGGAGATCGGTGGCCGAGGGGAACGTCACGATGCCGCTGAACGAGAGGACCGCGCCGAGGTCGAGGCACCGCCGGGCCTCGTCCGGGCCGCCGGTGAAGCAGTGGAAGACGGTTCGCTCCGGCACCCCTTCGGCGGCGAGCACGTCGAACGTCTCCGTCCACGCCTCCCGGGTGTGGATCACGAGGGCCAGGTCGTGGGAGCGGGCCAGCGCGATCTGGGCGGCGAAGACGTCGCGCTGGGCGTCGCGGGGCGACCGGTCGTAGTGGAAGTCGAGCCCGCACTCCCCCACCGCGACCACCTCGGGGTGGTCGAGCAGGTCCTCGAGACCGTCGATCCCGCCGGCGGCATCGTGCGGGTGCACCCCGGCCGTCGCCCACACGACCCCGGGGTGCTGCCGGGCCAGCTCGAGGTAGGCCGCCGACTGCGGGACGTCGCACCCCACCGTGATGAGGCGCTCCACGCCGGCCTCGGCCGCAGCCGCAACCTGCTCGGCGGCACGGGCGGCGTCCTCCTCGAGGTGGCAGTGGTCGTCGATCCAGCGGCGCATCGGGGCTACGGCTTGATCCGGGGGAAGATCGGCCCGGCCTTGCTGACAGCGAGCCCGCCGGGATAGCTGCCCCAGGCGACGGCGTCGGGCACCCGCTGGTGCTCCGGTGCTCCGGGGAGCCCGATGCGGGTCCACGCCTCCCGGGCGGCCGCCGGGATGGCGGGACTGGCCAGGATGGCGACGATGCGCACGGCCTCGAGGGCATCGCCCATGACGGCGTCGACCTCCGGTCCGGGCTCCATCTTCCAGGGCTCGTTGTCCTCGAGGTGGGCGTTCGTCTCCCGGATGAGGCGCCAGGTGGCGTCGAGAGCGACGGACGGCGCCACGTCGGCCCACCCCTGCGCCGTCGCCGCGACCACCTCGGCCGCGACAGCCGCCAGTGGGCTGTCGGCGCGGGGGGCCGGGCCGGTACCGCCGCACTGCTTGCCCACGACGGTGGCCACGCGGGAGACGAGGTTGCCGAAGTTGTTGGCGAGATCGCTGTTGTACCGCTCGACCACCCGCTCGTGGCTGAAGTCGCCGTCCGGGCCGAACGGCGTGTCCCGCAGCAGGTGGTAGCGCACGCCGTCGACGCCGAAGTCGTCCACAAGGCGCGAGGGCGCGATGTCCGTGAGCCGGGCGGGGCCGTGCACCGTTTTGGACAGCTTCTCCCCGCCGAGGAGGAGCCAGCCGTGCACGTGGATCCGGTGGGGCGGGTCGATCCCCGCAGCCATGAGCATGGCCGGCCAGTACACGCAGTGGAACCGGATGATCTCCTTGCCGATGACGTGGTGGACGTGGGGCCACCACGTCGCGAAGCGCTCGTCGTCGGTCCCGAAGCCGATGGCCGTGGCGTAGTTGATGAGGGCGTCGTACCAGACGTAGAAGACGTGGCCCTGGGCCCACGGCACGGGCACGCCCCACGTGAGCGAGGTCCGGGTGATCGACACGTCGTCGAGCCCCTGGCGGAGGAACCCAAGCACCTCGTTGCGCTTGCCCTCGGGCGTGATCACCCCCGGGTTGTGCTCGATCCAGTCGATCAGGCGCTGCTCGTACCGGCTGAGGCGGAAGAAGTAGTTCTCCTCCTTGAGCGTGGTCACGGGCTTGCCGGTGTGGATCGGGCAGAACGCGCCCTCGATCAGCTCGCTGTCCTGGTAGTAGGCCTCGCAGGAGACGCAGTACGGGCCCTCGTAGGTGTCGAGCTCGATGTCGCCACTGTCCTTGATCCGCTGGAGCAGCGCCTGCACGGCATCGTGGTGCCGGGGCTCGGTGGTGCGGATGAAGTCGTCGTAGGCGATGCCGAGGCTGTCCCACGTGTCCCGGAAGCGCGCGGAGTTGCGGTCGGCCTGCTCCTGGGGGGTGATGCCGGCCTCCTCGGCCGACTGGGCCACCTTCAGGCCGTGCTCGTCGGTGCCCGTCAGGAAGTACGTGTCGTCACCGAGGAGGCGGTGCCAGCGGGCCAGGGCGTCGGCGATCACCGTCGGGTAGGCGTGCCCGATGTGGGGCGCGTCGTTGACGTAGTAGATCGGCGTGGTGACGTAGAACCGGTCGGGCACCGGCCCAGCCTACGGGCGCGCGGCAGACGCCTGATCGGGTAGATCAGCTCGGCGTGGCCGCCGGGTTACTGCTCTGGATCGCCGGGGGCTCGCCGGCGGTGGTCGGAGGCGATCAGCACGACGCCGAGCACGGTGATCGCGACCATCGTCCCCGCGCCGAGGTACATGCTCTGGCGCGACTCGTCGAGCACCCGCTCGCGGATCCGATCCTGCATGTCGCCGAACACCTCGTCGATCACCGCGGCGACCAGCGGGTTGTCGAGCAAGGTGCCCTCGAGGCCGAACTCCTCGAAACTGAGGCGCTGGATCTCCTCCTCGGAGGGGAAGGTCTGGGTCGTCACGAAGACGCCGGCGAGGAGGGCGACGAGCGCCAGCACCAGCGCCATCGCAAGGGTGCGTCGCATGGCGGGCACGTTAGCGCCGGCAACGCCGACCGCCCCAGGCCGGTCAGCCGGCCTCTGCGGCCCCCCAGGGCCGGATGTCGCCGACCGCCCGGCGCAGCACCTCGCCCTCCCCGTCGCCCAGGCCGGCAGGCGCCTCCGGCAGCCCCCGCTGACTGCGGAGGTCGTCGATCCGGTCGAGCTGCCGCTCGAGCTGACGCCGACGGGTGCCGGTGAGCTCGTCGAGGCATTTCTGCGTGGCCGAGAACCGCTTCTCCACGTTGTCGACGGCGTCCGCGTACTTGGTCCACTGGTGCCGGAAGGCGCTCAGGCACTGCAGGATCTCGTCGGAGGTGCGGGCCAGCCGAGTCTGGTCGACCGCCTGGCGGATCACCGCCAGCACGGCGAACAGGCTGACCGGCGAGCACAGCACCACCTTCTGGCCCATGGCGATGTCGATGAGCTGGGGGTCCTGCTCGTGGATGAACGCCCAAACGCTCTCGTTGGGGATGAAGAGCAGCACCTCGTCGAGCGTGTCGTCGGCCTTGATGTAGTCGCGACCCGACAGCTCCTTGACCCGGTTGCGCACATCGCGCAGGAACGCCTTGGCGGTGGTCTCCCGGTCGCGCTCGCTGCCCGCCTCGAGGTGGCGGAGGTAATTGTCGACCGGGAACTTCACGTCCATGTGGAGGTGGCGGCCACCGGGCAGCAGGAACGTGATGTCGGGGATGGAGCCCCCGGCGATGCCGGTCTGCTTCCGGTAGGTGATGCCCTCGACCATCCCGGCGGTGCGGAGCACGTCGTCGGCCATCCGCTCGCCCCACTGGCCGCGCGCCTTGGGGCTGGCGAGCGCCTCCCGCAGGTGCTGGGCGGTCTCCGTGAGGGCTTGCGTGCTGGCGGTGGCGGCACGCAGGTTGGTGATGAGCTGGCCGTGCTGGGTGGCGCCCTCCTGCTTGAGGCCCGCCATCAGGTCGCCCATGCGCTGCAGCTGCTGATCGATCCCCGCCACCTTCTGGTCGAACGCCTCGGCCCGGAGCTCGAGGTGCTTGCCGCCCGTGGCGAGCGTGTCGCCGAGCTTCTCCCCCGCCATGCGGGCGGCCATGTCGGCGGCTGCGCCGACCGTGTGCTCCCGCTCGAAGCCGAGCCGGCTGACGAGCTCCTGGGCCTGGCGCTCGAGGGCGGCGGCGAGCTTGGCGTCGGCCTCCTGCGTGGCGCTGCGGGCGGCGGCACGGCCGACGGCGAGGGCAACCGCGACCACGGCGGCGGCTCCCAGCAGGGCGAGGGTGACGGTGAGGACCATGCGGGGGACGGTACCGAGGGGGTGTGACACCTATGGCGGACCCCCTCCCCGGGCTCGTCGCAACAGGGGGCGGCCGCTACGGTCGACGCCCATGGCCAGGATTCGGGTGAGCACCCTCCTCGACGCCCCGCCGGCGACCGTGTGGGCCTACGTCGAGAACATCGACAGCCACGTCCAGTGGATGCACGACGCAGTGCGGATCCGCTTCCTCGGCGACCGGCGATCCGGCGTCGGCACCCGCTACGAGTGCGACACGAAGGTCGGCCCCGTCCAGCTGACCGACGTCATGGAGATCACCGAGTGGTCACCCGGCAAGGCCATGGGCGTCCGCCACGTCGGTGTCGTCACGGGCGCCGGCCGCTTCACGCTGAAGAAGGCCCGTGGCGGGCGCACCCAGTTCACCTGGACCGAGAAGCTCACGTTCCCCCTCACCCGGGGAGGCCCGGTGACGGCCTTCTTCGCCAAGCCCGTGCTGCGCCGGGTGTGGCGCCGGAACCTGCGGGACCTCGCCGCCCGCTTCTGACCCGCCGACGTCAGGCGACGGCGAGGGCGGCGCCGGCCACCAGCACGCCGAACGCCACCACGGCAGCGACCGGCAGGCGGCGGTCCCGCGTGCGGGCCGGTCCGATGTCGGTGAGGATCCAGCCCGCCACGAACCCCCCGATGAGCCCGCCGACGTGGCCGCCGATCGAGATCCCCGGGATGCTGAACGTGATGACGAGGTTCAGCATGATCGTGGCCCCGAGGCCCGTCTGGAACGGGTTGATGCCCCGCGACCGCATGGCCGCCACCGCGGCCCCCATCAGGCCGAACACCGCACCGGAGGCCCCGACCGTGATGGCGTTCGGATCGAGGAGCAGCACGCCGAGCGACCCGCTGAGCATGGCGACCAGGTAGACGAGGGCGAACCGCGCCCGACCCAGCACCGGCTCCATCAGCTGCCCGAGCTGGTACAGCACGAAGCAGTTGAAGCCGATGTGGATGGCGTTGGCGTGCAGGAACCCCGACGTGATGAGTCGGTACCACTCCCCGCTGGCGACCAACGGGCCGGCCAGGCCGCCATCGAACACGACCGAGCTCTTGGTCTGGAGGCCGCTGCCGATCCCTACGACGAAGATCGCGAGGTTCGCGGCGATCAGCGCGTTGGTCACGACGGGCGTGCTCGACAGCTGCCCCGCCCGCACCACCTTCTGCTTGCCCACCCGGGCACACTCCGGGCAGTGGAAGCCCACGGACGCCTGGTGCATGCAGTCCGGGCAGATCGGACGATCGCAGCGCTGGCAGATCACGCCGCCCCGGTTGCCAGGGTGCCGGTAGCAGGACGGGGGGCTCGACTCCACGGCGGGCAACCTACCGGCGCCTCGCCGGAGTCCCGCATCGGGGGTCTGCTGGCGGAGGGGCATGGCTGGACCGACGCATCCCTCGCTGGCAAGGTCGGCTGCTCGGTATGTGGCGGAGCGAGTTCGGATCGGTGCCCGAACCGGCGACGTAACGCACGCAGAACTGTGTACGTGGCGTCGCGAGTTCGTCGCGTCCAGCTCACTGCCGGGTGCGGATGACCCGGGTCTTCCAGATCTGGCGGCCGTCGCCGAGGTCGGGGTCGTTGGAGCGGGCCCGGGCGAGGACGTCGAGGAGCGCGTCGAGCGGAGGCGACTCGCCCAGCTCGGCGTAGAGGTCCATCGCCCGGGCGGCGTAGCGGAGGATCTGCACCGTCTCGAGGCCGCCGAGGTCGTTGAAGAACCAACCGCAGGACGTGTACATGAGCAGTGCGTGGCGCTGGGCCTCGAGCAGCAGCCGGGCGTGGTGGGGGTCGCCCAGGACGTGCTCGTCGGCGAAGTCGTCGTACGACCGCCGACCGATCAGGACGTCGACGTAGGCGTCCCGCGCCGCCCACGCGTCGTGGAGCACCGCCGGCCCTCGCCGGTCGACGACCTCGACGCCCCACTCGCGGAGCAGGTCGAGGGCGTTGCGGAGCGGCTCCCGCCAGGTCTGGTCCCAGCCCTGCTCGCCGCCGGTGCGGCAGCCGCAGTGGGACCACCACCGGTCGACGCCGTGCGAGCACGACCACGCGCTCACCCGGACGCGAGCTTCGTGGGTGGCGGGGCGCTCGTCGAGCAGGTCGACCAGCCGCGGCACCTGTACGCCGCGTCGCTGGGCCTCACCGGTCAGCGCCTCGCCGACCTCGCGCTCCGCGCCCCGGTGGTGGTGGCCGAAGGTCTCGCCGTCCGTGGCCGCGCACACCAGCCCGCCGCCCTCGCCGGCCTGGCCGACGGCAGCGTCAACGATCGCCCCCGCGGTCGGTGCGCCGAAGGCCAGGCTGTGGGCCATCGAACCGTCGTAGACGACGAGGTCGAGCTCGAGGTGGTCGTGGCCGGTGTGGCGCCAGCGCAGGGGGCGGTCGGTCGGCGTGCGCTCCGCCAGGCCCGCCTCGGTCCACGCGTGCTCCGATCCCCGCGGTCGGATCTCGGCGATCTGGTGCGGCGCCAGGATCGTGAACCGCAGCCCCTCCTCGGCCAGCACCTCGAGCACGGCCTCGTTGACCGCCGTCTCCGGCAGCCACATCCCCTCGGGCCGGCGCCCGAAGCGGTGCTCGAAGTCCGCCACGCCCCAACGCACGTGCGTGCGGAGGTCGCGCTCGTTGCACAGCGGCAGGATGGCGTGGCCGTAGCCTTGGGCGATGGCCCGCCCGGTGGCGCGGTCCGCGGCGCGAATGCCGTCGTAGACGTCGGGGTGGTGGCTCTCGAGCCAGGACAGCAGGGTGGGCCCGACGTTGAACGAGAGGAGCTCGAAGGTGTTCACCGGTCCGAAGACGTTGGGCCGGTAGCACTCGTCGGTGATGCGCTCGTTCCAGTCGTGGAAGGGCGCGGCGCTCTCCTCGACGGGCACCTCTCCCGTCCAGGGGTCTTCCCTGGGCGGTTGGTAGAAGTGCCCGTGGATGACGAGCGAGACGGGGGCGTCGGTCATGGTCCCGGCGAGGCGAGCGGCGGCGGGCTAGTCGGTGAGGTTGAACCAGTAGAAGCCGTGTGGCGCCAGCGTGACGAAGTAGGGCAGCTCCCCGATCGACGGGAACCGGACTCGGCCCATGAGCTCGACCGGCACCTTGCCCGCCAGCTTCTGGAGCATGAGCTCGCACGGCTGGGCGAAGCGGCTGAGGTTGTTCACGCACAGGACGATGTCGTCCTCGTCGCAGCGCAGGTAGGCGAGCACCGACGGGTTGTCCGCGTCGAGCACCTCGAACCGGCCGGTCGCGAACACGGGGTGCTCCCGACGCACCTGCAGGAGGCGCCGCAGCCAGTGCAGGAACGACGACGCGTCGCGCTGCTGGGCCTCGACGTTCACCGCGTGGTAGCCGTACACCGGGTCCATGAGCGGCGGCAGGTACAGCTGCGCGAAGTCGGCCGTGGAGAAGCCGCCGTTGCGGTCCGGGTTCCACTGCATCGGCGTCCGCACGCCGTCGCGGTCGCCGAGGAAGATGTTGTCGCCCATGCCGATCTCGTCGCCGTAGTAGAGGACGGGGCTGCCGGGCATCGAGAACAGGAGGGCGTGGAACAGCTCGGCGACGTCCTCGTCGTTGTCGAGCAGCGGGAACAGCCGACGGGCGATACCGATGTTGCGTCGCATCCGCGGGTCGGCGGCGTACTCCGCCCACATGTAGTCCCGCTCCTCGTCGGTGACCATCTCGAGCGTGAGCTCGTCGTGGTTCCGCAGGAAGATCCCCCACTGGCAGCCGTCGGGGATCTCGGGCGTCTGGGCCAGGATCTCGGTGATGGGCTGGCGCTGCTCCCGCCGCACTGCCATGAACATGCGCGGCATGAGGGGGAAGTGGAAGCACATGTGGCACTCGTCGCCCTCGGTGCCGAAGTAGTCGACGACGTCCTGCGGCCACTGGTTGGCCTCGGCGAGGAGCACTCGGCCGGGAAACTCGGCGTCGACCACCTTGCGCACCCTGCGGAGGTACTCGTGGGTCTCGGGGAGGTTCTCGCCATTGGTGCCGTCGCGCTCGAAGAGGTAGGGCACCGCGTCCAACCGGAACCCGTCGAGGCCGAGGTTCAGCCAGAAACGGACGACGTCGAGCATCGCATCGGCGACCTCGGGGTTGTCGTAGTTGAGGTCGGGCTGGTGGTGGAAGAAGCGGTGCCAGAAGTACTGCCCGCGCTGGGGGTCGAACGTCCAGTTCGACGGCTCGGTGTCCACGAAGATCACCCGGGCGTCGCTCCACCGCTGGTCGTCGTCGCCCCAGACGTACCAATCGGCTCTCGGGTTGGTGCGGTCCTGGCGGCTCTCCTGGAACCAGGGGTGCTGATCGGAGGTGTGGTTCATCACCATGTCCGCGATGACCCGGATGCCCCGCTTGTGCGATTCCTCGATGAGGTTGGCGGCATCGGAGATGTCGCCGTAAGCCGGGAGGACCGAGAGGAAGTCGCTGATGTCGTAGCCGCCGTCCCGCAGCGGCGACTCGTAGAAGGGCAGGAGCCAGATGCAGTCGATGCCCAGCCACTCGAGGTAGTCCAGCTTCTGGGTGAGGCCCGTCAGGTCCCCGGTCCCGTCGTTCGTGGAGTCGTGGAAGCCGCGGACGAGGACCTCGTAGAACACCGCCCGCTGGTACCAGCGGTGGTCCGTTGGATCGATGGGGGTGGCCACCCGCACAGGGTGGCACACCATCACATCTCCAAAATCCCGAGGTCGATCACTATCGTCCCACCCACCCCGACAGCGGCCGAGACATGTACCTCCAGCTCGCTATCGGTCATCAGGGCCTCGGTGATCCGCAGCGGGATGTGTACGGATCCCTGCGCCGGAATGGGGAAGAGCCGCATCGGCTCGCCGTTTCGCGTGAGGACCGCGCAGATGAGCGGCATCACCTATGAGCGCATCGACGCCGCCGGCGGGGTCCAGTGGCCGTGCCCGGCGGACGACCCCGAGGTACCGCTGGGCGGGACCGCCCGTCTCTATGCCGACGGGCGGTTCCCGAACCCGAGTGGGAGGGTGCAGCTCCACCGGGCGGTGCGCCAGGAGCTGCGAGACAAGCCGCGGCGGGAGTTCCCGTTGCTGCTCAACACCGGGCGCACCGTCGAGCACTGGCACACCCGAACCAAGACGGCGCGGGTGCCGCTGCTCGATCGCCTTGCCCCCGAGGCGTGGGTGGAGATGAACGAGGTGGACGGCGACGCGCTCGGGGTGCGCACCGGCGACGTCGTGCGCGTGACGTCGTCGCGCGGCGAGATCCCCCGGATCATCGTCCGCATCACGCCGATCGTGCGGGCGGGCGAGGTGTTCATCCCGTTCCACTACGACGAGGCGTGCGCCAACCGCCTCACCGTGGATGAGTTCGACCCGATCTCGCGCGAGCCGAACTTCAAGCAGTGCGCCGTACGAATCGAGAGGGCCGAGGCGCATCCCCGCTGACACGTCGGTCGGCCCCTCGGTCGCCTGCGGCTCAGGGCGCGTGGGTCGATCCTCGGACGGAGAGGGCGGCGGCAACGCGCCCGGCGACGTCGGAGGCGAGCAGGTCCTCCAGCGCGACCGGCAGGGCGATCCGCCAGTTCGGCCACTCGTCGATGGTGCCCGGCATGTTCGGGCGCTCGGCCACAAGGGCCAGGTCGTCGAGGGTGGCGGCTACGAGCATGGCGGGAGAGGCGGCCAGGAGCTCGTGGAGGCGCACGACGAGCTCTGCGGGGTCGTCGTCTGCCGTCAGCCCCGTCCAGGCGAGCAGCCGAGCCACCGCCTCCTCGACGCCGGCCCGGTTCGGCTCGAGCCCCAGCCGCTCCTGCTCGGCCAGGTCCGATCCGGAGACCAGCCCGACGATCGTGGGGAGGTCGTGGGTCGTGAGGGCGGCCGCCGCCCGCTCGGGAAAGGTGGAGGGCGGGTCGGCGTCGAGTGACATCACGCGGTAGCCGAGGAGGCCGCGGTCCTCCGACGCCGCCTTGATCGCGTCGGGCACCGTGCCGAGGTCCTCCCCGATGACGAACGCTCCCGCCCGTCCGGCCTCGATGGCAACCACGTCCAGGAGCTCGTCCAGGTCATACGTCACGTACACGCCGTCCACGGGGGATGCACCCGGCCGGATCCAGTACAGGCGCTCGAGGCCCATGACGTGGTCGAGGCGGATGCCAGCGGCACCGGTGACCACGCTGCGGACGGCCCGCACGAACGGCTCGTAGCCGGCGGCGCGGAGCGCAACGGGGTGCAGGGGCGGAAGGCCCCAGTCCTGTCCCTGCGTGTTGAACTCGTCGGCGGGCGCCCCGACCTTTGTGCCGTCGAGTACGAACAGGTCCGGCCATAGGCGAGCGTCGACGCCGGCGCGGTCCACCCCGACGGCGACGTCGTGGATGAGGCCCGGACCGACGGCGAGGAGCTGGTCCTCGAGCAACACCTGGAGCCAGGCGTGGAAGCGCGGGTCGTCCGGCTCCTCGAGGCGGGCGCACTCCTCGGCGTAGCGGCGTCCGCCCGGGTCGGCGAGCAGCGTATCGATCCGGTCCTGTGACCGCGCGTCTGGACCGTCGGCCCACAGTGCGAGCAGCGAGGTGCGCTTTGCGTCCCAGACCGACGAGTGGTCGATCAGCCGCTCGGCGCCGGCCACCACGGCTCGCTCCCGCTGTTCGGCCACCACCCGGTGCCCGGCGGCCCCAGGCACCTCCTCGACGCACAGGTACAGCGGGTTTCGGAAGATCCTGCTCGAGGAGAAGTACGGGCTCGGCTGCGGATGCGGCCCGGGGATCGGCGCGTGGAGGGGGTTGAGCATCACGTGCCCGCCCGGGCCGTGCCCGTCGACCCACGCACGGATGCGGCGCGCATCCCGCAGGTCGCCGATCCCCCAGCTGTCGGCGGAGCGGGCGGCGTAGAGCTGGGCGGCCACGAACCACCCCGGGCCCGCGGGCTGGGGGCAGCGGGCCGGCGCATGGAGCACGAGGAGGAGGCCGCGGTCACCGTCGGCACGGTGGTAGCCGTGCGGCACGTCGTCGGGCACGACGTCGGGCAGCACCAGATCGCCGCCGCCCTCCAGGTGCAGCACCCGCCCCACCAGCGACGCCGGCGTCGGTCCTCGGGCCGCGCAGCGCACAACGTCGACGAGCTCCCCCGGGGACGACGCTGCTGCCCGGAGGACCTCGTCCGCGTGGGCCACGGCCTCGGGCGAACTGTGCTGCACGCGGCCCAGCGCGTCGGTGTACTCGGCGAGCACTCGGGGATGGGCCATCAGCTGCCGCGGGCGAGCCACTCGTCGAGGTGCGGCACCTCTGCGCCGATCGTCGTCGAGTCACCGTGACCCGTGTGCACCACGGTCTCCAGCGGCAGCGTGAACAGCTTCGTGCGGATGCTGTTCATGATCGTGGGGAAGCTCGAGAAGCTGCGGCCGGTGGCGCCGGGGCCGCCGTTGAAGAGCGTGTCGGCGCTGAACACGACGGCCGCGCCGGCGTCCCACAGGCACACCCCGCCCGGTGTGTGCCCCGGCGTGTGCCGCACCTCCAGCCGGTGGCCGCCCGCCTCGAGGACGTCGCCGTCGGCCAGATCGCGATCCCATGCCCGGTCCGGGAAGACGTGACCCCAGAGCTCGCCGTCGGCGGGGTGGAGGAGGATCGGCGCGCCCGTGGCCTCGGCCAGGTCCGCTGCGGCGTTGATGTGGTCGTTGTGGCCGTGGGTGGCGACGACGGCGGTGACACGGCGGCCGGCCACGGCGTCGAGGATCGGGCGATGGTCGTGGGCGGCGTCGATCACGAACACCTCGTCGTCGTCGCCGACGAGCCACACGTTGTTGTCCACGTCGAAGTCGTCACCGTCGAGGCTGAAGGTGCCGGACGTGACGACGCGCTCGATGGCCATCAGGCGAAGACGACCACGGAGCGGAGCACCTCGCCGCGCTCCATCTTGTGGAACGCCTCCTCGACCTGGGTGAGGTCGATGGTCTCGGTGACGAACAGCTCCAGCGGCAGGCGGCCCTGCAGGTGGAGGTCGACGAGCAGCGGGAAGTCGCGGCTGGGGAGGCAGTCCCCGTACCAGCTCGGCTTGAGCCGGCCACCACGGCCAAAGAAGTCGATCATCGGCAGGTCGATCCGCATCTCGGGGTTCGGCACGCCGACCTGCACGACGGTGCCGGCGAGGTCGCGGGCGTAGAAGGCCTGCTCGAACACGTTGGGGTTGCCCACCGCCTCCACGCACACGTCGGCACCGTGGCCGTCCGTCAGCTCGCGGATGGCCTCGACCGGATCCGTTGCAGAGGCGTCGACGACGTGGGTGGCGCCGAAGATGCGGGCCAGCTCCAGCTTCCGAGGGTCGAGGTCGACCGCGATTATCGTCGAGGCCCCGGCCAGTCGGGCGCCCGCGATGGCGGCGTCGCCGACGCCGCCGCACCCGAAGACGGCGACGGAGTCACCCGGCCCGACCTCACCGGTGTGCATGGCCGCACCGAGGCCCGCCATCACGCCGCAGCCCAACAGACCGGCCACCTCGGGGCGGACGGCAGGCGACACCTGCGTGCACTGACCCGCCGCCACCAGGGTCTTCTCGGCGAACGCCCCGATGCCGAGCGCCGGCGAGAGGGGGACCCCGCTGAGGGTCATCTTCCGCGTGGCGTTGTGGGTGGCGAAGCAGTACCAGGGACGGCCTCGGCGGCACGAGCGGCAGTCACCGCACACGGCGCGCCAGTTGAGGATCACGAAGTCGCCGGGGCTGACGTCGGTGACATCCGGGCCGACCGCCTCGACGACGCCGGCCGCCTCGTGCCCGAGGAGGAACGGGAACTCGTCGTTGACGCCGCCCTCCCGGTAGTGCAGGTCGGTGTGGCACACCCCGCAGGCCTGCACCTGCACGAGCGCTTCCCCCGGACCCGGGTCGGGCACGTCGATCACCTCGACCGTGACCGGCTCCTTGACCGCTGTGGCCACGACGGCGCGCACTTGCTGAACCACGACGGGCTCCTTCCCAGCTGGTGCGCCGACCGTACCTGACCCACGCGATCGGTTTCGGGGCCCTCTTCCCCCTCGCGCCTGCCCGCTGGGTAGGGTCGCCGTCCATGAAGGCGCTCCGCAGCTTCACGGTCCGGCCGTCCCTCCCGCCCGGGCTCGCCGCCCTCGAAGAGCTCGCGATGAACCTGCGCTGGTCGTGGGACGTCCAGACGCGCGACCTGTTCCGGTGGGTCGACCCGGACGCGTGGGACGCCACCGTGCACGACCCGGTGCGCCTGCTCGGCCTCGTCTCCCGAGAGCGCCTCGACGCCCTGGCCGAGGACTCGGGCTTCATGCGCTTCCTCGGTGAGGTGCGCCAGGAGCTGCAGCGGTACCTCGACGGCGATCGCTGGTTCCAGTCCCGCGCCGGTTCCCCGCTGCGGTCGGTCGCCTACTTCTCCCCCGAGTTCGGCATCGCCGAGGCGCTGCCGCAGTACTCGGGTGGTCTCGGCGTGCTGGCCGGCGACCACCTCAAGGCGGCCAGCGACCTGGGCCTGCCGCTCACCGGCATCGGCCTGTTCTACCGCCACGGCTACTTTCGGCAGTCGCTCTCCGCCGACGGGTGGCAGGAGGAGCGGTACCCCGACCTCGATCCCTATGCCATGGCCGTCGCCCCCTACGACGACCTCCACGTCGAGGTAGACCTCGCCGGCCTTCCGCTCGTGGCTCGCGTGTGGAAGGCGGAGGTGGGGCGCATCCCCCTGTACCTGCTCGACTCCGACGTCGAGGACAACCCACCGGAAGCGCGCGGCATCACTGATCGGCTTTACGGGGGCGACACCGAGCACCGGCTGCGCCAGGAGATCCTCCTCGGCGTCGGCGGCGTGCGAGCCCTCGATGCGCTCGGCATCGACGCCCAGGTGTTCCACACCAACGAGGGCCATGCCGGGTTCCTGGGGCTCGAGCGGATCCGCCAGCTCGTGAAGGACCCGGGCCTCAGCTACGAGGAGGCCATCGAGGCCGTGCGGGCGGGGAGCCTGTTCACCACCCACACGCCCGTGCCCGCGGGCATCGACCGCTTCCCCCGCGAGCTGATCGAGCGCTACTTCGACACGTGGGCCTCGGAGGTCGGCATCACCCTCGACCAGCTCATGGCCCTCGGCCACCGGCCCGGTGACGCACCCGACGAGCGCTTCAACATGGCGGTCATGGGCCTGCGGCTCGCCGGGCGGGCCAACGGCGTCGCCAAGCTGCACGGCGTGGTGAGCCGGGAGATGTTCTGCGACCTCTGGCCGGACGTGGGCAGCGAGGAGGTGCCGATCACCTCGATCACCAACGGGGTCCACCCCCACACGTGGGTGGCTCCAGAGATGGCCGACCTTCTCACGCGCTACGTGCTGCCCGAGTGGCACGAGGCCGAGTCGGATCGCTGGGAGCGGCTGGCGGAGGCACGCGACGACGAGGTGTGGCGGGCCCGCGAGCAGGGCCGCGAGGGCATGGTGGCGTTCGTCCGCCAGCGCCTGCGCCACCAGCTGATGGAGCGGGGCCACTCGGCCTCCGACGTGGAGTGGACCGACTCCGTCCTCGACCCCAAGGCTCTGACCATCGGCTTCGCCCGCCGGTTCGCCACGTACAAACGGGCGACACTGCTCCTCTCGCAGCCGGAACGGCTCCGTGCGCTCCTGCTGTCCGGCGACCGGCCCGTGCAGCTCGTGTTCGCGGGCAAGTCTCACCCGGCGGACGACAGCGGCAAGGAGCTGATCCGCCAGATCACGACGTTCGCCGCCGACCCGGAGGTCCGCCACCGGTTCGTGTTCGTCGAGGATTACGACATCGCGGTCGCCCGCGCCCTTTTGCAGGGCGCCGACGTGTGGCTCAACAACCCGCGCCGGCCCCAGGAGGCGTGTGGCACGTCCGGCATGAAGGCCGCCCTCAACGGCGGGCTCAACCTCTCGACGCTCGACGGCTGGTGGGACGAGTGCTTCGACGGGGAGAACGGGTGGGCCATCTCCTCCGCCGAGCGAGTCGAGGACCTCGAGCGCCGGGACGAGGTGGAGGCAGGGTCGCTCTTCGAGCTCCTCGAGCGCCAGGTCGTGCCGCTGTATTACGAGCGCTGGCAGGGGCCGGTGCCCCGCCGGTGGGTGGCTCGCGTCAAGCGCTCCATGATCTCGCTGGGGCCCTTCGTCACGGCTGCCCGCATGGTGCGGGACTATACCGAGGAGCTCTACGAGCCCACCGCCGCACAGCGCGACGCGCTCGGCGCCGACGCCTACGAACGGGCCCGGGACCTCGCCGCCTGGAAGGCCCGTGTGCTGGCCGGCTGGTCCGGCGTTCGCGTCGATCGCATCGAGATCGACGGGTCCGTGGCCGACCTCGGCGTGGAGCGGTCCGTCGAGGCCGTGGTCTCGCTGGGTGCCCTCGGGCTCGACGACGTGGAGGCGCAGCTCATCCACGGCCCCGCCGGCCCGGGCGACGAGCTCCTCCCCGACCGTCTCACCGTCGTCCCGATGGATCCGGTGGCGGGCAGCGGCAGCAAGGACCTCCGCTACGCCGGAGGGTTCACCTGCACGCAGGCGGGGCGCTACGGCGTGACGGTGCGCATCGTCCCGGCCCACCCCGACCTGACGTCGTCAGCCGAACTCGGCGTGATGGTGGTGGGGGGCGGGGCCCCGGCTCTCCCTGAGGACGACGAGTCAGCCCCTGTCTGACCGCAGCGCCGTCGGCACGGAGACGCCGGCGGCCGCCCCGGAGAGCGCCGCGCCGGCGAGCACCCCGGCGACCACGAGTGCGATCACACCAATGGGCAGGGACGCCTGGCCATCCACCTGGACGAACAACCAGCTGCTCACGGTGCCGACGGTGGCGCAGCCGAGGCCCACGAGCAGGAGGGACAGGGCCGCCTCCACTCCGGCGAGCCGCCGGACCAGTGCGCGGTCGGCACCGAGCGCGACCAATCGGATCCGGGACCTGGCCAGGTCGGCGGCCTGCCCGCTCAGGTGCAGGGCGAGGGCGAGCACGCCGACGACCCCCGCCAGGAGGCCTGCTCCGAGGATCCACTGCACCAGCGGCGACTCGTGCGTGAGCTCGCGGCCGGGCACAGCCACCTGCCGGCCCGGCCGGTCCGCGTTCAGGACGTGGGCGCGGAGCAGGGCCTCCGTCGCGGTGGGATCGTCCGAGATGAACAGCGTCGAATGCGGCTCGGCGTCCGTCGGCCGCGTGGCCGACCCGGCGAGAGGCCCGGGCCCGATGCCCAACGCTCCCGCTGGGACGCTGAAGGCACCTGCGGCGCAGGCCTCGAGCTTGACGTGCGAACCCAGGGTCCGGCAGTCGCCCACGACCAGCAGACGGGGTGGCGTGCGATCGTCGGGGGGTGGCTCGACGACGAGCTCGAGGGTGACGGCGTCGGCGCGACGGGCCAGGTCCGCCACCTCCTCCGGGGAGAGCACCCCTCGCACCTCGACCGCCGGGGCAGAGACGGTGGAGGGCTGGTCGACGTCTCGGGCGACGGTGACCCACGCCCCGACGACCGGCGACAGTGCGGCGACGCCGCCCACCGCGAGCAGCGACCGGGTGGATCGCGCCGCGTTCCATCCCATGCGGCGGCCCACGAGCAGCGTGACGGCGCCGGGGTGCCGGGCCAGCTGCGCCCCCACGCGATCCACGACGTAGGGCAGCGCGATCACTGCTGCGGCCGCCGTTGCCACGACCCCCGTGACGAACAGTCTGGCGCCGGCCCGACCGCCGACGACGCCGGCCGCCGCCATCGTGACGACGGCCAACAGGAGCGGCACGCCCCGGACGGCGGAGGCTCGGCGGGGTGTCGACGCCGCCGGCCGGACGGCGAGGTCCGGGCCCGGGCGCACGCTGGCCACCGCGATCGCGAGCAGGAGCGCGCCGGCGGCCACGGCACCGATCGCCGGGCCCGATAGGGCGAGGTCGCCGGCGAAGACCGCCCGGCCGACGAACGGCACGCTCGTCAGTCGCGGGGCCGCGTGCCACCACAGGACGGCAGCCGCGAGAGCTCCAGGAAGGGCGCACGACAGCGCGTGCGTCGCGACGACACGGCGCTCGACGCCCGGTGACGCTCCGAGGGCGCGGAGCAGGAGGCGCCGCCGCTCGACCGTGGCGGCGAGGGGGCTCGACGCGGCGACCACGAGTCCGAGCCCCGGGATGCCCACCAGGGCCAACGCCGCCATGGCGATCGGGAACAGCTCGAGGGCCTCGGTACCGTCGCCGATCCACCCCTCCGTGTCCGCCGCGAGCCGCTCGTCGAGCGCGACGTGGTCGCCGACGAACCGATGGGCGAGGAGCTCCCCCGGATGGGCCACCCCCTCGTCGGCGAGCGGACGGGCGCCGGGATAGCGGCTCGCCAGCCCAGGATCGACGGCCAGCCTCTCGGCCAGCGCCGGCGACACGAACCAGGAACCCGGTGCGGGGTCGCCGTGAACGCCGGGCACCTGCGGCCCGACGCCCGCCTGCCGCCACCAATACACGTAGATCTGCTCCCCCGCCGGGGTCTCGTCGTAGAGGGCGGAGCGTTCGAACGCCGCAGGTGCACCCTCCGCCGCCGGGGCGAAGCTCCGGGCCGCCGCCCGGTCCTGGACGTGGCCAGCGAGTGCCCACGCGCTGGCACACCCACAGCCCATCAGCGTCACGACGGCGACTGCGGCGGACAGCGTTGCGGCCCTGCGGCGGTCGGCGCGTCCGCCACGCCACGAGGCGGCGAGGGCGAGGCGCACAGCCGGCGAGGTCACGCCGCCACCAGCTGCCCATGGCGAAGCCGCGCCGTCCGATCCATCGACGATGCGACGATCGGATCGTGGGTGGCGACGACCAGGGCCGCCCCTACGGCCGACGCGCTCGACCGCAGCAGCTCGCCCACGGCTCGCGAAAGGCCCTCGTCGAGCGCCCCCGTCGGCTCGTCGGCCAGGAGGAGCACCGGCCGTCCGGCCAGCGCCCGGGCGATGGCGACCCGCTGCACCTCGCCGCCCGAGAGCTCCGCCGGCCAGGAGCCGCCCCGGTCGGCCAACCCCACGCTGCCGAGCAGCCGCCCGGCCGCCGTGCCGCGCTCCCGGCGGAGGCGCAGGGGGAGCTCTACGTTCTCGCCCACGGTGAGCTCGTCGAGGAGCTCACCGAACTGGAACACCATGCCGATCGAGTTCAGCCGCACGCGAGCCCGCTGGCGGTGGCTCATGCGGGTGAGCTCCGCGCCGGCGACCGAGATGTCGCCCGCGTCGGGCTGGCGCAGTCCGGCCAGGCAGTGCAGGAGGGAGGTCTTCCCGGAGCCGCTCGGGCCCATGATGGCGAGGGCCTCGCCACGGCCCACGTCGAGATCGAGCCCGTCGAGGATGGGGCGGGCTCCGAACCGGAGCCGGAGCCCCCGACACCGAAGTGTCGGGAGCTCCGTCGTACGGACGCGTCCGGTCACGTGGCCTGCCAGTTTCCGCACTCGTCCGGCCACCAGTTCGGGATCTCGCAGGTCCGGTGCCTGGCGATCGTGCCACCGGTGGCCTTCGACGCGCACACGCCGTTGTTGCCGTCCTGATCCGAGATGCTCCCGTTGTGGTCTCCGGAAGCAGTGAAGTCGTAGATGCCCTTGGTCGCCGTCGAGTCGCTCTCGGCGTCGCAGTTCCGAAGGTTGTGCCTCGAGTTGTAGTCGTACGAGTAGTCGCTGCCCTGGTAGCTCGTCGCCGCCGAAGCGACGGTGTACGAGCTTCCCAGCACAGCTGCGCTCAGCACCGCCGCGCCCGCGGCCTGTCGGATGATCCGCATGTGTCCCTCGCCTTTCATGTGTCGTGGTCGTCACCACGGCTACGGGTCGTTACGACCCAGCCGCGGTGCTCGCCAGCCCATAACTCGATGTCCTGACGAGGACGGACTTCACACCCCTGCTCGACGTGCTACTTAACAGTAGAGGACCGCACACGCAGTGCGTAACCCTCCCTCGGCCCGATCCATCGCAGCCGCGAGCCGGGCACGGGCGCGGGACAGGCGGGTGGCGGCGGCGCTCGGCGAGCACCCGAGTTGCTCGGCGAGGGCGCGGCCGACGAGGCCGTCCCAGCCGGTGAGGAGGAGCACCACCTGATCCGGCGCGGGGAGCGACGCGAACGCTGCGACCGCGCGGCGCTGCGCGGCGACGTCGGCCGCACCCACGGTGCCGTGCCCGGTGTCCGCGACGGCCCGAGCACGGTCGAAGAGCGCCTGCCGGCGGCGGTGGGCCCGCCGCGAGTTGAGGAGGCCGTAGCGCGCCACCTGCCGCAGCCAGCGAGCTGCGTCGTCCAGATCCGGGGGCACCTCGTCGAGGCGGCGCCATGCCACGATGTAGGTCTCGGCGACGATGTCGTCGAGGTCGGGGCCGGCGCCGAGGCGCCGCGTGTATGACCGGACCGCCCCAAGGGTCGCCCCATGGAGCTGCTCGAAGCGCTCCTCCCTGGACTGCTCGCTCATCTCCCCCTCCCTGTCCGTCACGACGCCGAGATGGCGCCCGAGGGCCCGATCGGGGGAAGCGCTGCAGCCGTGCGTCAGCTGGTGCCGAAGGCGGCCTTGCCCGGGCCGTGCTCGAGGAACGACTGTACGCCGATGGTTGCGTCGGGCGTGGTGAAGACCTCGGCGAAGAGCTGCTGCTCGAGGTCGAGGCCGCCGTTCAGCGTGATGTCCAACCCCCGGTCGATGGCCCGCTTGGCCAAGCCCTGCGCGACGACCGCGCCCGATGCCAAGGTTGCGGCCTTGGCCAGCGCTCGCTCGTTCAGCTCGTCGTGGGGCACCACCTCGTCGACGAGGCCCATGGCCAGCGCCTCGGCCGCATCGACCTGGCGCCCCGTGAACACGAGGTCCTTGGCGCGGGCGGGCCCGACGAGGCGCGCCAGACGCTGGGTGCCCCCGCCTCCCGGGATGATCCCGAGCAGGACCTCGGGCTGACCGAGCTTCGCCTTCTCGCTGGCCACCCGGAAGTCGCACGCCAGTGCCAGCTCGCAGCCGCCGCCGAGGGCGAAGCCGGAGATGGCGGCGATCGTCGCCCGCGGGATGTCGGCGACCGCGTTGAGCGCTCGCAGGAAGTGCTGACCGAGCCGGGCGGCGTCGTCGTGGTCGACGACCTGGGTCGGGTCCTCTGCCGAGCGGAACTCAGAGATATCGGCGCCGGCTGCGAACAGGCGGTCGCCTCCCGTCACGACCACGGCACCGGGCGGGTCCTGCCGCAGCCCTTCCGCCGCCGCCTCGAGCTGTCGGAGTAGCTCCGACGACAGGGCGTTGACCTTCGGGTTGTCGAGGCGCAGCACGGCCACGCCGTCGTCGCGCCGCTCGACCGAGACGAGGGGGGTGTCGGACATGGCTCGGACCCTACCGGTCGGGCAGGAGCCGTTCGGCGGCCGTCCACGGGTCGAGCGAGCGGGACGCGACCTCCGCAGCCAGCCGCTCCAGGCGCGGCCCCGCGTCCGCCATCGCCCGCTCGTGGAGCAGGGCGGCGAGGATGCGCGTCAGCTCGTCGGCCACCCGAGCGGCGCGCCGCGCCTCCAGTCCGCCCGAGCCCTCCAGGTGGGTTCGGTGCTCGCCGATCGCCGACCACAGCGCGTCGACCCCGTCGCCGGTCGAGGCGGTGGTCGCGACGATCAGGGGCCGCCACCCCGTCCGGCCGGTGAGGTCGAGCATACGCTCGAGGTCGCGGCGCGCCTCGTCGGCCCCCGGGCGGTCCGCTTTGTTGATGACGAAGACGTCGGCGATCTCCAGCAGGCCCGCCTTGTTGGCCTGGACGGCGTCGCCCCAGCCCGGGTTCACGACGACGACCGTCGTGTCGGCCGCCCCGGCGACCTCAACCTCCACCTGCCCCACCCCGACCGTCTCCACCACGATCCACGGCCAGCCCGCCGCATCCAGGACGCGCACGGCTTCGAGCGTGGCGAGCGACAGGCCACCGAGGTGGCCGCGCGTCGCCATCGATCGGATGTAGACGCCGGCGTCGCCGGTGTGGTCCTGCATCCGCACGCGGTCGCCGAGGATCGCCCCGCCGGAGAAGGGGGACGACGGGTCGATCGCCAGCACCGCCACGGTGAGGTCGGCGCTGCGCATCCGTGCGACCAGGGCGCTGGTCAGCGTGGACTTGCCTGCTCCGGGAGCGCCGGTGATGCCGACCGTGTAGCCGCCGCCGCCCAGCGGGTGGGTGAGCCGGCCAAGCTGACGGGCCTGCGGGCCCCCCCGCTCCACGACCGAGAGCAGCCGAGCCAGCGCGCCCCGGTCGCCGTGACGCGCCTGCTCCAGCAGCGAGTCGGGCGCCGGGGCATCGTCCATGCCCGCTGAAAGGTACTGGCGGCCGGCCTACAGCGAGACGGGGGTGCCGTCGAGCAGGGTCTCGCCCACGTTGACGACCTCGGTGACGCCCTCGACGCGGTCTTTCAGGATCCGCTCGATGCCGGCCTTCAGGGTGACGGTGGAGGCAGGACAGCTGACGCAGGCGCCCACCAGCTCGACCTGGACGATGCCGGTGTCGGCATCGACGCCGCGGAGGAAGATGTCGCCACCATCGGCCTGGATGGCCGGCCGAATCGCCTCGATGGTGGTCTTGACCTTGTCTTCCAGCACGTGCTGGCACTCCTCGTTCGGGGGGTCCCATGGTCGCGCAGCCCTTCGGGCGGCGACCACTTCCCCCTGCTCAACCACCACGGGCCGATGGGTGTTCCCGACCTGTGCTCGCAATGACCGCACCCCTACGATGCCAACCCATGTCCGCCGCCGTCGCCCGTCGGGTGCTGCTGGGTGCCGCAGGCGCCTGCGGGCTGCTGGGCCACCTCGTACTCACCGCGTCCCCTG
The DNA here is from genome assembly GCA_030681555.1 of Acidimicrobiales bacterium. Lineage (GTDB taxonomy): Bacteria > Actinomycetota > Acidimicrobiia > Acidimicrobiales > VFJN01 > VFJN01. Next base: position 40,267 of record JAUXRW010000091.1, read on the forward strand.
CTGCCGCCCACAGCGTCGGTGGTGGCTCGCTCCCGGCACCGGCCTGGCTCCTCGGGTACATCGGCGCGTTCGCAGTGGTGTTGACGGCGGCGACGCTGCACACGGCGTGGCCGTCGGCCCGGGCCGTCGCGCCACCAGCAGCGATCGACGATGCAGCGGGGTCGGACGGCCCATGGGTCGGGCAGGCGATCGGGCTCGCGCTGTTGGCAGCGATGCTCGTGGCCGCGGTGGAGGGGCCCGACACCGGCGCGGCCAACGTGGCCCCGGTGGCGGTGCTCGTCATGTGGTGGGTAGGCCTGCCGATCCTCTGCCTCCTCGCCGGCGACGTGATGCGCGTCGTGAACCCGTTCGCCGCCGTCGTGCGAGCCAGCGACCGCCTGCGCCGGCCGAAGGAGGGCGACCGCCCCGCCGCTCCCCCGTGGACGGCTGCCGCGTTCCTCGCCGCCTTCGCGTGGTTCCTCCTCTGCTACCACCGCCCGGGCTCGCCGCGGGGCTTGGGGGCCTTCCTGGCCGCCTACGCGCTCGCCGCTGTCCTCGGAGGGCTGCGATGGGGCCGCGCCTGGCTCCAGGAAGGCGAGGGGTTCGCCGGGTTGTCGGCGGCCGTCGCCACGCTCGCCCCGCTCCCCCGGCGCCGCGCCCTCCCGGCGGGCGTGCTGCCGCTGGTCGTGGTGTGGCTCGGGAGCACCGGTTTCGACGCCCTGTCGTCCACCGAGCTCTGGACCGACGTGCGCGGGACGAGTGCCGGCTGGGAGCGCACGCTGCTCGACAGCGTCGGCCTCATCTGGATGATCGCCGTCGTGGCGGCCGTCGCCCTCGTCGTGCTGCGCGTTGCGGAGTCCCGCCAGCCCGACCTGCCGCGCAACGCGCTGACCGTCGCTGTGGCCGCCGCCCTCGTCCCCCTTGCCCTCGGCTGGTTCGTGGCCCATGACCTCACCTTCCTGCTCTTCGAGGGCCAGAACTTCTACGCGCTGGCGTCCGATCCGCTCGGCCGTGGGTGGGATCTCTTCGGCACGATCGGCTACACGATCGACTACGGGCTCGTGCAGGGCGAGTGGGTGCGCTGGGTGCAGCTCGCCGCCCTCCTCGTCGGGCACGTGGCGGCCGTGGTCCTCGCCCACGATGCGGCGCTGGCGCGCGTCAGCCGCCGGCTCGCGCTGCGGACGACGTGGAGCGTGGCCGCGGCCAGCGCTGCGTCGATCGTCGTCGCCTCGCTGCTGGTGATGGGATGACCGCGCTGCTGCTCGCCCATCAGGGCGGCTGGGACGAGATCCTCTTCGTGCTCCTGCCGATCGCGCTCTTCGCCGGCCTCCTCGCGCTGGCCAACCACCGCGCCGCCCGTGACCAGGCCCGCCGGCAGGCCGAGGCCGAGGCCGCCCCGACCGACGGGGCCGGCGGGAACGACAGCGGCGACAGCGGCGGCTCATCGGACGCGGCCCCGCCGCCGAGTCCCGGCTGAGATCGGTGCCACGCCTCACCCGCACCCTGTCGATCGAGCGCGCTGAGGCCGAAGGCACCTGGCAGCCGCGCTCCGACGTGGTGGTGGAGCGGGCCGACGGGGTCGGACGCTTCTCGGCCACGACGGGACCCTTCGCCGGGTACGAGCGGGTGGTCGAGGAGCACGACGGCAACGTCACCGAGGTCACGCGCTACCGCCTCGCTCCCGGGATGGCGCTCGTGCCGTTCGGCCTCTTCTATCGCCGCGCCCTGCGGCGCCCGGGCCGCGCCACCGCCCCGTTCTGGGGCCCGCCGGAAGTCATCGACGCGCACGCGGGCAGCACCCTCGGAGCGCTGTGCGCGATCGCCGTCGTCTCGGGGTACCTCGGGACGCTGCTCACCCAGACGATCACGTTCGCGGCCGACGAGTTCGGCGCGGCGACGTCGACGCAGGGGAACGTGCTGGCCGCCGTGCGCGCCGGGGTCCTGGTGACGGTGGTCCTCACGGCGATGGCCGACCGGCGGGGCAGACGGTCGATGCTGCTCGCATGCGTAGCCACCGGGTGCGTGGCCGCCGCCATCGGGGCCCTGTCGCCGAACCTCGTCGGCGTCGGCCTCAGCCAGCTCGTCGTCCGCATCGTCGTCTCTGCGTGCACGGTGCTGTTCGTCGTCATCGCCGCCGAGGAGATGCCGGCGGGGTCACGCGCCTACGGCGTCACCCTGCTGGGGCTCTCCGGTGCGATCGGCGTCGGGATCTGCCTCATCGCACTGCCCCTCGCCGACCTGGGCGACGCCGCCTGGCGGGTCCTGTACCTGCTGCCGCTCCTCGGCCTGCCGATCGTCTGGCGGATGCGGCGCCTGCTGCCGGAGACCCGCCGCTTCGAGGTGGCGCACGACGTGGTGCCCATGGCCGGGCACGCCCGACGGTTCTGGCTCCTGGCCGTGTCCGCGCTGCTGCTGAACGTCTTCAAGGACCCGGCGTCGCAGCTGCTCAACGAGTTCCTGCGGGACGAGCGCGGCTTCTCGGCGGCCAGGATCAGCCTGTTCAGCATCTTCACCAACCTGCCGGGGATCGTCGGCGTGGTGGTCGGGGGCCGCCTCGCCGACGTCCGCGGGCGGCGGGGCATCGGCGCAGCGGCCGTGCTCGGCGGCGCGGCGTTCACCGTCGTGCAGATGCAGTCCACCGGCTGGGCGATGTGGGCGTGGTCGATCGCAGCATCGGTGATCGGCGGCGCCGCCATCCCCGCCCTCGGGGTGTACGGGCCCGAGCTGTTCCCCACCTCGCTGCGGGGGCGGGCGAACGGCGTGGTGGCGGTGCTGGGAGTCGTGGGGACCGTGACGGGCCTGGTCGCCGCCGGCTACCTCTCGGACCGCTGGGACGGCCTCGGGCCGGCGCTCACCCTCCTGGCCGTCGGCCCGCTGATCATGGGCGTCCTCGTGCTCGTCGCCTACCCCGAGACCGCCCACCGCGAGCTCGAGGAGCTCAACCCAGAGGACCGGCCCCCGCCCGTCAGCGGGGCGCGACCAGCCACCGGCTGACGGCGTCGGCCACCTGGTCGTCCGCACCACGGAGGTCGTGGCCCTTGCCCTCGATCCACACGTGCTCGACGGGGCCCGGGATGAGGGCGGTCGCCTCCTCGAGCTCGTCGGGCGAGGCGAAGGAGTCCCGCGTCCCGGAGATGAAGAGGCAGGGCACGGTGAGGCGAGGCAGGTGCTCGATCCGGCGGTTCTCGGGCTTGCCGGGTGGCCGCAGCGGATAGGCGATCAGGACCAGTCCAGCCGCAGGGAGCCCGTCGGCGACGGCGATCGAGCAGATGCGACCACCCATGGAACGGCCGCCCAGGACGATGCGCTCCGGGGCCACGTTGGCCCGCTCGACGAGCAGGCCCGCCTCCTCCAGGACGCAGGCCAGGAGCTTCGGCGGGCGGTCGGGCGCCCTCCGGCCCTCGCGCCGGTACGTGAAGTCCGCCCGCCTGACCGGCAGCGGAGCCACGGCCGCCTCGATGGCGACCAGCGAAGGGTGGGCGGCGGGGCTGCCGGCCCCCGGGAACAGCAGCATCGCCCCCGCCCCCGCCCCTGCAGTCCGGTCGGCCCCCGCCCCCGCTCCCGCAGCCCGGTCGGCCCGCCGAGCGAACTCGTCGTGGTTCTCCGCAGCCTTTCGTGGAGAACCACGACGAGTTCCCGTGGTTGGCTCGGGCTTGGGCGTGGGCGTGCCGCCTTCGGCGGGGGGCACGTCAGGCGCTCACGACGCCAGCAGGATGCGGCGGGCTTCGGTGAGGTCGGCGATGCGCTGCGCAGCGGTGTCGATGGCGCCCCCGTGGTCGGGATGGGCCCCCCGGATCAGCTCGCGGAACTGCCGCTGGACAGCATCGCGGTCGGGCACCTCGAGGGCGCTCGACGGCACCCCGACGATCTCTCCCAGCTGCAGCACGCCGAGGGCCCACTGCACCGGATCGTGGAAGGCCCGCGCCGACCAGCCACGGCTGCGGTCGAGGCCGGAGAGGTGGGCGACGAACCCCTGGTCGAGTGGGCCGACCCAGCGCATGGCCTTGCGCAGGACATCCATCACCCCGGCGCGCGAGCCCAGGGGCAGGGCGCCGGCGGCGTACACCGCAGCGAGGATGTGCTGGGCCGCTGCGCCCTTCACCTCGAACTCGAAGTCGAGGTCCTCCCCTTCGCCGACCAACCGGTGCACGCTGCGCGTGAGGCCGATCCGGTCGCTCTGGAAGCGGTGCCGCAGGCGGGGCTGCGGGATCCGCTGGCCGTCCTGGAGCTGGCCCGTGAGGCGGTGGAGGTCGTCGAAGAGATCGGGGTCGAGCGCTCCGATGTGGGCGGCGACGATCCCGCCGAGCAGGATGCCGCCGAAGCCCGGCGCCGGGCTCACCGGCAGCCGCGAGCGACCGAGGGCCACCCGCCGGGTGGGCGCGATCGGGCGCGAGTGGAAGACCTCGAGCTCGGCCAGGATCACCCGCTCAACGGTACCGGCTGCCGACGACGTCCTTTCGCGGCGTCGCCGGTCGTGCGCCGCTACACGAAGGGACGGAGGGCGTCCCGCAGGCCCGTGGCCTGCTCGACGACGAGGTCCTCGTCGACGGGCACGGCGTGGAGGGTCGCCACCAGCGCGGTGCAGCGGACGCCGATGTCCTCCCACCACGCCCTGTCCATCCCGTAGGGCGGGCCCGCCGTCGCTGCCACCTGGGCGCCGTCTGCGATCGTGCGGCGGCCCTCGGAGTCGCCCGGCTCGTGGACGAGCCGATCGGCGCCGACGAACAGCTCCCCCATCACCTCCGTGCGGGCCTCGCCGCCCGCCGAGGGCTCACCCTCCGGCTCGACGATGACGTTGACGAGCTCGTCGACGCGCTGCTCGTCGATCTCGTGGACGAACAGCTCGTCACCCTCCATGGCGAAGGCGATGGCTTCGTCCTCCAAGGCCTCCACCAGCACGCTCCGGTTCACGTCGTCCCACCCGGCAAGGTCGTACCCCACCTGCTCGACGTCGGGATCGAGCGAGACCGAGAGCTCGTCCTCGACCTGGTCGAGCACCCGCTCGACCCACGCTTCGTCGGTCTCCGACACGACGAGGGTGGCCCCCTCCCAGGTGTGGGGGGCGCCGAGGAGGGTCAGACGCTCCCCGAGGAGGCGGCGGCCCGCCTCGGACCAGTCGTCGAGCTCGAAGAGCATTTCGTCCGGACGGTCACCGTCGAGGTCGCCGAAGCCCGTGATCTTGACCTCGGCCCGCCCCTCGTCCTCCTCACCGCGGCGCGACACCAGTCCCATGCCTCCAGCATCGCACGGGCGCCTCCCCGCCGGCTCCGGCGATGTTTGGCTCGTCTTGTACTCTCCATGCCCATGACGAAGCAGCGACCCGACCGCAACCTCGCCCTCGAGCTGGCCCGCACCACCGAGGCTGCGGCGCTCGCGGCGAGCCGCTGGATGGGCCGGGGCGACAAGAACGGGGCCGACGGTGCCGCGGTCGACGCCATGCGCGTCGTGCTCGACACCGTCCCGATGGACGGCATCGTCATCATCGGCGAGGGCGAGAAGGACGAGGCGCCCATGCTCTTCAACGGCGAGCGCATCGGCGACGGCACCCCGATGCTCACCGACATCGCCGTAGATCCCATCGACGGCACGACCCTCACCGCCCTCGGGCAGGGCGGCGCCATCGCCGTCATCGCCGTCTCCGAGCGGGGCACCATGTTCGACCCGGGTCCCTGCGTCTACATGGAGAAGATCGCGGTGGGTCCCGACGCCGTCGGCGTGGTCGACATCACCCGGTCCGTCACCGACAACCTCAAGGCCGTGGCCAAGGCCAAGGGCGAGAGCGTGCGGGACGTCACCGCCGTCATCCTCGACCGGCCTCGCCACGAGGAACTCATCGCCGAGGTGCGCGCCGCCGGGGCGCGCATCCGCCTGATCCCCGACGGCGACGTCGCCGGCGCCATCTCCACCGCCTGGCCCGACTCGGGCGCCGACATCCTGCTCGGCATCGGCGGCACCCCCGAGGGCGTCATCACCGCTGCGGCGCTCAAGTGCATGGGCGGCGAGCAGCAGGGCCGGCTCTGGCCCCGCAACGAAGACGAGCGGGCCGCGGCCGTCGCCGCCGGCTACGACATCAGCCGCGTGCTCACCACCGACGACCTCGTCGCAGGCGACAACTGCTTCTTCGCCGCCACCGGCATCACCGACGGCGACCTGCTCAAGGGCGTCCACTACGACAGCCGCGGCGCCACCACCCAGTCACTGGTGATGCGGTCCAAGTCCGGCACCGTCCGCCAGATCAACGCCCGCCACCAGATCTCCAAGCTGCGGGACTTCAGCGCCATCGACTTCGAGTAGCGCTCTCGGTCTCGAAGCGGTGCTTCTCGACCGAGCCTGAGTCGTGCGCCTTCGGCGCGCTCACTGCTGCTCAGGACCGGCGGAGCCGGCTCCTTCGCGGGCGAGGGGGCTCCGCCCCTCCTGCTCCCCGGCAACCAACCCCACCCCTGCTCCCACTCGCCTCTCCTCTTGCGGGGT
>JAUXRW010000095.1 GCA_030681555.1 Acidimicrobiales bacterium
GAGGCTGCCACGACGATGAACGGCTCTGCGGTCACGTTGAACCCGCGCGCCCGCAGCGCATGGGCGTCCTCGTCGGGCGTGCCGGTTGCGCGCACGAGCAGGACGTTCACGATGCGAGCCGAAGCTGTCCGGTGCCGTGCCGCCGAACCAGGCGCGCGGCGACGGACCGGCCGATCCCATCGAGCCGGTGCTCGTCGAGGCCTGACTCGCCGGTCCACTCCGACATCCGCACGACGACGCGGCCCGAGCCATCCGGCCAGGCGAGGTCGGCCAGCAGGTGCAGCCAGCCGCGGCTAACCACGGCGACCGCGCCCAGCGCCGTGCCATCGGTGGGGTCGATCGCTTCGAGCACGGCGCGCTCGACCGTGGCGGCGGCCCGGGTCCTGGCGTCATCGATCACCGCCAGCACGGACCGCGTCGCGGCGTCGCCGGACCGGCACTCGACGGCAAGGGCGCCTTGCGCGGGAGCGGGCACCAGGTCCAGCACCGGTACGACCTGCCGGGCGGGCACGGAGCATCCCAATCGGTTGAGCCCGGCCTGCGCGAGCACGATGGCATCGAAGTCGCCCGCGACCAGGCGGTCGATCCGGTGATCGATGCTGCCGCGGATCGGCATCACCGTGACGTGCGGCCGGGCCCGGGTGACCCAGGCGGAGCGCCGTATCGAGCACGTGCCGACGCGCGCGCCCGTGGGCAGCGCATCGATCGCCGGCCCGCGGGTGAGCAGAGTGTCGCGGGGGTCCTCGCGCGCCGGCACGGCGCCGAACGCGAGCCCCTGGACGTTGCCGGTCGGGACATCCTTGAAGGAGTGCACGGCGAGGTCGATGCTGCCGTCGAGCAGGGCCTCGCGAACCGATGACACGAAGATGCCCTCGGCGGCGCGTCCGGCCAGCGGCGCCCCGTCGAGGTCACCGGGCGTCGTCATGGGGACCAGTTCGATGCGCGCGCCTCGAGCCCGCAGGGAATCGGCGACCTGGCCGGATTGGGCGACCGCGAGGGCGCTGGCCCGGGTGCCCAGGCGCAGGGCCCTCATGCCGCGCTGCCTGGGGCGCGTCGGGTGGCCGGCTCCTGCGCCGAGTCGGTGCCCGTGCGTGTGCCGGTGCCGAAGACCGTCTCCAGGGCCGCCCGGTACTGGTCCAGGCGGCCGCTGGCGGCTGCTTCGCGCGCACGGGCCGTCGGCTCGTGCAGCAGCGCTTGCGTCACCTTGCGCACGGCGTCGGCCAGCACGGGATCGGCCTCGTCGGTGCCCGACCCGCCGACGAGAGACTCGACTCGGCGGCGGAGGGTCACGATCACGTCGTCGAGCTCGGGTCCGGCGATCCGGGGGTAGATCGCCTCCGCCTCGGTATGGACGAGGGCGGCCGCGGCGGTCACGCCGCCTGCCTGGCCGGCAACCTCGTCGATGGTCACGACATGGATGCCGGGCTCGTCGGCCAACCCGGGTGCCGTGTCCCGCGCCGCGGCGAGGTCGAGGATCACGAGCGGGGTCGAGCGCTGCCGCAGCGCCTGCTGGGCGATGGCCGGCGTGATCACAGCGGTTCCATGGCCGCTCGCCGCGAGGGTCACGTCGCTGACGGCGAGCGCGTCGACCAGCTCGTCGGCCGAGACCTCATGGTCCCCGTGGATCCCCGCAGTGCTCCGCCCAGAGGGGGAGTGGACGAGCACCGTGTGGCTGCCGCGCTGGCGTGCCTCGTCCACGCACTCGCGGGCGAAGGCACCCGTGCCGATGACCAGTGCGACCCCGGGCACCGGGCCCGGGACGCGGTCGGCTGCCTGCTGCCACGCTGCCGCGGCGATGGTGCGGTGGCGTGGGCGGAGCCGCGCCCGCGCCATCCGCGACACGCGCAGGGAGTTCTGGAAGGCAAGGTCGAGTGACCGCGTCGTCGCGCCGCGAGCCACAGCCTCCGCCAGCGCTGCCCTGACCTGGCCCGTCACCTGATGCTCGCCGACCACGGCGGACTCCAGGCCGGCCGTCACCCGGAACAGGTGCTCGAGAGCCTGCGGTCCACGCATCGCACGTGTCGATCGCGCGATGTCCAGCTCTTGCTCGCCCGATGCCGCGGCGAGAGCACGAACGAATGCCCGGTGCGCGTGATGGAACCGGGCCGTGTCGACGTAGGCCTCGGTCCGCTCGCACGTGGATAGGACGACGGCCCCGAGCACGGCCGGCTCGGCGTCCAGCGCGGCGAGGAGGTGTCCGGCGCCGATGCCGCCGGCGGCGAGTGCCGGCCACGCCTCTGCCGAGCGGTCGATACCGAGGACGAGCATCACGCGGCCTTGCGCATCGCGGCCCGGATCCGCGCCTCGACCAGGTCCACGGTCTCCGGGGCGAGGTAGAGGGGGTCGGTGACCTCGCGGCCTTTGCCCTGCCGCGCGATGCGGTCCGGGAGCACTCCGGGGAAGAGGACGAAGGACCCCACTGCAGCGGCCGTGCCGGTCGCTTCCTCGAGCTGGCCGAGTGCCGTCGCGACGTCGGGGTCGGCCTGCGCCGCGTAGCCGAGTGCGACAGGTGCGCCGCGGCGATCGGCCCAGACCCGTGCCAGCCGCCGCAGGGCCCGCTGGGCCTTCGCGTCAGACGTGCCGGCAGCGGCGAGCACGACGGGGCCGGGCGGCAGTCCGCGGTCCATCGCGGCGAGCAGGGATCCATCAGGACCGAGCGGGTCGGCGAGGTGCAGGTCGACCCCGGTCGACGCGGCCGCTTGCGCGACCGCCTCGGGCACGTCGACGCGGGAGTGGTGGGCGCTGCTGAGGAAGGCCGGCACGACGATCGCCGTGCGCACGCCGTCGGCGGCCAGCGCGGCGACGGCCGCGGCGAGGCCCGGCTCGTCGTGGTCCAGGAAGGCCACGCGCACGTCGAGGTCGAATGACCGGGCCTGCACGGTGCCGGCCAGCGCCGAGGCTGCCTTGCTGGAGCGGGGGTCGGGGCTTCCGTGCGCGAGGAGAAGGACGGCGGTCACGACGCCAGCACCTGCTCGTCGAGCATCGGGATGACCCCGACGACGTCGCCGATCACGATGACCGAAGGGTTGGCCACCCCTGATGCCGCGACCTTCTGCACGATGTCGGCGAGGGTGCCGATGACGACCCGCTGGTGCGGATCGAAAGCCCGGTGCACGACGGCCACGGGCGTGCTGGCCGGGCGCCCTGCGCGGGCGAACTCGTCGGCCAGGCGCGGGAGCGTGGCGATGCCCATGAGCACGACGACGGTCAGGCCGCTCCTGGCGACGGGGGCCAGATCCTCGATCACGTGCCCGCTGACCACCACGAACCCTGTGCTGACCCCGCGGTGCGTGACCGGGATGCCCGCCGCCGCCGGGCCGGCCACGGCCGACGTGATGCCGGGGATGACCTCCACGGGCACGCCCGCCTCCCTGCAGGCGAGGACTTCCTCGGATCCGCGGCCGAGCACGAACGGGTCGCCGCCCTTGAGCCGCGCCACCCGAAGGCCGGCCGCCGCGCGCGAGACGATGACCTCGTTGATCTGCCCCTGGGTGAGCGCATGGCGGCCCGGGCTCTTGCCCGCGTCGATGACCTCGACGTCGGCGTCGAGTTCATGGAGCAGCGCGACAGGTCCGAGCCGGTCGTGGACGACGACGTCGGCCGTGAGGAGCGCCTGGCGCCCACGCACGGTGATGAGGCCCGGGTCGCCGGGCCCGCCGCCGATGAGGACGACGCTGCCGCTGGCGCGCGGCCGACGTGGCCGTGTCGGCAGGCGTCCCTCGACAAGGTCGGCATGGATGGCGTCGCGCACGGCCGTGCTGCGTCGCGGATCGCCGGAGCCGACGGACACGACGACGCCGTCGACGACGGCCACGGCGGGGGTGCGGGCCGCGGATGACCCGGCGTCGTCGGCACGCACCGACCAGACGCGGCGCCGGCTGGCCTCCTCGGCCGCCCGGGCGTTGACCCGTGGCGCATCCGCAGCAGCAACCACGAGCCACGCGCCGAGGACATCACTGAGCGCGAACTCGCGCGGGCGCCATACGAGGCGTCCCTCGGCGGCCAGCGCAACGATGTGCACCGTCGCCTCGGGGGCGACGACGACGA
>JAUXRW010000100.1 GCA_030681555.1 Acidimicrobiales bacterium
GGCGCCGGCCCGCGGGTGCGGGGCGGGTGGCCCGACATCGGGGGCCAGCGCTTCGAAGGCCCCCCGTCGCACCTCGGGCAGGGTGCGCTCGGGCCCGTAGAGGAAGCAGGGCACGACGTGGGTGGCCGCCAGCCAGGCGGCGAAGCGGTCGCGCGCGGCGAGGGCGTCCGCCCGTGACGACCCGGCGAGGGCGATGAACGGCACGACATCGACCACCCCGAGCCGCGGGTGCACCCCGTCGTGGCTCCGAAGGTCGAGCAGCTCGATCGCGGTCGTCGTCACCGCCCGAGGGGCGGCTTCGCCCACGAGCGTCAGCACGGCCCGGTGGTGGTGCGGGTCGCTGTGCACGTCCAGCAGGTCGTCCCCCGCCGCGCCCGCGATGAGGCCGACGATCGCCTCGTCCCGCCCCTCGCTGATGTTGATCACGCACTCGAGCACCGCAGGAGCCTCGCACGGGAGGTTCCGGGCGGTGCCACGGCGGTCCGCGCTGTTACGGTGAGGGCGTGAACCTCGGCGCCCCAGAGCTCCTCATCGTGCTCGTCGTCATCCTGGTGCTCTTCGGTGGCTCCAAGCTGCCGAAGCTCGCCCGATCCCTCGGTCAGGCCCAGAGCGAGTTCAAGCAGGGACTCAAGGATCCGGACGCCCCGGACGGCGACGACGAGACCCCCAAGGCCTGATCGGTCAGCTCAGCTCTGTCAGCTCAGCGCAGCGTCCTGCTCGACGTCGCTGTCCGCATCGCCCCGGCCCCCGTCGTCGCGTCCTGCATCGACCTGGTGGGCCCGGCGGTACTTCAGGATCCGCCGACGCTCCCGTTCGGAGCAGCCGCCCCAGACGCCGTGGTCGATCCGCTGCTCGAGCGCGTGCTCCAGGCAGGGCTCGCGCACGGGACATTCGGCACAGATCTTGCGCGCCAGCTCGACGCCGGCACCGTCGCTGGGGAAGAACCGTGAGGGCGGCACGTTCGTGCACAGACCTCGGGCCATCCATTCGGTATCCATGGGACCTCTTTTCGAGCGCTGACCTGTTCTACGGATGCGACGCCCTCTTGGTTCCCGAAAATTGCTGTGGGGATCCTGAGCCATGTTCGACGGCTCGCGGTGGCAATCCTGCCGAGACCGGGAAGGATGGGTCCCGTGGATGACCCCCGAGCCGAGTCCGAGTCGCCCCCGACCTCCGTCGACCCCCCTGTCGACCCGGCGGTGGACGGCGGCGACGCCAACGCCGACACGGCCCAGATCCCTGCTCCGCCGGTGTACCGCGGCCCGTACGGGGGGGCGGGCGAGGCCCCCACCGACCAGCTCCCCCGCATCGACGACGGCGTCGGCGCTGCGCCGAAGGACCCTGCTGCACCCTTCGTCCCGTTTGCGCCCCCTGGGCCCCGCCTGGTCGCGGCCCCGGAGCGGGGCCGCGCGGACCGCCGGCCCACCTCGGCCCGACGGGCCGGCCTCCTGGGAGCGTTGGCCGGCGGCCTCGTGGCCGCCGTGGTGGCCACCTCCGTCAGCGTCGCCCTGGACGACGACGAGCCCGTCGACTCCCGCGCCGTGGTCACACCGGTCACCACGAGCTCCGGAGCCCTGGACATCGGCGGCATCATCGCCAAGGTCCAGCCCTCGGTGGTGGCCATCGAGACCAGCCAGACGACCTCGCGAGGCGTCTTCTCCGGGGCCGGGTCAGGGATCGTGCTGAGCGCCGATGGCCTCGTCCTCACGAACGCCCACGTCATCGGGAACCTGGGCGAGATCACGGTCGTGCTGGCCGACGGCTCGGACCACCCCGCCACCCTCGTGGGAGCGTCCCCGGAGGACGACCTCGCAGTGGTCCAGGTCGAGGGCGTCAGCGGGCTCACGCCGGCCGAGCTCGGCTCGTCCGACGACCTCCAGGTGGGGGAGGAGGTCATCGCGATCGGCAACGCGCTGAACCTCGGCGACAAGCCCAGCGTCACCCGCGGGATCGTCTCCGCGGTGGACCGCGACCTGGCCGCCCAGGGCGTCGAGCTCGAGGGCCTCATCCAGACCGACGCCGCCATCAACCCGGGCAACTCGGGCGGCCCGCTCGTGAACGCCAGCGGGCAGGTCGTCGGCGTGAACACAGCGATCGTCGCCGACGCCCAGAACCTCGGCTTCTCGATCGCCATCGACCAGGCCCGGCCGATCATCGACCAGCTGGAGTCCGGCGAAGGGGCCGTGAACCCCGACCAGGCCTTCCTCGGGGTGCAGACCACGGACGTGGCCGAGCTCAGCGAGGACCTTCGGGCCCGCTTCTCCGTGGAGGCCGACTCCGGCGCCCTCGTCACCGAGGTGGTGCCGGGCTCCGCCGCCGACGCGGCGGGTCTCGAGCTCGGAGACGTGATCGTCGAGATCGACGGCGAGGACGTCGAGGGGTCGGCGGACGTGCGCGACCTCATCATCGGCCACGAGCCGGGCGACCGCGTCGAGGTCGCGGTGGAGCGCACGGGCGAGGAGCAGGCCATCACCGTGGTGCTGGGTCGCCGGGGCGACGACACCTGAGAGCCTGCGCCCTCGAACCTGCGCCCCGCAGCGGTGCCGGCTTCGCCGCTTCCGGGGTCGGCAGCTAGCCTTCCCCGCCATGTCAGACGTCGCACCTGCGCCCCTCGAACCGCCCCGTGCCCACGCCCGGGTGGTGTACCTGGGCCCGGTCGCGCCCCATTGGGAGATTCACTCGGACTTCGGCGATCGACAGATCATCGACGAGTTCCGAGGCCGGGTGCTGGCCCGTCTCGTCCTGCTGCCGCCCCACGACCCGCAGTTCCGCCGCAACCGGGAGCGCGTGATACGCGACGCCGAGCGCGAGAACCTCCTCCTCGACTGGGACCTCGGGCTGCCCGAGGAGGACGACGGCGCCCGCTGAGCGCGTCGTCCCCCCCTTCACCTCCCCACCATCGGCCGGACAGCACAGCCCCAGTACGATCGGGGTCGTGCAGGAGCAGCGCTACCTCAACCGGGAGCTGTCCTGGCTGGACTTCAACGCCCGGGTGCTGGCGCTGTCGAGCGATCCGCAGGTCCCGTTGCTCGAGCGGGCCAAGTTCCTGGCGATCTTCAGCCAGAACCTCGACGAGTTCTTCCAGGTCCGGGTCGCCGGGCTGAAGGACCAGGTCGCCGCCGCCGTCGGGTCGACGTCGCCGGACGGGCGGTCGCCCGCCCAGCAGCTCCTCGAGATCCGCGAGCGGGTTGAGGAGCTCACCGCCCGCCAGGAGGCGATCTTCCTCGACGAGGTGGCGCCGGCCCTCGCTGCGGTCGGCGTGCGGTTCTCGGCCTGGGACGAGCTCGATGACGATGACGAGAAGTTCCTCGTCGACACCTTCGAGCACCGGATCTTCCCGGTCCTGACGCCCCTCGCCGTCGACCCCGGCCACCCCTTCCCGTACATCTCGAACCTCTCCCTCAACCTGGCCGTGTCGCTGCGCGACCCCATCACCGGAGAGCGGCGCTTCGCACGGGTGAAGGTGCCGGACCTGCTGCCCCGTTTCGTGGTCATGCCCGACGGCGAGCGATTCGTGCCGCTGGAGCAGGTGATCGCAGCCCACCTCGACCAGCTCTTCCCGGGCATGCAGGTGGAGGCCCACGACACCTTCCGCGTCGCCCGCAACGCCGACCTCACTCTCCAGGAGGAGGAGGCCGACGACCTCCTCGCTGCGGTGGAGATGGAGCTCCGGCGCCGCCAGTTCGGGCGGGCCGTCCGGCTCGAGATCACGGGTGGGATCACCGAGGAGGTCCGCGAGCTGCTGCAGCGCGAGCTCGACGTCTCCGAGGACGACACCTACCGCCTCGTGGGGCCGCTCGACCTCGGGGGGCTGTGGTCGCTCCAGGCCCTCGACCGGCCCGAGCTCAAGGATCCGCCCTTCCAGCGGGTCACCCAGACCCGGCTCGACGCCGGCAAGGACGAGCGCACCGACCTGTTCGCCGTCCTGCGCGAAGGCGACGTGCTGGTGCACCACCCCTACGACTCCTTCCGCACCTCGGTGGAGGAGTTCATCCGCCAGGCCTCGATCGACCCGCACGTGCTGGCGATCAAGATGACGCTCTACCGCACGTCGGGCGACAGCCCCATCGTCCGGTCGCTGATCCGGGCGGCCGAGCAGGGCAAGCAGGTGGCAGTGCTGGTCGAGCTCAAGGCGCGCTTCGACGAGGGCGCCAACATCGAGTGGGCGAAGGCACTGGAGACCGTGGGCGTGCACGTCGTGTACGGCCTCGTGGGCCTGAAGGTCCACACCAAGACGGCGCTGGTCGTCCGCGACGAGCCCGAGGGCATCCGGCGGTACTGCCACCTCGGCACCGGCAACTACAACTCGAAGACGGCCCGCACCTACGAGGACCTTGGCCTGCTCACGTGCGATCCGGCCATCGGCGCAGACCTCACGCAGCTGTTCAACTACCTGACGGGCTACGGCCGCAACGTCCGCTACGAGCGCCTGGTGGTCGCGCCGCACGGCGCCCGCCAGGGGCTGCTGGACCTCATCGACGGCGAGGTGCGCGCCGCGGCCGAGGGGCTTCCCGCTGCGATCACGATCAAGCTCAACAGCCTCTCGGACGTCCAGATGATCGAGGCCCTCTACGCGGCCTCCCAGGCCGGCGTGCAGATCGACCTGATCGTGCGGGGCGTGTGCTGCCTCGTGCCCGGCGTGCCCGGCCTCTCCGACCGGATCCGAGTGCGCTCCATCGTGGGGCGCTACCTCGAGCACTCCCGGGTGTACCGCTTCGCCAATGGCGCCGGACCGGGCCAGCCCCACCACCTCGTCGGCTCGGCCGACCTCATGCCGAGGAACCTCGACCGCCGCGTCGAGGCACTGTTCCCGGTCGAGGAACCTTCCCTCCAAGCGCGCCTCGAGGAGATCCTGGAGATCAACCTGGCCGACGACAGCCTGGCCTGGACCCTCGGGCCCGACGGCCGGTGGACCCACGTGGAGCGGTTCGGCACCGTCGAGACGCACGCCCGCCTCCAGCAGGTCGCGGCCGGTCGGATCCGCCCCGTCCCCTAGCCGGGGCACGAGCCCTGAACGTTGCGGGGCCGTTCACCCCCCGTTCATCCGGGGCTCTCTCGAGGGCCACCCGCCCTCCTTACGGTGATCGTCGGCGTCCGGTCGTCACCGGTCCGTCACCCGCTGCTCGCCCAAGGAGGGCCCCCTTGTCCAAGAAGAAGCCGTTCGCTTGGCTTTCCCTGCTGCTCGTCGTCAGCCTCGCCGCCGCCGCGTGCGGCGATGACGACGACAACGCTTCCGATACCACGGACGACACCGAAGCCGACGGCGGCGACGCCGCGTCGGGTGCGGGTTGCCCGGAGGAGGTCGAGGGCGACGTGAACATCTCCGGATCGTCGACGGTGGAGCCCATCTCCGCCGCCGTGGGCGAGAAGCTGCTCGACTGCTCGGGCATCGGCGCCACCGTCGACGGGCCCGGCACTGGTGACGGCTTCGCCCTGTTCTGCACGGGCGAGACCGACATCTCCGACGCCTCCCGCCCGATCGCGGAGGACGAGATGGCCGACTGCGAGTCGAATGGCGTCGAGTTCATCGAACTGAAGGTGGCCTTCGACGGCATCTCGGTGCTGACGAACCCCGCCAACGAGGCCGTCGAGTGCCTGAGCTTCGCCGACCTCTACGCGCTGATCGGCCCGGAGTCGCAGGGCTTCGACAACTGGAGCGACGCCCAGCCCATCGCCACCGAGCTCGGCTCCACGACCGAGCTCCCGGACGCCGAGCTGGCGCTCACCGCTCCTGGCGCCGAGTCGGGCACCTACGACAGCTTCCTCGAGATCGTGTTCGGCGACGTGAGCGAGGCACGGGCGGAGGCCGGCAAGATCACCGAGGACCAGGTGGAGACGGCCCGCACCGACTACTCCTCCCAGGCCGACGACACCGCCATCATCTCGGCCATGGAGGCGGACGACACCCCGCTCGGCTGGGTCGGCTTCGCCTTTGCCGAAGAGGCGGGCGATGCGGTCCAGGAGCTCGCGGTTTCCGCGGAGCCGGGCGGCGAGTGCATCGAGCCCTCGGCCGAGGCGATCGCCGACGGCTCGTACCCGCTCAGCCGTCCGCTGTTCATCTACGTGAACGCCGCCAACGCCGAGTCGAACCCGGCCGTCGCCGGCTACGTCGACTACTACCTCGGCGAAGAGGGCATCGCCTCGGTCAGCGAGGTGGGCTACGTGGACCTGCCGGCCGATCAGCTCGAGGCGACCCGCTCCATCTGGGACGCCCGCACGACCGGCACCCAGGAGGGCTGACCCCTCCCTCCTGCACCCGGGTCGGCCCTACCATGGGCCGACCCCGGTCGTTCGAGCCCCTTCCCGCACGCAAGGACGCACCATGTCCGACGTCTCGCTCCAGCCCCCGCAGCTGCAGCTCTCCGACCACCGGGGGGATCCCCGCCGAGTCCGCACCGAGGCCATCGTCAAGGCACTCCTGACGGGCGCCGCCGGGATCTCGATCGCCATCAGCGCGGCCATCGTCTGGTCGTTGGCGCGAGAAGCGTTCACGTTCGTGACCCAGGTCGAGTGGTCCACCGTCCTGGTCTCGGACGGCTGGTTTCCCCGTCAGGGCGTGTACGACATCCGCACCCTCATCGTCGGCACGCTGTGGGTCACGGTGATCGCCATGGCCGTGGCCGGTCCGATCGGCCTGGGAGCGGCGATCTACCTCTCCGAGTACGCCCGGCCGAACGTGCGCAAGACGCTCAAGCCCGTGCTCGAAGTGCTGGCCGGCATCCCCAGCGTCGTGCTCGGGTTCTTCGCCGTGTCCGTCATCGCGCCCTCGGTCGTCCAGCGCTTCACCGACGCCGGCCTCTTCAGCGTCGCCTCGGCCGGCATCGCCGTCGGCATCCTCTCCATCCCGTTGGTCGCCTCGGTCTCCGAGGACGCCCTGCGGTCGGTGCCCTCGGCGTTGCGGGAGGCCGGCTACGGGCTGGGGGCGAAGAAGATCACCACGGTCACCACCGTCGTCCTCCCCGCCGCCGTGTCGGGGCTGGTCGCCGCGTTCATCCTGGCGGTGTCGAGGGCCATCGGCGAGACGATGGTGGTGTTCATCGCCGCGGGCGCGGCAGGCAACCAGGCCTTCGAGGTGTCGCCCACCGAGCCAGGGCTCACGCTCACCGCAGCCATGGCCACGCAGGCGCAGGGCACCGATCAGGTCGTCGGCGAGGCGCTGACGTTCCAGAGCCTCTACTTCGTCGGCGCCGTCCTCTTCATCCTGACGCTCGTCCTGAACCTCCTGGCCGACCGGTTCGTCCGCCGGGTGCGGCAGGCCTACTGATGGCGCTCACCTCCACGATCGGGATCGGCGGCGAGGCAGCGACCCGCTCGGTCCATGACCAGCTCACCGACGCCCGTCCCGATCGCACGGGGTTCGTCTTCCGCCTGCTGCTCCTGGGTTCGCTGGGCGTGTCGCTGCTCGTGCTGGCCATCCTGTTCTACGACGTCGTCACCACCGGGGCCGGCGTGTTCACGGACCGGGCCGAGGCCTTCCTCTCGGGCAGCCTGCGGACGAAGGCAGATGCCGCTGGTGTGTTCCAGGCCATTCGGGGGACGTTCTGGATCGGCGTCTTCGTGGTGGTGTTCTCCTTCCCGATCGGCGTGGCCTCGGCCGTGTACCTCGAGGAGTACTCCTCGAAGGGTCGCCTCGCCCGCTTCTTGGACGTGAACATCCGCAACCTGGCCGGCGTGCCGTCGATCGTCTACGGGATCCTGGGCCTGACGATCTTCGTCGAGCAGCTGAGCGGCATCACCGGCGGCCGGTCGCTGATGTCCGCCGGCATCACGCTCGCCATCCTCGTGCTGCCGATCGTCATCATCACGTCCGCCGAGGCCGTCCGGGCCGTGCCCCAGGCCCTGCGGGAGGCGGCCTACGGTGTGGGCGCCACCCGCTGGGAGGTGACGCGTGGCCAGGTGCTGCCGTACGCCCTGCCCGGCATCATCACCGGTACAGTGCTCGCCCTGGCCCGCGCCATCGGCGAGGCGGCGCCGCTGCTGCTGTGCGGGGCCGTCACGGGCCTGCTGCCCGGCAGGGAGGGGCTCCTGGACCCGTCCCAGCTCCAGGACCGCTTCACCGCCCTGCCCATCGTCATCGCCGAGTGGGCGCGGAACCCACGGGCGGGCTTCTCGGAGATCGCAGCCGCCGCGATCATCGTGATGCTGGTCATCGTCCTGGCCATGAATACCGTCGCCATCCTGCTCCGCAACCGCTACGAGACGAAGAGGAGCTGACTTGGCCTCCACCTCCACGACCAAGCTCACGGAGCCCGCCACCGTGGACCCGAACGTCGACGTCACACCGGAAACCCGGGGTCGCCCCGAGGTGAGCGGCCGGGAGGTCGTCTTCGAGGTATCGGACCTCAGCGTGTACTACGGCTCTTTCCGAGCCGTGCGGGACGTCAACATCGAGATCAACCGCCACGAGATCACGGCCTTCATCGGCCCGTCCGGCTGCGGCAAGACGACGGTCCTCCGTTGCCTCAACCGCATGAACGACCTCATCGAGATCGCTCGCGTGGAGGGCAGGGTCGGCTACCACGGCGTCGACCTCTACGACCGGGAGGTCAACCCCGTGGAGGTCCGGCGCCGCATCGGGATGGTGTTCCAGAAGCCCAACCCGTTCCCGAAGTCGATCTACGACAACGTCGCGTACGGCCCGAAGATCGCCGGGACGAAGGGCAACATGGACGACGTCGTCGAGAAGGCCCTCCGGGGGGCGGGGCTGTGGGACGAGGTGAAGTCGCGGCTCAAGGCCTCCGGCATGAGCCTGTCCGGTGGGCAGCAGCAGCGTCTCTGCATCGCTCGGGCGATCGCCACCGACCCCGAGGTGCTGCTGATGGACGAGCCCTGCTCGGCCCTCGATCCCATCGCCACGGCGCGCATCGAGGATCTGATGCAGGAGATCAAGGACGAGTACACGATCGTGATCGTCACCCACAACATGCAGCAGGCCGCCCGGGTGAGTGACCGCACCGCCTTCTTCACCACCGAGGTGAACCCCGAGAGCGACACCCGCACCGGGCTCCTGGTGGAGGCCGACAGCACCGACAAGATGTTCTCCAACCCATCCGACGAACGCACCGAGAACTACGTCACCGGCCGCTTCGGGTGACCATGGGCTGGGCGGCGATGGAACCGATGGAGCCGATGCGCCACAGCTTCCACGAGGAACTGGACCAGCTCCGCCTCCAGGTCGAGCTCATGGGCGTGCGGGTCGACGAGAACCTCGAGCGCACCCGCATCGTCCTGCGGACCGGCGATCTCGCCACGGCGGGGGTGGCCTACCTGTGCGACGACGAGATCGACGCCATGAACGTCTCGCTGACCGAGCGGTGCTACCTGCTGCTCGGCCGCGAGTCGCCGGTGGCCTCCGACCTCCGCTTCGTCGTCTCGGTGCTGCGGATCATCGCCGAGCTCGAGCGGGTGGGCGACCTCGCCCTGCGCGTGGTGAAGCTGGCCCCCGACCAGCCGGTCCTGGCCAGCTCGGGGACGGCCTGGGACGTGCTCCTCACCGTCGGCGACGAGGCCATCGAGCTGTACCGCACGGCGCTCCGGGCGTGGTCGGCCCAGGACCTCCGGCTCGCCACCGAGCTTGCGACGGAGAGCCGCCACCTCGACGTGTACTACGACCGGCTGGTGAGCGAGATCCAGCAGCTCGAAGGTCCTGACGCGGTCCGGATCGCCATGGGCATCTTCGTCGCCGGCCGGGCCCTCGAGCGGATCGCCGACCACAGCGCCATCATCGGTGCCCGGCTCCGCTACCTCATCACGGGGGAGCCTGCCCACCTCGCCGCCGAGGTGCGGTAGCGCCGATGACCGTCCTCACGGCCTCGGCGGTGCTCGCCGTCCTGTCCGGTGCGCTGCTCGTGGTGCTCGAGCGGCAGCGCCGGTCCGCCAAGCGCCTGCGCAGGGCCGGCCAGCGCCTCACCCCGGGCGTGGTCGCCAGCGGCACGGGGCTCGCGCAGGCCACCTCCGTCGTGGAGCGAGCCGTCGATCGGGCGGTGCGCCATGACCGGGAGGGCTCCCTCTCCGAGGAGCGGCTGGCCCGCGCCCTGGCCGTGATCCCGCAAGGGGTCGTCGTGTTCGACGAGGGGGGGGAGATCGCGTTCCGGAACGACGTGGCCGCCGCCTACTTCGCCGCCCGGCACAGCGAGGTGCTGGTGCAGGAGGCGATCGACGCCCTCGCCCGTGCGGCCACGAGCTCGGACCGCGACGCGGACGTCTCCCGCACCGTCGACCTGTTCGGCCCCCCACGGCGGACGCTCGTGCTCCGGGCGGCCCCGCTCGAGGCCGAGCAGCACCGCATCGGCGTGGTGGTGGTCATCGACGACGTCACCGATCGCCGGCGGCTCGAGGCCGTGCGGCGCGACTTCGTCGCCAACATCAGCCACGAGCTGAAGACCCCGGTCGGGGCGCTCGCGCTCCTGGCCGAGACGCTCGTCGCCGAAGACGACCCCGTGGTCGCCCGACGCCTCGCCGAACGGATGCTGACGGAGGCCTTCCGCGTCGGCCGCACCATCGATGACCTGCTGGCCCTGTCCCAGATCGAAGCGGACGAGGGGTTGCGGGATGCCGTGCCCGTGCACCTGTTCGTCGCCGAGGCGGCCGAGCGGGTGCGCCCCGCCGCCGAGCAGCAGGGCATCACCCTCGCGGTGGTCGAGGCCCCGCCCCGGCTGACCGTGATCGGCGACCGCCGCCAGCTCGTCTCCGCCACCTACAACCTCCTGGAGAACGCCGTGAAGTACAGCGACTCGGGGTCGGTGGTCGAGGTTCGGGCCCGTACCGACGGTCGGTGGGTAGACGTCTCCGTCGAGGACCACGGCATCGGCATCCCGCGGCGCGACCTGCAGCGGGTCTTCGAGCGCTTCTACCGCGTCGACCGGGCCCGCAGCCGCGAGACGGGGGGCACCGGCCTCGGGCTGGCCATCGTCCGCCATGTCGCCAGCAACCACGCCGGCGAGGTGCGGGTCGAGTCGACCGAAGGCGAAGGATCCACGTTCACCCTGCGACTTCCGGTCGGCTCCGGGCCCGTCGCCGTCACGGCCGAGGCCGGCTGACCGGCATGGCGTCGCCCACCACCACCATCCTCGTCGTGGAGGACGAGGATTCCTTCGTCGAGGCCCTCACCGTCGGGCTCAAGCGCGAGGGGTTCCGCGTGCAGGTCGCCCGGGACGGCGCGGAGGCGCTCGAGGTCTTCGACGCGGTCAAGCCCGACCTCGTGCTCCTGGACGTCATGCTGCCGAAGGTATCGGGCATCGACGTCTGTCGCGAGCTCCGTCGCCGGTCGTCCGTCCCGATCATCATGGTGACGGCCAAGGGCAGCGAGATCGACACGGTCGTCGGCCTCGAGGTGGGCGCGGACGACTACGTCACGAAGCCCTACCGGCTCCGCGAGCTGGTTGCCCGCATGCGAGCCGTGCTCCGGCGGCGCGCCGGGGAGCCGTCCACCCCTGCCCTCAGCGGCGACGCCCTCGAGGTGGGAGATGTCGCCCTCGACCCGGAGCGCCACGAGGTGGTCATCCGCGGCGAGCCGGTGCAGCTCCCCCTGAAGGAGTTCGAGCTGCTGGAGCTGCTGCTGGCCAACGCCGGACGGGTGCTCCCCCGGGAGACCTTGATCGACCGAGTGTGGGGCACCGACTACGTGGGCGACACGAAGACCCTGGACGTCCACGTGAAGCGCCTGCGGGGCAAGGTCGAGGAGGATCCCTCCATGCCCTCCCGGATCGTCACGATCCGGGGCCTCGGCTACAAGTACGAGCTGCCGAAGGTCTGATCCACCTCGGGGGTGGGGCTCCGTACCATGGGGTGATGTCCGATCCGGCCGGTTGGCGACCGCTCTCGTCCCCCAAGCGGGCCGGCGGGTACTCCTTCCACCTGTCGCCCTTCACCCGCCTGGCCCGGGCGCATGTCCTGTCGGCCACCGGCGACGCCCTCGTCACCATCGCCCTCGCCGGCTCGCTGTTCTTCGACCTCGACCCGAACGACGCCCGGTGGAAGGTCTTCCTGTACCTCGCCCTCACGATGGCGCCCCTGGCGCTGGTGGCCCCGTTCATCGGCCCGGCCCTCGACCGGTCGCACGGAGGGCGCCGGTGGATGATCGTGGCCGTCAACGCCGTCCGGGCCCTCGTGTGCCTCGTGATGGTGGACGACCTCAACAGCCTGTTGCTCTTCCCGGAGGCGTTCACCGTGCTCGCCATGGGCAAGGCCTACGGCGTGGCGCGGAGCGCCCTCGTGCCGACGGTCGTCCGCACCGACGCCGAGCTCGTCGAGGCCAACGCCAAGCTCCAGCTCCTCTCCGGCCTGGCCGCCCCCGCCGCCGGTGCCATCGGCGGGCTGGCCTACCTGATCGCCGAGTCCCAGGGTGTACTGGTGGTTGCCGTGCTCGTGTACGCCGCTGCGACCTTCGCGGCGCTCCGGATTCCCACCACGCAGGTGGCGTCGGCTCCCGCCTCGGCGGCCGAGGCAGCCGAGCTGCGGGGCATCGGCGTGCGACTGGCCGCCTCGGCCATGGGGCTCGTGCGCGGGATCGTCGGCTTCCTCACCTTCCTGCTGCTCTTCGCGCTCCGCGAGGGCGAGACCTGGAACATCGGGCTCGTGCTCGGGGTCACGGGCGCCGGCGCGCTCGTGGGATCGGTCATCGCGCCGCGCCTGCGGGAGTCGATGGCGGAGGAACGGATGCTGATGACCGTGCTGGGGGTGGTCGTCGTGGTGGCGGTCGCCGCCGCGTGGGTAGGCGGCCTCGCGTCCGCGGCCTTCATGTCGGCGACCGTGGCGGTGGCTGCGACCTGCGGCCGGCTCGCCTTCGACTCCCTCGTGCAGCGGGATGCCCCGGACGCCAACCGTGGCCGGTCCTTCGCCCGCTTCGAGGTGCGCTTCCAGCTCGTCTGGGTGATCGGTGCGGTGATCCCCCTGCTGCTGCTGCCCATCCCCACCCGCATCGGCTTCCTCGTGGTCGCCGGCACGGCGGCCTTCGCCCTCTTCTCCTACGCGGCCGGCCAGCGCTCGGCGCGCCGGGCCCACGTCGACGGTCCGGTGGACCCGGACCCCGATACCGGCTTCACCGAGGATCGCACGATGATCCACCCGGACCGGACGATCGTGCAGGGACCGATCGACCCCACGGAGCCGATGTAGGCGGGCGGCGCGCCTGCTCGTGGGTGCCGCCCTAGCCCGGTAGCCCCAGGTCGAGGCGGGCCAACCACAGGCCGGGCGCATCCACCTCCGGCGGGGTGGGGAGGTTGCGGCGGTCGGCCCAGAGCCGCCGGAGCCCCTCTTCACCGGCCCGTTCGACCACGCCGTCGACGAAGGCCGACCCGCGGTCGTAGGTGGCCTGGCCCAGCTCGAGGCCGAAGAGGCGCTCGACGAACCGGTCGGCCTCGGTCGCCTCTACCCGGCGTCGGCGCAGGGCCTCGGTGAGCATCGGATAGCTCGGGATGAGCTTCGCGCCGACGATGTCGAGCACGTGGTCGACGACGCCGACGACCACCGCCACCAATGCCTCGATCCGGGGCCGCAGCGCGTCCTGCTCGGGCGACGTGATCGCCCCGAGCACGACATCGGGAGAGCCCATGAGCTCCTGCAGCTGGCCCATCGAGGCGGGGTCGGACGGGTCGATCTCGCCGATGCGGTCCTCCAGCGCGGCCGGGTCGTTGCGGAATCCCGAGGCGTAGCGCTGCAGGAGGTCGTCCATCTCCGCCCGCACGTGCGGGACGCCGAACACGGCGTGGTGGCCGATCTCGTGGACGCAGATCCAGAGGCGCAGGTCGTCGCGAGTCAGGCTCCACTCGTCAGCCAGGGCGTCGAGGTTCGGCACGACGAGGAGCAGCTCGTCGGCGTTCGTAGCCGTCGCGGGGCGGGGGATCGGCAGGTCGTACTGGCCGAGACTGCGACGGCCGAGGTGCCCCACCATCGAGCCGGCCGTCATGGCCAGCACCATCGGCTGGAGCATCTGGAACATGCCGGCGAACATGCCGGCCATCTGGTCGTCGTCGGCACCTTTGACCGGCTCCTGCGCGCCGAGCGCGCCGGCCAGGCGCTCCACGAGGGGCCGGTAGGCCTCGATGCTGTCCATGACCCAGCGGGTGCGGTTGGCGGGCACGGCCACCACGGCCCGGCCGCTGACCGAGGTCGAAAGGCCCGTCACGTCGGCCACGTGGAGGTCGGCGACGCGGGCGAGCTGCTCGATGCTCATGCGCTCGACCGGGTCGACGTTGGCCTCGCTGGTGCCGTCGGTGGCGATCCCGATGGCCAGCTGGCGGGCGCTGTCCCACGCCATCCCGCCCTGCTGGCCGAGGAGCTTGGCGATGTCTCCCAGGAACGGCATGCCCTCGAAGGGGTTCCCGAGTGGACCTTCGTCAGCCATGGAGGCATCGTAGGGCGATGGCAACCGGATCCGGCAGGGGTGGTCGTGGTCCGGGCAGCGGGGGGAGCGTCGTCGTCGTCACCGGAGCAGCGGGTCCGCTGGGCCGGCGGGTGTGCGAGCTGGCGGCCGCCGATCCGGCCGTCGCACGCGTGGTCGCCCTCGATCGCCGACCGCTGTCGACGATGGCCGTCGGGATCGACCGCCACCAGGTCGAGCTCGCGCTGGCCGACCTGAAGCCGCTCTGCGAGGGCGCCGACGTGGTCGTCCACCTGGCCCAGGCCGACGGTCCCCACCCGGGCGCCGGGGGCCTCACCGGCTCGGGCATCGGCGACGGTGAGCTCGCCCACCGGGTGCTCGACGTCGCCTCGTCGGTGGGGGCGTCGCACGTCGTCCTGCTCTCCAGTGCGACCAGCTACGGGGCGTGGGCCAACAACCCGGTGCCGCTCACGGAGGATGCGCCGCTGCGCCCGAACCCGGGCGTCGCGATCGCCTCGGAGAAGGCGGAGCTCGAGCGGGCGGCGGCGGACTGGCGGGAGGACCACCCCGGGACGACGGTCACCGTGCTCCGACCCTGCATCACCGTCGCTGCGGAAGGCAACGGCTGGCTGGCCCGGGCCCTGTCCCGCGCGTCGACCGTCCCGGTCACCGAAGACGAGCCGCCCGCCCAGTTCCTGGACGTGGCGGACCTCGCCAGCGCGGTCGACGTGGCCCGTCGGATGCGCCTGGACGGGCCCCGCAACGTCGCCCCCGACGGGTGGATCAGCGGGGAGACGGCACGACAGCT
The DNA here is from genome assembly GCA_030681555.1 of Acidimicrobiales bacterium. Classification (GTDB taxonomy): domain Bacteria; phylum Actinomycetota; class Acidimicrobiia; order Acidimicrobiales; family VFJN01; genus VFJN01. The sequence continues at coordinate 15,129 of JAUXRW010000100.1, forward strand.
GGCCGGCGGTGGCCCTCGGGTGCGCCTGCCGGAGCGCGTCGCCGTGCGCCTGGCCGGCTGGCGGTGGCGCTGGGGGATGGCGTCCACCCCGCCGGAGCTGCTGCCCTACACCGTCCACCCGTGGGTGGTCGCCAACGACCGGCTGCGGGCCGACGGGTGGGAGCCCACGGCCACCAACGAAGAGGCCTACGTGGCCAGCCACCAGGCCGGGCCCTGGGCGACCATGAGCCCGCGACGCCGCCAGGAGCTGGCCCTCGGTGCCACCGGCGTCGTGCTCGTCGGCGCCGTGGTCGGGGTGGTGGCGCTGGTGCGCCGCTGCGTCGCCAGTTAGCGGTCGGGTCGAGCGGAGGGCGGTGCGGGAGGCCGGTCGTCGACAATGACCGAGGCCTCGCTGCGCTTGCCCTTGCGCCAGTAGCCGACCTTCACCTCCTCGCCCGGGCGGTGCTCGCGCAGCTCCACCACGAGATCGGGCATCGACTCGATCGGCTCGCCGTTCACCTCGGTGATCACGTCGTCCTGCGCGAGCCCAGCGGCCTTCGCCGGGCCGTCGCCCAGGACGCCGCGGACGAGCGCGCCGCCCTCCACGCCCATGGCCCCGGCCTGATCGGGCGGCAGGTCCACTCCCTCCACGCCGATCCAGCCGTGGCTGGCCGCGCCGCGCTGCACGAGCTCGTCGGCCACCCGACGGGCGAGGTCGATCGGCGTGGCGAACCCGAATCGGTCGCCCGCCTCCGTGGCCTTGGCGGTGATGATCCCGACGACGGCGCCGGTGGAGTCGACGAGGGCACCCCCCGACGAGCCCGGGGCGATCGGGGCATCGGTCTGGATCATGCCGTGCAGCGAGCCGTCCGGACCGTCGACGGTGCGATCGACCGCGCTGATCACCCCGGTGGTGACCGAGGGCCCGCCCCGGAGCCCGAGGGGGGAGCCGATGGCCACGGCGGGCTCGCCGACCTCGAGCGCCGCCGCGCTGCCGAGCAGGGCGACGGGCACGTCCCGTGCGTCGACGTCCAGCACGGCGACGTCCGTGAGGGCGTCGGCCCCCACCAGCGTGCCGGCGAGGTTCCGACCGTTGTCGAGGCGGACGTGGATGTCGTCCGCTCCCTCGACCACGTGGGCGCTCGTCAGCACCAGACCGTCGTCCCGGAACACGACGCCGGACCCGGTGGCCGTCGTGCCGTCCCGGGTGACGTCGAGCCGCACGATCGCCGGGCTCATCTGCGAGGCCACCTTGGCCACCCCTCGGTCGCCCCGGACCATCGGGGACGAGACCATCGGGGTGACGGCCACGCGCTCCACGACCTGGCGCTCGATCACCCGAGGCGAGAGATGACCTGTGACGGCGATGATCCCCGTGGAGAGCACCGCGCCGGCGAGCCCGGCGATCAGCGCCACCGGAAGGGTGGCGGTGCGGCCGGACCGGCGGCGACGCCCCCCAGCGACCTCGTCGCCGGACGCATGTCGGCCGAGTTCCGACGGGTGGCGCCAGAGCCGGTCGTCAGGCGGCAGGGGAGCACCGAACCCGGTGACGTCGTCGTCGGCGTCGTCGTCCGTGGGCATCCGCTCGACGGTAGTGGGGCCCCCCGCCAGGATCACCGCGGGGCGCGTACAGTTCTCCCATGGACCGCGGCCGGACAGCTGCGCCCCGTGCGGGCGATGTGTGGGTCGCGCTCCTGCCCGGAGCGCTGCCCACGGGCGAAGCCTCGAGCTGGGCCACCCTCCCGAGCTGCGGCGCCGTCGTCACCTTCACCGGGACGGCCCGCGACCACGCCCCCGGTCGCACCGGGGTGCACCGACTCGAGTACGAGGCCTACGAGGAGCATGCGATCGGCCGCCTCGAGGCGGTGGCGGCCGAAGCCCGGCGGCGATGGCTCGAGATCGGCCGGGTCGCCCTGCTGCACCGCACCGGCATCGTGGGCCTGGGAGAGGCTGCCGTCGTCGTGGTCGTGTCCGCGCCGCATCGCTCCGAAGCCTTCGAGGCGGCACGGTTCGCCATCGATGAGGTCAAGCGCACCGTGCCCATCTGGAAGCGGGAAGCGTGGGAGGGCGGCGAGAGCTGGGGCCTCGAGGCCCAGCATCTGGCCGAGGTGGGTGCCGACGGCAGCTCGGGCAGGAGCGTCCCGTGAGCGCGCTGATCTTCCTCCTCCTCGCGCTGCTCGTGTCGGCCGTCGGCTGCGCCGTGCTCTGGTACCAGCACCGGTCGCCGAACACGCTCGACTCGGGCATCCGGGCCTTCCAGCGCGAGAGGGATGCGCTCGCCCCACCCGACGACGACGGACCCGACCGCCCCGACCGCCGTGACCGCGGGGGCTGATGGCCCGCGACCTCGCCATCGACCTCGGCACAGCCAACACGCTCGTCTACGAACGGGGTCGTGGGATCGTGCTCAACGAGCCGACGGTGATCGCCCTCAACGAGCGCACCCAAGAGGTCCTGGCCATGGGTCACGAGGCGTGGCAGATGATCGGGCGCACCCCCGGCTACATCGTCGCGGTGCGGCCCCTGCGCCAAGGCGCCATCACCGACTTCGACATCACCCAGCGGATGATCCGCCTCCTGCTCCACCGTGTCGGCGTCAACCGCTTCAACCGACCCCGCGTCGTGATCTGCGTGCCGTCGGCCATCACCGAGGTGGAGCGGCGCGCCGTCATGGAGGCCGCCCGTCGCGCCGGCGCCGCCGAAGCCCAGCTCATCGAGCAGCCGATGGCCGCCGCCATCGGGGCCGGTCTGCCCGTTCACGAGCCGGTCGCGAACATGGTCGTCGACGTGGGCGGCGGCACCTCGGAGACCGCTCTCATCTCTCTCGGCGGCGTCGTCGCTCTCAAGGCGGTCCGCGTCGGCAGCTTCGACATCGACGCCGCGATCACCGCGTTCATCCGGCGGGAGTACGGCATCGCCATCGGCGAGCGCACCGCAGAGGACATCAAGATCGCCATCGGCTCGGCGTCGCCGGTGCGCGACGAGGTGAAGGCCGAGGTGCGCGGCCGCGACCTCATGAGCGGGCTCCCCAAGACGATCATCCTCTCGCCCGACGAGGTCCGCCGCGCCATCGACGAACCCGTCTCCGCTATCTGCGACTCAGTCGTCGCCTGCCTCGGGATGAGCCCCCCGGAGCTGGCCCAGGACCTCATCCTCAACGGCATAAAGCTGGTCGGCGGCGGCGGCATGCTCGCCGGCCTCGACCAGCGCATCGCCAACGAGGCCGACATCCCGGTGCACCTCGTGGACATGCCCCTCGAGTGCGTCGTCCTCGGCGCCGGCCGCTGCATCGAGGCCTACGACAGCCTCAAGGTCATGTTCATGGGCAGCGGCCGGTGATTCATCGAGCTCGGCGGCCTTCGGCCGCCTCGCTGGAGCTGAGCGGGCGGCCTTCGGCCGGCGCACTGCTGCTCAGGACCGGCGGAGCCGGCTCCTTCGCGGGCGAGGGGCTCCGCCCCTCCCGCTCCCCGGCAACCAACCCCATCCCCCGGCTCCCACTCGCCTCTCCTCTTGCGGGGTGCCTAGGTTTCCCCCTGTGACCTCCCCCCGGGGTGCTCCTCTCGGGCCGGTGATTCATCGAGCTCGGCGGCCTTCGGCCGCCTCGCTGGAGCTGAGCGGG
>JAUXRW010000109.1 GCA_030681555.1 Acidimicrobiales bacterium
CTGTCGTCCGGCGAGCGCCAGCGGGTCCTGCTGGCGCGCGCCTTCTCCGGCGACCCGGGGCTCGTGCTGCTCGACGAGCCGACCGCCGGGCTCGACCTCGCCGGGCGCGAGGAGCTGGTGAGCGCGCTCGGCACCTCGGCCGTGGACGCCGGCGGGCCGGCGACCGTGCTCGTGACCCACCACGTCGAGGAGATCCCCGCCGGCACCACCCACGTGCTGCTCCTGCGAGCGGGCAGCATCACCGCGTCGGGCCCGATCGACGAGGCACTCACCGCGGAGGCTCTGAGCGACGCCTTCGGGCTGCCCCTCGAGCTGGAGCGGCGGGCGGGGCGGTGGTCGGCCCGGGCGAAGGGCGACCCGGTGGGTTCCGGCTCGCCCTAGCGAGCGACGCAGGCGAGGAGCCGTGGACGCGAGCGCTCGATCTCGTCGGCCAGCAGCCGATCGAGCACGGGCATCCACAGGCGGCCGCCGTAGTGCAGTCGCATCGTCAGGCGGCTGCCGGCCGGCACCGGCGAGATCTCCGCGTCGAGCACCCAGGTCGAGTGGTTGCGCTCGTCGTGCTCGCGCCGCTCGAAGCAGGCGTGATGCTCACCGTCCGAGGCCGTGCGCACCATGCGGAGACGCTTGGCCCGGGCGAACGGCCCGAGCCGGCCCCGGAGGTCGACCGACCACGACGGCCCGGCGTCGCCCTCCTTCCCCTCGACGGGCACGGAGCGCGGGACGATGTCGAGCCACTCCGGATAGCGGGCGAGGTCGTCGATCCACGGGAAGAGGTCGCTCGGCGCACACGGCGCGTCGAGGGTGGCGACGACGTCCACCAGCTAGCCGAACGCGCCGGCTTCGGCGTCGCGGCTGAGCTCGTCGACCACCTTGAGGAGCGGGTACGGGTTCACCGCCGATCCGCCGTCCGGATGGATCTCGAAGTGCAGGTGGGGGGCGCCACCCTTCGCGTTGCCCGTGTCGCCGACGTACCCGATCACGTGGCCGGCTTGCACCACGGTGCCGTCGACGAGGCCCTCGGCGAAGGCGCTCAGGTGGGCGTAGTAGTAGAAGGTCCCGCTCTCGCCCTTCAGCCACAGCTTCATGCCGCCGAGCGAGTCCGTACCCATCTTGGAGACCACACCGCGCTCGCAGGCCATGAGCGGCGTGCCCATGGGCGCCATGATGTCGGTGCCCTGGTGGGCGTGGGCGTACTCGGTGCCGAACATCCGCGGCGCACCGAAGGAGTCCCCGAACGAGTGGGGCCGTCCGACCGGGAACACGAAGCCGTGGATCACGATGTCGGAGCCGGCGGCGAAGATCGCGAGGTTGATCTGCGCCGACACGTTGGCCCGGCGGGCCTCCACCATCGATGCCCGGGCGAGGGCGAGTTCCTTGCGGGCGGCGACCAGGCGATCAGCGGTGCTGATGAGGTCGTCGTCGGCCGCCTCCCTCGCGGCGATGTACTCATCGAGCGCCGACTGGTCGGCATCGAGCACCGAGCTCAGCAGCGCGTTGGCCATGGCCAGCTCGTTGGGCGAGCCGGCCGAGACCGACTGCGCGAAGTCGTCGAGGTTGCCGCGGATCGTGGCCGTCGCCGCACGGCCCTCGAAGTGGCGGCGGGCCGCCTCGACGCGGCGCACGGCCGTGCGATCGGTGTCGGCCATTGTCGTCACCGACCGCTCCAGTCCGTCGAGCTCGGCCTCCAGCTCGATCACCCGGACGCGGGCAGCGGCGTAGGTGGAGCCGAGCTGCACGGCCTCGGCCCTGGCGACATCGAGCTGCTGGCGGACGAGCTTGGCCGCCTGCCCCCCGCCGGCACCCGGCGCGCCCGGCCGTGGCGGAACGACGGGCGCGTCCACGGGCACGGGCTCCCCGGCCAGGCCCTCGCCACCGGTCGGGTCGTCCGGGTTCGGCAGGGTCGTCGTGGTGGTACCCGGGTCGGGAGGGGCCGTGGTCGTCGTGGTGGGCTCCGGCTCGACCGGCACGGTGACATCGATGGGGGGCGTGAGCGGAGGGTCGACCGGCGGGTCCTGCGCCATCGCGGGCACGCCGGTGGCGGCCGCCGCCGCCACGATGAGCGATGCAACCAGGATTCGGAGGGGGCGCGGGGGTGTGGGAACAGGCACGAGGGTCGCAGCGGAAGGAACAGCCCTGCATGCTACGTGCACCGCACGGCTCAGCCGAGGCGGGCCGCCGTGCTCGGCTCGATCCGGAGGCGCACTGCGCTGCCCGGGGCCGGCGCGCTGCTGCTGGGAACGTCGGCCTGGAGCGGGGGACCCGCGGTCAGCTCCACGTGCAAGGTCGTGTGCTGCCCTCGGAAACGGGCCGTTCGCACGGTCCCCGCCAAGGGGCCCCTCGGGTCGAGCCGCACGGCCGCGGGACGCACCAGCAGGGTCGCTGGCCCGTCCGGCCCGCCCACCGTGAGAGCGCCCCAGGGGGTCGCCGCCGTCCCACCGCGCACCTCGGCCTCGATGACGTTGGGCTGACCGAGGAGCTCGGCCACCCGCGCCGACGCCGGGCGGTCCCACAGCGCGGCCGGGGTCTCGATCTGCAGGAGCCGACCTCCGTCCATGGCCGCGACGCGGTCGGCCAAAGCGAAGGCGTCCTCCTGGTCGTGGGTGACGGCGACGACCGTCAGCCCGAGATCACCGAAAAGCCCGCGCAGGTCGGCGACGAGCCGCTCGCGGAGCGTGCGGTCGAGCGCCCCCAGCGGCTCGTCGAGCAGCAGGAGCCGGGGCGACGGGGCCAGGGAGCGGGCCAGGGCGACCCGCTGCTGCTCGCCCCCGGACAGCTCTGCGACGGACCGCCGCTGCGCGCCCGGCAGCCCGACCAGGTCGAGCAGCTCGGTCACGGCCCTGGCGATCTCGCTGGCTGCTCGACCCTGCATGCGGAGGCCGAAGCCGACGTTGCCCGCCACGTCGCGATGCGGGAACAGCGCCTGGTCCTGGAACATCAGCCCGACACCACGGCGATGGACGGCGATGCCCTCCTGGTCCACGCCGTCGAGGCACACCCGGCCGGCCGACAGCGGCACCAGGCCGGCGACTGCACGCAGCAGCGTGGACTTCCCGCAGCCGCTCGGCCCAACCACGGCGACCACCTCGCCGGGTTGGACCTCGAGGTCGATGCCGTCGACCGCCAGCAGCTCGTCGTAACGCACGGACACCGCCTCCAGCTCGACCCGGGGCGTCACGGCCAGCCGCCGGTCGATCGGCGGTCGGTGGCCGTACGGGCCCGGTCGACGAGGAGGACCGCTGCCGCCGTCGCGACCATCAGGATCGAGCTGAGCGCGAAGGCCTGGCCGACGTTGAGCACGCCGGGACGGCCGAGGAGCCGATCGATCACGACCGGGACGGTGGGGGCGTCGGCTCGGGCGATGACCCTCGTGGCGCCGAACTCGCCCAGGGAGATGGCGAACGCGAACCCGGCGGCGACGAGCCCAGAGCGGAGCACGAGCGGCAGATCGATCTCCCGCCAGACGCGGCGGGGCGAGGCTCCGAGGACCGCCGCCGCCTCCCGCAGGCGCCCGTCGATCGACCGGAGCACGGGCGTCATCGTGCGGACGACGAACGGCAGGGCGACCACGGCCTGGGCGAGCGGCACGAGCCAGGGGTTGGCCCGCAGGTCCACCGGTTCGTCGAGGGCGATGATGAAGCCGAAGCCCACGGTGACCGCTGAGGTGCCGAGGGGGAGCAGCAGGACGACGTCGAGCACCCGCCCCACCGGCCCCGTGGAGCGTGCGAGGGCGGCGGCGGCCAGGCCGCCCAGCACCACCGCGACCAGCGTGGCGACGACGGCGAACCGCAGCGAGTTGCCGACCGCCTCGAGCGCGGGTGCCGAGAGGCCGGTGCCCCGGGTCCGGTCGCCGAGGGCTCGCCAGGAGGCCAGGCCGTAGCCCTCGCCCATCCGGAACGAGCGCTCCACCAGCACCACCAGCGGGACCACGAGCAGGATCGCCATCGCGGTGAGGTTGGCCCCCACCCAGGCCCGCTCGCGCCCGGTCCGTGATCGTCGGCGGTCCGCCGGGCGCAGCGGGAAGGCGGTCCCGGCCCACCGGCGCGCGACTTTCTCCTGGGCGACGAGGAGCGCCCCAACGGCGGCGAGCTGCAGGAGGGCCAGCACGGATGCCACCGGCAGGTCCAACAGGTCCGCGGTCTGCCGGTAGATCTCCACCTCCAGGGTTGCGTGGGTCGGCCCTCCGAGCAGTCGCACCACGCCGAAAGACGTGAAGGTGAAGAGGAAGGTGATCAGGGCCGCCGACGCGATGGCGGGCCGGAGGGCCGGCAGGGTGACGCGCCGCGCCGCCTGCCAGGGGGATGCGCCCAGCACCCTGGCCGCCTCCTCCGTCGCCGGATCGATCAGCTCCCACAGGCCGCCGACCGTGCGCACGACCACCGCGTGGTTGAAGAACGCGTGGGCGATGAGGATGGCCCAGACCGTGCCGTCGAGGTCGATTCCCAGCGGGCCTCGCGGCCCGAGCAGGGCGACGAACGCCGATCCCACCACGACGGTCGGGAGGACGAACGGCACCGTGACGAGCGCCTGGACCGCCCGACGACCCCGGAACTCGTAGCGGGCGAGCACGTGCGCCGCCGGGAGGGCCAGCGCCAGTGTGAGCGTGGTCGACGCGGCCGCCTGCCAGAGCGTGAACCAGGCGACCGCCCGCAGGTGGGGATCGCCGATGACGTCGCCGAAGCCCTGGAGGTCCCAGCCGCGGTCGCCCCGTAGCCCCTCGCCGACGATGTTGGCCACGGGCCAGGCGAAGAAGAGCGCGAGGAACAGCACCGGCCCCGCGAGGAGCCCGAGGGCGCTCGCCCGCTGGCCCCAACGGCCAGTCACCGCAGCACGAGGTTGGTCCACTCCTCGATCCACGTCTCGCGGTGCTCGTCGATCTCGCTGGCGGGCGTCTCGAAGACGGTGTCGGGAAGGACGGCGTGCTTTACAAAGACCTCGGGCAGCTCGACCGACGGCAGCACGGGGAACACGAACATCTTGAGGGGAACGTCGGCCTGGAACGTCGGTGACAGGAGGAAGTCGACGAGCTTCGTCGCCTCCTCGGGATGCTCGGTGCCTCGGAGGATCCCCGCCCCCTCGACCTGCCGGTAGCAGCTGTCGGGGATGACCCCGGTGGGGGCCTCCTCGATGGGCGGATCGGCAAAGACCACCTCTACCGGGGGGCTCGACGCGTACGACACCACGAGCGGCCGGGTGCCTTCGCTGCCCGCCCCACCCGAGAAGGAGCCGTAGTAGGCGTCCTCCCAGCCCTCGGCGACCTCTACGCCGTTGGCCCGCAGGGCCCGCCACCAGTCGGCCCAGCCGTCCTCGCCGAGCGCCTCAATGGAGGCAAGGAGGAAGGCCAGCCCCGGAGACGAGGTGGCGGGGTTCTCGACGACGAGCAGGTCCTGGTAGGCCGGGTCGACGAGGTCCTCGAGTCGCTGCGGCACGGCCAGCCCTGACTCCTCGAAGAACGCCTTGTCGTAGTTCAGGCACACGTCGCCGTAGTCGATCGGGGTGACCCGGTGCTCGGGGTCGAGGAGAAGGTTCTCCGGCACGTCTTCGATCCCCTCGGCCTCGTGCGCCTCGAAGAGGTCGGCTTCGAGGGCCCGGGTGAGGAACGTGGAGTCGATGCCGAACAGCACGTCGGCCTGCGGGTTGCCCCGGCCGAGGATCGCCTGGTTCACGACGGTGCCGGCATCTCCACCCTGCAGGAGCTCGACGCGGATCCCGGTGTCCTCCATGAAGGCGTCCAGCACCTCGTCGCTCACGTCGAAGGAGTCGTGCGTGAGCAAGCGGACCGTGACGCCGTCGCCGACCGCCCCGTTGCTCGTGTCGTCGTCTCCGCACGCGGCGGCGAGCAGGGCGGCGGAGACCAGGAGTGCCGCCAGGACTGTGGCGGCGACGCCGCGGAGGCGGGACGGGCGGTGGCTCATGATCAGGTCCTCGAGGGGTAGGGGCCGAAGCGGCCGGGTTGGACGGCGAGCAGTGTTCCCGCCCGCACGCTCACGAGGGCGGGCGTCGCCGTCATCTCGTTGCTGACGCCCCGGGTGGACCCCGGGGCCAGGTCCTCGTCAGCGAGCGGGTACAGGAGCGAGGTGGTGCTGACGCCGCTGGCCACTCCGTGGACGGGCAGCAGGGTGACGGTGTCGCCGGGCCGTCCGTGGAGCTGCGCCACCGCACGGATCACGGTGACGCGTGCTGGGCCCATCTGCGCCACCACCTCCACCTCGGACAGCTCGTCGGAGGCGAGCAGCAGCATGTTGGCGAGGAGGTGGTCGAGGCGGCCGCCGTGGCCACCGAGGACGACGATCCGGCCGGGTCCGCGGAGCAGCGCGGCCTCCAGGGCCAGCTCGAGGTCGGTGGCATCCTTGGCCGCGCGGTGCCGCTGCACCTCGGCGCCGGCGTCGACCACCGCCCGCATCGCTCCGTCCGACACGGAGTCGAAGTCCCCGACGGCGACGTCCACCCGCAGGCCGAGGCCCAGCGCGCGGTCGATCCCCGAGTCGGCGGCGACCACGAGCGCGCTGGGCGGGAGGGTCGGCAGATCGTCGACGTCGAGCTCGTCGCCGCCCGTGACGACGACGATCGTCTCCATCCCTCGCGCTGCCATCTGGCCGATTCCCTCCGCCGGCATTACCCGGATCAGGTGTTTGGGTCGATGGCGCTCCGTTGCCGGCCGGCCACCCTCTCAGCCCGGCTGCCCCGAGCTCCCCTTCGTGCTGCCGTCAGCGTAGCGCCCAGGGTGCGGAAGGCGTGCAGCCGGCCCTGGAACCGGTGCACGGGGGCGAAGCGAGATCGCGGTTGATCCGAAGCATCGGGCTGCGTTGGTGATCCGTCCGAGCGCTCGGTGTCGGCGAGACGGGTCGTCGGCGGTGTCGTACGGCTCATCTCGAACATCACTCGCCCGCCTCGTGCCGCACGACCCGCCGGGCCATCGCATTAGCGTCGGGCCATGCAGCGGACCCTCTTCGACGAGGAGCACGAGCTGTTCCGCGACTCTGTGCGCTCGTTCATCGAGAAGGAGCTGGTGCCCCACCACGCCGAGTGGGAGCAGGCCGGGGTGGTCGACCGCTCGATGTTCACCAAGGCCGGCGCCCAGGGCTTCCTGGGGATGGCGGTGCCCGAGGAGCTCGGGGGCGGGGGCGTGCCGGACTTCCGGTACAATGTCGTGATCGCCGAGGAGATCGGTCGGGCCGGGATCAACGGCGCCGGGCTCGGGTGGACGCTCCAGAACGACATCTGCCTGCCCTACTTCCTCACCCTCTGCACACCCGAGCAGAAGGAGCGGTGGCTCCCGGGGATCTGCTCGGGCGAGCTCGTCACCGCCATCGCGATGACCGAGCCGTCGATCGGCTCCGACCTCGCCTCCATGCAGACGACGGCGCTCCTCGACGGCGACCACTACGTCGTCAACGGCTCGAAGACGTTCATCACGAACGGCATCAACGCCGACCTCGTCATCACGGCCGTGAAGACCGATCCCACGCAGCGTCACAGCGGCATGAGCCTGCTGGTGCTCGAACGAGGGATGGTCGGGTTCGAGCGGGGCCGCAACCTCGACAAGATCGGGATGCACGCCCAGGACACCGCTGAGCTGTTCTTCACCGACGTCCGGGTACCGGTGGCCAACCGCATGGGGAAGGAGGGCGGCGGCTTCCGCTCCCTCGTCACGAAGCTGCCGCAGGAGCGGCTGTCGATCGCGGTGTCCGGCGTGGCGGCGGCGCGCCAGGCTCTGGCGATCACGCTGGAGTACGTGAAGGAACGCAAGGCCTTCGGCCAGCCGATCGGCCGGTTCCAGAACAGCCGCTTCCGGTTGGCCGAGGTCGCCACCGAGGTGGAGATCGGGCAGTCGTTCATCGACCGCTGCGTGCTGGCGCTCAATGACCGCAAGCTCACGGCCGAGGAGGCGGCGATGGCGAAGTGGTGGTGCACCGAGCTCCACAAGCGCGTGGTCGACACGTGCCTGCAGCTGCACGGCGGCTACGGCTACATGACCGAGTACCCGATCGCCCGTGCCTACACCGACGCCCGCATCACCACCATCTACGGCGGCACGACCGAGATCATGAAGGAGATCATCGGCAAGTCACTCGGCCTGTAGGCGCTAGCGGCGGAGGAGGTCCTTGGCGATGTGGGTGATCTGGATCTCGTCGGTGCCAGCGTAGATCTGCAGGACCTTCGCGTCCCGGGCCAGCTGCTCGACGTGGAACTCGGCCATGTAGCCGTTGCCGCCGTGCAGCTGCACCGCCTCCATCGCCACCTCCGTGGCGGCGCGGGCGGAGTACAGCTTCATGGCCGAGGCCTCGGCGAGGGACAGCCCGACGCCGGCCGCGCTCATCTCCAGGAAGCGGAACACGAGGTTCTGCACGTTGAGGCGGGCGACCTCCATCCGGGCGAGCTTCTCCTGGATGAGCTGGAACTCGCCGATCGGCTGGCCGAACTGCACGCGGTCCTTGGCGTACTGCACGCACAGCTCGAGGCACTTGTCGATGATGCCGAGGGACATCGCCGCGACGCCGGAGCGCTCCATCGAGAACGTGTCCTTCGCGCCCTCGCGGCCGCCGGCCGGCACGTCCTCGGTCTCGCCGATGAGGCGGTCCTTGCCCACCCGGACGTCGTCGAGGAAGAGCTCCCCGGTCGGCGAGCTGTGCATGCCCATCTTGCGGAGCGGCTTGGACTGCTCAAGGCCGGGCATGCCCTTGTCGAGCACGAACGACAGGATCGTGCGCTCCGTCGGCGGGTTGCCCTCGTCGAGCTTGCAGATGAAGACGATCGTGTCGGCGTACGGGCCGTTCGTGATGAAGGTCTTCGAGCCGTTCAGCAGATACTCGTCGCCGTCCCGGCGAGCGGTCGCCTTCATCGACCCGAAGGCGTCGGAGCCCGACCCCGGCTCGGTGATGGCCCAGGCGCCCACCTTGTCGAGCGTGAGGAGATCGAGGGCCCAGCGCTCCTTCTGGGCGATGGTGCCCTTGCTCATGATGGCGGCCGAGGTGAGGCCCATCGACACGCCCATCGCCGTCACCATGCCCGGCGAGTACCGGCAGATCTCGATGATCGGCAACATGGCCATCGCCGCCGTGTTGATGTCGCCCCCGCCTACCCGCTCGCCCTTCGGCGCCGGCTGCTCCTCCCCCGCCTCGACGCGTTTCTCGCGCTCGATGCGCGCCTTGAAGCTGGACCGGGCCATGGCGTCCATGCCGAACGTGGCGAACAGCTTGCGCAGGATGTCGTACGGCGGGAGGTCCCCGTGCTCGAGCTCCTCGCGCTTGGGTGCGATCTCGGCCTCGACGAACTGGCGGACCGCATCGCGGATCATCAGCTGCTCTTCGGTCCACTCGAACATGTCATCCCCCGTGCGGCGAGTCGTTGCAGTGTGCGTGCGAAGGGTACGACGAGCCGCCGTCGGCTGTCAGTTTCGGCCCAGAGGTGGCATCCTTGTGGACCCCCGAGGTCTGTCAGCTAGGAGACGCGCGTGCCCTTCAAGGTCGGTGACAAGGTCGTGTACCCCCACCACGGAGCGGCCGTGATCGAGGGGACGGACACGATCACCGTGCCCGAGAGCGGCAAGACGAAGTACTTCGTGCTCCGCATGACCCACGGCGATCTCACCCTCAAGGTCCCGGCGGACCGGGCCGAGGAGATCGGGATGCGCTACCCGATCTCGAAGGAAGACGTCGAGGACGTGTTCGAGGTGCTCGCCAAGAAGGACGTGCGTGAGCCCACCAACTGGTCTCGGCGCTTCAAGAACCACCAGGAGAAGCTCAAGTCGGGCGACGTGTACCAGGTGGCCGAGGTCGTCCGGAACCTCGCCCTGCGGGACGCCGACAAGGGCCTCTCGGCCGGCGAGAAGTCGATGTTCGTCAAGGCCCGCCAGGTGCTGGTCAGCGAGCTCGCCTTCGCCCTCAACATCTCCGAGGACACGGCGCTCGAGCGCCTGAACAAGACCCTCTCGTAGTGGGCCACCGGCGGGCCCGGGCGATGGTGGCGATTGCCCTCCTCGTCCTCGCCGCGTGCTCGAGCGGAGGCGGCGACGGCGACGCCGACCGGACCACCACCACCCTGAGCCGAGTGTCCACGTCGACCACCGAGCCACCACTCGTCGGCGAGCCGCTGCTGGTGGCGGAGCAGGGCGTCACGACGTTCCCGGACCCCTACGACGCCAAGCAGTCGCTCGGCGGTTACGGCGTCGTGCTGGAGAACCCGAACCTCGACCTGCTCGCCGCCGGCGTCCACGTGACCACGCACCTCCTCGACGCCGCCGGCAAGGAGCTGCTCGTCGACACCACCCTCCTCAACGGGGTGATGCCCGGCCACCGCATGGCCGTCGGTCGCACGCTCGTCGAGCCGATCGCCTCACCGACCCAGCTCACGATCACGGTCGAGGTGAGCGCCTGGCTGCGGCCCGCCGATCCCAGCGGCACCATCTCGGCACAGGAGGCGGTCACCGAACCCGAGCCCTTCGGCGGGGCGGTGACCCGGTTCGCCGTCCTTTCCGCATGGCCCACCACCGAGGACGACGTGGACGTCACCGCGGTGTACCGGGCGGAGGATGGCCGGGTGCTGGCCGCTGAGTCCGCCTCGGTCGACGTCCTCACCCCCGGCGAGGTCGTCGTCGGGCAGATCCGTCTGCTCTCCCCCATCCCCGGGCTGGCCACCACGGAGCTGATGGTGGGCCGGGGCCTGGCCGCTCAGACGGTGGGCTGACGCACGGCCTGAACCCGGCGGCCCGCCTGGGCCATGCCATGCTGGAACGCCCCCGATGACCTGAAGGACCTCTCGTGCCGCGCGCCCTGCTCGCCCTGTTCACCGCCGCCGCCCTCGTCGTCTCTGCGTGCGGGGCCGACGAGGACGATCCCACCACCGAGCCCGAGGAGGAGGAACCGATCGGTGGCTGCGACGATCAGATCGACGAGCTCACGGTCACCGGGCCGGCCGGGGACAAGCCCACGATCGAGTTCCAGAAGCCGTTCTCCGTGGACGAGTCGAGGTGCCAGATCCTGACCGAGGGCGACGGCGAGGCGGCCGGCGAGGGTGACACGGTGGTGTTCGACTTCGTGTTCGTCATCGGCCGCGACGGCAAGGAGTACGGCACCTCCTACAGCATCGAGGAGTCGGCCTCCGTGACCCTCGACGATCAGCTCCTGCGGGGCGTGCGCCGAGGTCTCACCGGTAGCAAGGCCGGGAGCCGGGTGATCGTCGCCATGACCCCCGAGGACGGCTACGGCCTCCGGGGCGGCGACCCGGCGCAGGGCCTGGCGGAGGACGACACGCTGATCTTCGTCGCCGACGTGCACGAGATCCGTCGCCCGCTGGAGCGGGCCGAGGGCGACGCGGTCACCCCGCCCGCCGGCCTGCCGACGGTGGTGCTCGGCGCCGACGGCGAGCCGGCCATCACGGTGACGCCCGGGGAGCCCCCGGCGCAGCTCGTGGTGCAGCCGCTCATCGAGGGCGACGGCGCCGTGGTGAAGGCCGGGCAGACGCTGACCGTCCACTACACCGGCGTGCTGTACGGCACGGGCGAGGTGTTCGACACCTCGTGGGATGGCGCTCCTGCCAACTTCCCGATCGGGACCGGCGGTGTCATCGCTGGTTGGGACAAGGGCCTCGTCGGCCAGAAGGTCGGCTCCCAGATCTTGCTCGTGGTCCCGCCGGGCGAGGGCTACGGCGCCGGCGGGCAGCCCGACGCCGGCATCAGCGGCACGGACACGCTCGTGTTCGTCGTGGACATCCTCGACGCCCGCACGCCCTGAGCCGACGCCGGCGCGCCTGCGAGCGGCTCGGAAGGTCGGCGGGACCGCCGCCGTGGCGGTCCTCGTGGTCCTCGGCGCCGGCCTTCCGCTGCGCCCTTCTTCCCGCCGCAGGAGGCCCTTTCGGCACGCCGTCATCGAGTGGATCCGCCGGCAAGCGTGGTTCGACGGCACGTGGGGTGAGAGCTATCCAGGCGTCACCCAGGGGTTCGTGGCCGCAAGATCCCGAGGCCGTCGACGTCATCGCCCCCCACCCCAGCGCCCGAGGGCGGGCCGGGGGACGCCCGGACCGTCCGGCGGCACCCTGCCGGCCACCGGTGCCGACCTCCCGCTGCCCTCGCGGCCGCCCTCGTCGGCACCGCCCTGGTCCTGACTCGGGCCCTGCGGGCCGCCTAAGGTCGTCGGGCCGAGCCCACGGACAGGGAAGACATGACCGACGGAACAGCAGGCTGGTTCAAGGACCCGAGCGATTCCACGCTCGCCCGGTGGCACGACGGGAACGACTGGACCGAACACACGCTCGTCATCGCCGATCAGACCCCCGGCGTGGAGCCGTCTCCGCCCGTCATCGAGTCGCCCGACCCGGCCCGGGCTCCCCGCCACACGGCGACGCCGGTCCCTGCTGCTGCAGGCGGTCGCCTCCGGAGGCTGCCGGTCTGGGCGAAGATCGGCGCACCGCTGGCCGCCATCCTGCTGGTCGTCGTCGCCGTCTCGCTTGTCTCGTCCTCCGACGACGCCGGCGACCGCGCCGAGACCTCCGACACCGTCGCCACCGGCCTCGAGGACGCCGTCGATGCCGCTCGGCTGTCCGGTCTGCCCGACTCCATCTCGGATTCCCGGGCCGGCGACCTCATGCAGCGCATCTGCGAGGCCGCGGAGCGCCCCGGGATGGTGGCCCCGCTCGGTCGCGTGCTCGGTGAGCTCCCGGTTTCCTCTCCAGGCGAGCTTCGCAACGCCATCGACGCCCTCGGCGACGGCGCCCGCACGCTCTGCGCCGAGGCGCTGCGTGCGTCGCCCGACCTGATCGAGGACCTGCAGCGCCTCGCGGTGGCAGCGTTCAGCACCACGACGTCGACCTCGCCGACCCTCGTTCCCGAGGGCACCGACGCCGGTGTGCCCGGCGCGGACGGCGGGCTCGACGGCGTCGACGGTGGCGACGACCGCCGCTCGAGCGGTGACTCGCGCACGACGACGACCCGCCGCCGCGGGGCCACCGGCACCACGGGCGGTTCCGCACCCCGACCCACGAGCCCGCCCGCCACGCCGGCCCCGACGACGACGACCACACTGCGGGGGGTCCTCCGTGGCCAGTCCTGCTCGCCCGCCGGCGCGACCGCCCGCAACCAGATCACCGGCGGCAACATCACGTGCGGCCGCACGTGCGGCGGCTCCTTGCAGTGGGGCGCCAACTGTGCGGCGCCGACGACCCCGCCACCCCCGGCCGCGACGACCACCACCGCCACGCCGCCGCCCCCTCCTCCCTCGAGCCAGTAGCCCGGGCGGGCGCCCGTCGATGCAGAGAACCGCGGAAGCGGTCCCGCGCCGCACCCGCTGCGCCGTCTACGGCTTCCTGGTCGCGTTCGCGATCACGGGCGCCGCCCACCTCGAGGCCTGGCCCTTCACGGGCTTCCGCCTGTTCAGCGAGCGGCGCGGCCCGGACCGAGAGGGCTGGGAGATCGTCGCCGTGGAGCACGACGGCGCAGAGGTGCGCATCGACCTGTCCGATCTCCCGGTGGGCGCACGGGGCTCGGCCAAGCTGATCGAGGGGTTCGCCGACATGAGCCAGAGCGATCGCGACGGCGTGTGCCGGGCGTGGGTGGCGCCGCTCCGGGACGAGGGCCGGGCCGTCGACGAGGTTCGGGTCTACGCCCGCGTCGACAGCGTGCGGCCGGACGGCCCTCCACCCACCCGGTCGTTGGCCTACTCCTGCGGCGCCCGACCGTGACGGCCGCGGTCACGGTGGGCGCGGTCGCGGCAGGAGCCGATGGCTGGCTCTTCGGCGGGGAGACGGCCGGGCGGGTGCGCGTCACCAGGATCCTGCTGGCCGTCCTGATCGGCGGGCGGATCGCCCTGAGCCCCTTCCGTGGCTTGGCCGGCCAACCCGCCGCGCTGTTCCGACCCGTCTGGTTCCTCGAGTGGCTCGACCGGATGCCGTCGCTCGGCACCATCGTCGCCGTGCAGGTGATCGGCGCGGTGGCAGCGGCGCTGGCCGTGCTCGGGTGGCGGGAGCGCGGCACGTTCCTCGCCGCGTGGATGAGCCTCCTCTTCCTGGCCGGTCTCCGGGCCAGCCGGGGCAAGGTGCAGCACAACGACGTGCTGCTGCTGCTCGTCGCCGCCGCGTTCGTCCTGGCCCCGGTCGGGCTGCGGGCGCTCGATCGGCGACGCTCGGTGGCATGGGGTTGGCCCGTGCGGACCGCCCTGGTCGTCGTCGCCGGCGCCTACTTCCTGAGCGGGTTCCAGAAGGTTGTCGCGAGCGGACCCGCCTGGGTGCTGAGCGACAACCTCCGAAACATCATGTACCGGGCCGCGCTCAGCGGACGGGCGCCGACCGACCAGGTGGCCCTCTTCATCGCCGACCGGCCGGCGCTGGCCCACGTCGTCGCCCTCGGAGCGCTGGCGGTGGAGCTCGGCTTCCTCTCTATCCTGTTCTGGCCGCGCGCCCGCCCGTGGTTCGTCGCCGCCGCCGCCGTGCTCCACACCGGCATCTACCTGACCCACGGCCTCGACTACTGGATGTGGATCGCCACCACGGCTGTGGTGCTGATCGACTGGCAACCGCTGGCGACCGGATTGGCGAACCGGGCAACGCGGACGACCCGGTCGCCGTCCGTGTCCGGTTCGTGAGCTGTGCGGCATTGTGGATTCTGGGCAGCATCGTGTCGAGCGGGCACGATCACCGCAGACGGCCTCCGGCAGCGAGACCGCCCACCGCTGCCGGAGCTCCACGACAGGGCAGCACGTGACGATCACCTCGTGCGACGAGCAGATCGACGGGGGGCCCGGCCTTGCGAGGCACGGCTCTCCGAGTCCAGCCTCAACCCCTCGAACGAGCGGTGGCTGCTCGAGGACAGCATCTGGCGGAACCGACTGCTGAACGCCTGCGATGCTCGCTCGCCGGCTGCAGGTGTTCGGTGGGCGCAAAGGGACTCGAACCCCTGACCCCTGCCGTGTGAAGGCAGTGCTCTAACCAACTGAGCTATGCGCCCGCGGAGCGGGACCGTTGACGGTACCAGACCCCTCCCGGCGCCCCGCCAGCCCGCACGGGCCCTCAGAGGGGGGCGATTGGGTCGAGGGCGAGGGCGTCCTCGAGGAAGGTCAAGCCGCGCAGCACGGCCACGTCGCCGTGCTGCGGACCCACGATCTGGAGCCCCACGGGGAGCCCGTCGCCGGTGAGGCCGACGCACACCGTGCCGGCCGGTGAGCGGGTCATGTTGAAGGGGTAGGTGAACGACACCCAGTTGGGGGTGCCCTCCCCGTCGATCGTGCCGAGGCCGTTCGGCGTCGGCGTCTGGCCCGCCACGGTCGGCGTGCAGATCAACGGCACCTTGTGGAACAGCTCCACGAGCCGGACGTTGGCGACGTGGCAGGCGTCGATGGCGGCGATCACGTCGGTCCCGGAGGTGGTGGCGCCGAAGGCCTCCATCATCGCGGTGTGGTCAGGGTCCAGCCGGGCCCAGAGGTCGGTGCCCTTGAGGTGGCCGAGCTGGCGCAGGTTGCTCGTCATCGCCAGCGTCAGCCACGGGCCGACCGGGTCGTTCGGGAAGACTGGATCGACGTGAACGATCTCCGCGCCTAGGGCGGCGAACCGGGCCATCGCCGCCTCGCACAGCGCCAGGATCTCGCTGTCGACCTTCGCGTACCCGAGGGTCGGCGCCCACCCGATCCGACGGGGGGCGTGCACGTCGTCGAGCGAACGAGACCAGCTCCCCTCGGGCATCGGGAGCGTCCGCAGGTCGGTGGGCTCGGGCCCGACGACGGCGTCGAGCGCCAGCGCGATGTCACGGATCCGCCTGGCCATCGGCCCGCGGGTGGACAGGTCGCCCCAGCTGGGGGGCGCCGAACCGCCCATGGGCACCCGACCGAGCGACGGCTTGAGGCCCGACAGCCCGCACACCGACGACGGGGTCCGGATCGAGCCGCCACCGTCCGAGCCGGTGCAGAGAGGCACCATGCCGGCGGCGATGGCGGCCGCCGACCCCCCGGACGAGCCTCCGGCGCTCCGGCCCAGGTCCCACGGGTTGCAGGTGATCCCGAACCGGGGGTTCGTGGTGTCGCCCTTGAAGCCGAGCTCCGGCGTGTTCGTCTTCCCGACGACGATGCAGCCGGCTGCGCGCATGCGGTCGACCAACGCCGAGTCCGACGTGGCTGGGGGCCCATCGGCGTAGACCGCACTGCCCTGCGAGGTGGGGAAGCCGATGGCGTCCTCGAGGTCCTTGACGCCGATCGGGATGCCGGTGAGCGGGCCCACCTCCTCGCCCGCCGCGATGCGCTCGTCGAGGGCAGCGGCGTCGGCCCGGGCCCGGTCACCGTCGACCGCCACGAAGGCGTTGACCTGCGGATCGACCTCGTCGATGCGGGCCAGCGCGATGTCGACGAGCTCGCGGGACGAGATCCGCTTGGCGACGACATCGTCGACGAGCGCAGCGACCGTGGTGCGACGGAAGTCCATGGGCGGCGACCGTAGTGCTGCGTCCGCCCCCCGGCTCGGCGCTGGCCGGGCGGCAACGTTCAGACGGGGTACACGACACCCGTGAGCGCTTTCGCTCACCTGCCAGAGCCGCCGCGCCGTGTCGCCGTCCTGGGCCCGCCTTGCCGGCACGACGGCCTGAGGGTGGCCCCACAGCTCGAAGGGCCCCACGCCATCACGACGTGGGCGCCGGCGCCGGCCGCAACCTGGCGAAGGCCGGCGACGCCCCCGCCTGGCCGCCCGGCCATCCACTGCTCGCGGCGAACGTACCGACGCCGGTGGGGTGCCGCCCATCTGGGATGGCCGGCTACCTCAGTAGCCGGCCTCGACGTCGACGTCGCCCAATAGGTCCTCGCCCGCGATCCAGCGGCGTACGTTCTCCCCCACTCGGGCCCGCAGGAGCGGCCCGGCCATGGCGACAGTGTTGGCGGTGTGGGGCGTGATGACGCACCGGGGCTCGGACCACAGCGGGTGGCCGTCGGGCAGGGGCTCCGGGTCGGTGACGTCGAGGCCCGCGCCGCCGAGGCGGCCCTCCGCCAGCACCGCGACCAGATCGTCGGTCACCACGTGGGGGCCACGGGCGACGTTCACCAGCCATGCGCCCGGTGCCAGGAGCTCCAGGCGCCGTCGATCGACGAGCCCCGTCGTCTCGGGCGTGAGGGCGACAGCCAGCACGAGGAGCTGTGCGCCCTGGAGGGCGCCGTCGAGCTGATCCAGGCCGACGACCGCAGATGCCCCGGCCATGTCCCCCGGCGTCCGGCGCACCACGGTGACATCACAGCCGAACGGCCCGAGGAGCCGCAGGAAGGAGGCGGTGATGCCTCCCCCGCCGACCACGACCACCTTGGCGCCGAGCAGGTTCCTGCCCGCACCCTCGGTCCAGGTCGCAGCCGCTGCGTAGGTGTGCAGGTGGCGGAGCCCCGTCAGTGCGAGGGCCAGCGCGTGCTCGGCCACGGGCTCTGCGTACACGCCCTTGCCGCACGTCCATTGGCGGTCGGCGAAGCGGCGGATGAGGTCGACGTAGGGCTCGACCCCGGCCCACGGCAGCTGCACCCACGCGAGCTGCGGGTGGTCGACGAGGAGGGCTTCCAGGCGCTCCGGCGCCGCGTGGTGGCCCCACACGAGGGCCCCGGCGTCCGCGGGCGGCACCACCGTCCCACCGCCCCCCTCGACCGCGCCCTCGAGCCATCGGCGGGTGCCGCCTGGCTCCACGGCGATCGACGACCGGTGCTCGACCATCGGCGGAGCGTACCGAGGCCCCGGCCCCTCGCCGTCGCCAGACCACCCCGCGTCTTGCACCCCCGGCCGTTGCCGGACAGCTTTCACAGCGCAAGAAAGCGGTTCTTGCCCTGACTCTGGTCCTCGCCCTGGCTGGTCGGGGGCGCAGACGGTGCGGGCTCGCTGCGCGCGCGGCGTGGATGCGATGCTGCGCCACCAATGCCCGACCACCCATCCCCGCCGACGCAGGAGCCCGACGAGCGGCTCGCCGCCGTCGAGGACTCCGTCGATGCGCTGGAGGCCGGCGACCGCGTGGTGGGCGGCTCGGCGATGGCCGCCCTCGGGCACCAGACCTTCCGCCGGGTCTTCATCGGCGCGTTCCTGTCGAACATCGGCAGCTGGATGCAGAACGTGGTGCTCGGCGCCTTGGCCTACGACCTCACCAGGTCACCGAGCTTCGTGGGGCGTGCTGCTCTTCGCCCAGCTCGGGCCGCTCCTCCTCTTCTCGCTGGTCGGCGGCCTGCTGGCCGACATGTTCGACCGCCGCCGCCTGCTGATCACAGTGGCCTCGCTGCAAGGCGTGCTCTCCCTCGGGCTGGCGTGGGTGGCCCGGGTGGAGGACCCGTCCCGAGCGGCGCTGGTGGCCATCGTCTTCGCCATCGGCATCGGCCAGGCCATCTTCGGTCCGACGTACGGCGCCCTGCTGCCGGGCCTCGTCGACCGGGAGGACCTGGCCGGAGCCATCTCACTGAACTCGGCCCAGATGAACGGCTCCCGGGTGGTCGGGCCGGTGATCGGCTCGGCCCTCGACGCCCGCTACGGTGCCGACCTCGTCTTCGTCGTCAACGCGGTGTCCTACTTGCTCGTGATCTGGTCGCTGTTCAGCGTCCGGCTGCCGGCGCCGCCGTCCGACCCCGCTGGCGTCAAGGGCATCCGCCGCCTCGCCGCCGGGTACTACGTGGCCCGGCAGGACCGCGTCGTGGGCCGAGCCCTGTCCGTCATCTTCCTCTTCTCCCTGCTGTCGTTGCCGTTCATCGGCCAGATGCCCACGCTCGCCGACCGCAACCTCGGCATCGACGCTCGCAGCGAGCAGTACGGGCTGCTCTACACGTGCTTCGGCGTGGGGGCGCTGCTCGGCGCCCTCTCGATCGGCACCGTGCTGGCCAACCAGCGCAAGGAGCAGGTCGTGCGCGTGTGCCTCGTGCTGTTCGCCGTCTTCCTCGGCATGCTGGCCGTGCTGCGCAGCCCGGGCCCGGCGTACCTCGTGATCGGCCTGGTCGGCCTCGCCTACTTCGCCATCATCACGTCGCTCTCCACCGTGCTCCAGCAGCGGCTCGACGACTTCAGCCGCGGGCGCGTGATGGCACTGTGGATCATGGCGTTCGGCGGCACCGTGCCCATCGGCAACGTGATCGCCGGACCCCTGATCGAGGCCAGCTCCGTGACCACGGTCCTCCTCGCCGGCGCCGTCATCGCCGTTGCGCTGGCCGGCTACGCAGACCTCCGGGACCACGGCGCGACCCCAACCCCCGCGTTTCTGCGCTCCGACACGTCGCCTGACGGCGGCTGACAGCGCAAGAACGCCGTCCTTCCGCGTGCACAGGGGAAGATCCAGGGGCCGTGCGTACTTGGGCGCGCCGATCAGCCCTCCAGGAGCCGGGCGGCCAAGCGCTCGAGACCGGCCACGCGGCTCCCCTTCACGAGCACGGCGTCCTGCGGACCGAGCGGACCGAGGGCGGCTAGCGCAGCGTCGGTGTCGGGCACGTCCTCCCCGCCGTAGGCCGGGCTGGCCACGGCGATGAGGCGGACGCCGAGTCGCCGCGCCATCTCGCCGATGGCGGCGTGGTCGTCGATGCTCGACGGTCCGAGCTCGGCCATCGTTCCGAGGACGGCGACGCGGCGCCGGGCCGGGAGGGCGAGGAGCGCCTGCAGCGCAGCGGCCACGGATGTCGGGTTGGCGTTGTAGGCGTCGTTCAGCACCGTGGCACCGCTGGGCGCCCTGCCCAGCGCCATGCGCCAGGGCGACAGCGCGGCGTCGCCCAGCCCGCCGGCGATCTCGTCGAGGGCCACACCGCACACGAGGGCGGCCGTCGCGGCCGCCAGCGCGTTGCCGACCTGGTGCTCGCCGCGCGCGCCGAGGTGGACGGTCGTAGTCCCCCAGTCGGAGACCAGGAGGAACGAGGCCTGCAGCTGCTCGTCGAGCACGACGTCCTCGGCCCGGACGTCGCCCGCCTTGCCGAAGGTGAGGACCCGCGCCGAGGTGGCCGACGCCATCGCCGCAACGCGCGGGTCGTCGCCGTTGAGGATCGCCGTGCCGTCGAAGGGCAGCGCGGCGACCAGCTCGGACTTCGCCCTGGCGATGTCGTCGATCGTCCCGAAGACCTCCGTGTGCACCGCCGCCACGCGGGTGACGATGCCGACGGTCGGCGCGGCGATGGCGCACAGGTCGGCGATGTGCCCGACGCCGCGCGCCCCCATCTCGACCACGAGGGCTTCGGTGCGGTCCGGCGCGTCCAGCAGCGTGATGGGCACCCCGAGCTCGTTGTTGAACGACCGCTCGCTCGCCGCCGTGCGGAACCGACGGGTGAGGACGCCGGCCAAGAGGTCCTTCACCGATGTCTTGCCCACGGAGCCCGTGATGCCGATGACCGGCCCGCCGAGGCGACCGCGAGCCAGCAGCCCGGCGCGCTGGAGGCCCACCACCGTGTCGTCGACCACGATCGCGGTGCCACCTCGCGGCGCCTCCGACGTCAGGTAGGCGGGGGCGCCGGCGGCCAAGGCGGCGTCGATGAAGTCGTGGCCATTGCGTTCGGCCACGACGGGCACGAACAGCTGGCCCGGCCTCACCGACCGCGAGTCGATCGACGCGCCGTCGACGGTCACGTCGGGGCCGTGCAGTCGGCCTTCGACGGCAGCGGCGAGCTCGGCAGCGCGGAGGTGCATGGCCCCCGGAGTCTCGCAGCCCGGGGCGGTCGCACCCGTACACTCCGGCCATGCCCGTGCCGGACCGCATCCGCCTGGTGGTGCTCTTCGGTGGGCAGTCCGCCGAGCACGACGTCTCCTGCGTCTCCGCCTACCACGTGCTCGGTGCCGTCGACCCGGAGCGCTACGCCCTCGAGGCGGTCGGGATCACGCGTGAGGGCCAGTGGGTCCGGGCCGACGGCGCGATCGCCGCCCTCTCGGGCGCGGCGGCCGGCCCGGGCGACGGGCAGCTCGAGGCGACGGGAACGGCGGTCGAGCCGCTCTCCGCCGTCAGCCCGGCGGCCTACGACGACCTGCCCGTCGTGGTCCTCCCCCTGCTCCACGGTCCCCACGGCGAGGACGGCACCGTGCAGGGGCTGCTCGAGCTGGCCGGTGTGCCCTTCGTCGGGTCGGGCGTCCTCGGCTCGGCCCTCTGCATGGACAAGCGGAAGACGAAGGACGTCCTGGCCGCCAACGGCCTGCCCCAGGTGGATTGGCTCGCCGGGCGCGATACCGAGCTGGAGGACATCGAGGAGCAGGTCGACGCCGCCGGCCTCGGGTACCCGGTGTTCGTGAAGCCCGCCAACATGGGCTCGTCGGTCGGCGTCTCGCGCGTCGCCGACCGGTCCGACCTCGCCGCCGCCGTGGCCCTGGCCGTGCAGTACGACGAGTGGCTCGTGATCGAAGAGGGCGTCGAGGCCCGTGAGCTGGAGGTGGGGGTGCTCGGAAACGCCCAGCCGCGTGCGTCCGTGCCCGGTGAGGTGGTGCCCAGCCGCGACTTCTACGACTACGACGACAAGTACGTGGCCGGCGCCGCCGACCTGCGCATCCCCGCGGACCTCCCGGAGCACGTCGCAGCGGACATCCGCCGGCTCGCCGTCGAGGCCTTCTCGGTGCTGTCGTGTGACGGCATGGCTCGGGTCGACTTCTTCTACGAGGCCGGCAGGCGGGGCCTGCTCATCAACGAGATCAACACCATTCCGGGCTTCACCCCCATCTCGATGTACCCGAAGCTCTGGGAGGCGTCCGGCCTGCCCTACGGGCAGCTCGTCGACGAGCTCGTCCGCCTCGCCCTCGACCGCCACGAACGCCGCTCCCGCTTCAGCACCAAGCGCTAGATGGGAGCCCGAATAGGGTCCTGACCAGGGCAGACGGTCAGCCGGCCGCCTCGCCGATCCTCACTGAGTCCTCAGCAGGTTCGCCGAGGGCCTGATCGACCGCCTTCCGGATGCGGTCCTCATCCCCCGGCCACAGGTGCGAATACATGTTCAAGGTCGTCGCCGCATTGGCGTGGCCGAGAGCCGCCGACACTGCTTTCACAGAGCAGCCGGCGGAGATGAGCATGCTGGCGTAGGCGTGGCGCAGGTCGTGGAACGTGATCGCCCCGACGTGCGCCTTCTCCCGCGTCTGGCGCCAGTAGTGACCGAACAGGTCGTGACCGAGTGGACCGCCGTCGTGCTCGATCACGTGACGACCAGAGGGCCCATCGGTGAACGTCGACAGGGCGTTCAGCACGAACGTCGACGCCGGGATGGTGCGGTCGCTCGAGCGGGTCTTCGGAGGGGCGAAGGCCGGGACCTCCTGGCGGCTCAACCACTGGCGGTCGACCCGGACGGTGCGCCCCAGCCAGTCGATGCGATCGACCGTCAGCCCGCTCGCCTCGGCCTGACGAAGACCGAGTCCTGCGCCGAGGATCACGGCCGGTCTGAACCACTTCGGCGCAGCCTCGTAGAGAGCGCCAACCTGCGCCGTGGTGGGCGGGACCACCTCGTTTCGAGTCGACCTAGGGAGCCGTACACCCTTCGCGGGATTCCGAACGATGAGCCCATCGTCGGTCGCCGCCTCGAGCATCGCGTTCAGGTGCTGGAACACCAGGCCGACCGTCGATGGTGCGAGCTGCAATCCCGACACGAAGGCCTGGATGTCGCCCTTCCGGATCGTGCCCAGGGGCCGGTCCTTGAACGCCGCAAGGATGTGCACGAAGGACTTGTCCACGACAGCCCTCGTGGTGGGGCGCCACGGCTGCCGGTTTAGGTGAACCGGGGCGAAGGCCCCCAGCGTCACCGCGGCGTCCTCTGGGGCCACGTAGGTGCCGGTGCTGAGCCTGTGCTGCATCTCAACGATGTGCCGGTCAGCGTCGATCTTCCGATCAAAGGCCTTGGTCTTCTGCGGCCCGCCGGGGTACTCCCGCCACCGAGCCCGCCACTTTCCGTTAGGCCGCTTATCGACGGATGCCATCAGCCCACGCTCCCTTTCCGCCCACGCGCCATCAGGTTCCGCTTTCGTGCTGTTCGAACCCACCCGCGCACCGTCGTCACCTCGTACTTGTTGACGCGCGCGAGGAGCACATTTGGGTGATCGTCGATCAAGGCCGCCGCCTGGTAGGCCTGCACGACCTTCCTGTAGAAGTCGTCCCCGTAGGGCTTCGCCGCCGGCCTCTCGAGGCGAAGGTCCGGGTTCTTCTCGATCGTGAAGTCGCTGCTCGTCTTGGCCCGAAGCGCCCGCGCCGGAACCGGCGTCGACGGCATGGGGTGGTCCTCGCCCTCCTGCGACCTCAGCATCTGCGCGAACCAGTTGTCCGCGTAGCGCTGCCGCCCAAAGAGCTCGTCGTTGAAGCGCGTCGCCGCTTCCCGCAGCAGCGGCGCCGGACGCTGCAGTCGGTCCCGGAGGACACGGCTGAGCATCTCGCCGTTCACCGCACCCTCGATCTGACCTAGCGGCACCTTGTCGAGATGGTGAGCCATGACGGGCCCGTCACCAGCGACCAACACGTCGACGGGGCGGAGCCGGCCATCAAAGTCCTGGAACCGGAGGAACGAGACGACGGGGCCGTCGTCCTGGTGCCGAACCCATCCTCCGTTGCCAATCGTGAGCGTTGGCCCCGACTCCGGGGCCCCTCTGCGGGTCGAACCTGCCACTGGACTCCGATCTTCTAGGGATTCACCCGAAGATCTAATCCGGGTGGGTTGCGATCACCATAGAGCACTGTCAACCTCGAATCAACCCCAGTTGGACGATTCAAGGAGGATCCAGTGGCAGAGAACCTGATGGACCCGGAGGCGGTGGCAGAGCACCTCCGGATCAAGGCAGAGACGCTCTATCAGTGGCGCTACCGCGGCATCGGCCCACGAGGCATCAAGGTCGGCGGTCGCCTGCGCTACCGCCCTTCCGACGTGGCCGAGTGGCTCGATCAGCAGGCGGCGGCCAGCTGATGGTCGACCAGACGCGCCGAGGACCGGGTGGCGACCCGGTCCTCGAGCAGAACATCGTGCTGGCGGGCGACGACAAGGCCGAGCGTATCGCCATCGCCGAAATCATCGAGGCGCTGCATGAGCAACTGCCGCGGTGTCCCTCGCGTTGGAACGAGAAGACCAGGAACCAGACCGAGCTCTACGCCTGGCTGAACGGCCGCCATCGGATCTGCGACCTCGCAGGGGTGGCCAGTGGCTGAGCGCATCGACTGGTCGGCCGTGCTTGGTGAGGCCGAGGAGGTCGTCTACAGCTACTCAACCGGGGTCACGCTGCGGCAGCTGTTTTACCGCCTGGTCGCGGTGCATCGGCTCCCGAACACCTCCAGCGCCTACAAGGGCTTGTCCTCGCGGACGGCTGAGGCGCGACGGCAGGGACTCTTTCCAGACCTGATCGACCGCGGCCGTGAAATCCACCGGTATCGCCACTACCCCTCTCCGGAGTCAGCGCTCGAGCAGCTCGCCCGTCAGTACCGGCGAGATCGCACCGAGGGCCAGGACGTGTCCCTGTACATCGGCGTCGAGAAGGCCGGGCTGGTCATGCAGCTGCAGGACTGGTTCGGGGACCTCGGCATCCCGATCCTGGCGCTGGGCGGCTATTCATCGCAGACATACGTCGACGAGGTCTTCGAGGACGTGTCCTCCCAGGACCGCGGGGCGGTGTTGCTGTACGCCGGCGACTTCGACCCCAGCGGCGAGGACATCGACCGCGACTTCGTGGCCCGCACAGGATGTTTCGACAAGGTGGTCCGCGTCGCTCTGAGCGCCGCGCAGGTCGAGCACTACGACCTGCCGCCGGCCATGGGCAAGAGCACGGACAGTCGGGCCAGCCAGTTCATCGAGCGCCACGGCGTGCTGGTGCAGGTCGAGCTCGATGCGCTCCCCCCGGACGTACTCGAGGGCCTGTACCGGGATGCGATCAACGAGTTCTGGGACGAGTCCGCATGGGATGCGGTCGTGGAGCAGGAAGCCGCCGAGCGAACCGTGATCGCTGGTGCCAGCCGATGAGCACGTTCGACCCGCCGCTCATCGCCAAAGGTCCGGACTTCGAGTACGACGAGCGCTCGCAAGAGGATCGCAAGATCAACCCTGCGGCAGGTCTGCCCCAGGGTGCGCCGGACTACGCCCGGATGCTGCTGACGGTGGAGGAGCTCGCCGCCATCCCGGCGCCGGAGCCTCTCGTCGGGTCGCTCTTGGACAAGTCCAGCACCGCAGTCCTCTACGGTCCTCCGGGCTCGTACAAGTCCTTCATCGCTGCGGCGATCGCGCTCTGCGTGGGGTCGGGGAACCCATGGCTCGGCCAGACGACCGAGGAAGGCGCCGTCATCTACTGCGCCGCCGAGGGCGTGTCCGGGTTCGGCCAGCGAGTCGCGGCATGGCAGGAGCACGAGCACGTCGACACCGTCCCGCACTTCCGCTTCCTGCCCGCTGCGCTGCCTCTGCTGGCTCACCACTGCATCGACGCGTTCATCGCCGCTGTGAGCCCCCTGGAGCCCTGTCTGGTGGTCATGGACACCCTGGCGCGAGGCATGGTCGGCGGCGACGAGAACTCGTCCAAGGACATGGGCACCGCCATCCGCTCGATGGACAGGCTCCGGGACGAGACCGGCGCCACCGTCCTGGCGTTGCATCACTCCGGCAAGGATACCGACCGGGGGATGCGCGGCTCCTCAGCGCTGCTGGCCGGCGTCGACACCGTACTCGCCGTCAAGGCCGATGGGCCGCGGCTGCGTCTGGTGGTCGAGCGTCAGAAGAACCACGCGACGAACGGGACGCACTACCTCGAGGCCCTTCCTCACGGCGGCTCCCTCGTCCTCACGAGAGCTGCTGCCGAGCCCATCGGCGGTGTTGCACCCTCAGCTCAGAACGCGCTCGTCATCCTCTCCCGCATCCAGATTCCAGGTGGGATCGCGGCCGGCGCCTGGCTCGAGGCAACCGAGATGGCCAAGCGCACGTTCTACGACGCGCGTCGTCGCCTGCTCGACGCGGGGTTTATCCGCAACGTCGGCACCGATGACCGCCCGAAGTACGTCGTCACCGAAGCTGGAGAGCTCGAGGTGCAGCTGTGAGGGCGCCCGTTCTGGTGCAGTGCGACCCCCTAAGAGAGGGGGGTCCGCACGCACCATGGGTGCGGGAGGTGCGTTCGCACTGCGTCCGCACCAGTGCCGCACCGAACGTGGACCTGTCCAAGTCCCCAGAAATGGGGGTTTCGCGATGAGGTACGACACCTGCCGCCACGGCCGAGAAGGCACCTGCCCGTACTGCCTCGCCGAAATCCCTCCGCACCACTTCTGGGAGATGGTCCGGTGGCGCAACGAGCTCAGGCGCAAGGGCAAGCCGAAGACGGTCCGCAATGCCTCGTGAAGGCGCGTACGGCAAAGCCAGCCGCCTCCTAGTGGAAGGCCGCGTGATCGTCGTCGAAGCCAGCAGGCACGGCGTGGTCGCGCACGTCCGCGGCGAGGGACACGTCTACGACACCCGTCACCAGTTCGGAAGCTGGCAGTGCTCCTGCCCCGCGATGAACCCGACGTGCAGCCACATCGCGGCCCTCAAGCGCATCACCGCCGTGGACCTCCACAAACGACCGCACCCGATCACCGAAAGGCAGGGCGCATGACCGCCCGGAGCCACACTCGTAGCGCACGAGCTCAGCGAAGGCGCAAGCGACTCCTCTACATGCAGCGGCTCACAGCCGGGGCCCGCACGAGGGCACGCCATGTCCGCCGATAGACGCGGACGCACCGGCCGACCCTGGCGCCGGCTCCAAGCCCAGGTGTACCTCGAGGAGACCCACTGCTGGATCTGCGGTGAGTACGTCGACCAGACGCTCCCGCCCCGCACCTCGAGGTCACGCAGCGTCGACCATCTCGTGCGACTCGCAGACGGCGGTGCGCCGCTAGACCGCGCCAACTGCCGCCTGGCCCACTACGGATGCAATTGCGGTCGACGGCCGTCGACCGAACGACGAACGGCGCTCATATGGTGATCGGGTGGACAATGGGCGGGTCCTCCGAATCTCTGGCCCAGATGAGGCGGGACACCCTGGCCGTCTCCCATTTCCCCCCCCGTGAGTCCGTTCCACACGGAGGGGCTGGGTCGCTCGATCTCTCCGATCGTGGGGCGACGGACCACCCCAGCGCCCCCCGGCTCTCTCTAACCCTCCTGTGGGGTCCCGCCGGTCCGTTCAGCGTCAGCGCCTCAGGGATTCCGGACACACAACACGGGGGACGGCTGGGGTGTCCCGGGTCTGATCGCCTAGAGATTGCGGCGACCCGCCCTGTTTCGAGGGGGTGGCGATGACCTCCGCAGAGCTGCTCGAGCTGTTCAACCGGGCCGTCGATGGCGATGTGGCAGCGCAGGCGGAGCTGGCTGCGGTGGTGCCGTCGCTGGACCCGGTGGACGTGGAGTGGTTGCACATGTTGTCGCACCTACACGCGGACTTGGATGGCCTCGGGTTGGATTGCGGGCACGAGTGAACGCTGACGAGTTTGTGTCGCACCTGGCTTATGCGATCGGGAAGTACGTGCGGGCTTCGGGGCGGCCGGCGCAGCTTGGTGAGTTGGTGTCGTTCGCCGAGCTGTGCCTGCGCATTGCCAGCGATGGCCAGGGCGGGCCAATCCCTCCCGGGGGTCTGGCGGGTGCTGGGGTTCCTGGGGATGGTGGGCGTGTGCTCATGGCTTTGGACATTCCGGCGGTGGCGGTTGCGCTCTCTGTGGGGGAGCGCACCGCCCGCCGTCTGGTGGCTGCCGGTGACTTGCCGTCGGTCGTGGTCCGTGGTCGCCGTCTCGTGCGGTTGAGCGATCTCGAGGCGTTCGTGGATGGCCTGGCCCCAGTGGCCGGCACCTTCCGTGCCTCGGTCTCAACGAAGGACCCCGACATCGGAGGAGGTGTGGCCTAGTGGGCCAGTTCGACGCACACATCAAGGACGCGAGGGCCACTGATGGCCCGGGCGGGTTCGAGGCGATCCTGTCCATGCCGACCCAGGACCGTGACGGTGAGGTCATTGACGCCCGAGCGTTCGAGCCTCTGCCGGACCATCTGCCGATCGACATTGACCACGGCATGTCGGTGGCGACGACGGTGGCGTCGGGGCGGCCGTTCTACGTCGGGAGCCAGTTGCGGTTCGAGGGGTCGTTCGCTTCGACGCAGCTCGGCCAGGAAGTGCGAACGCTCGTCCTTGAGGGACACGTCCGCAAGATGTCGGTGGCGTTCATGTCACCGGAGAAGGTCGTTAAGGACGGCCGGGTACACATCGTGAAGGCCGAGCTCCTGAACGCGGCGATCGTCGCCATCCCTTCGAACCGGGAGGCGAGCATCCTCGCCGCCAAGTCTGTCCGTCGTGACCTCGAGGTCCGACGGGTCATCGCCGAGGCGCGTCGTGTTCTGACGGACCTGGAACTCGAGGCGGCCCGGGTAGTGCTGGCATCGGACCGCCGAGGCGGACACGTCATCGACCTCGCCACTGCTCACTCCACCGCCCGCGCCGAAACCGTCCTGGCCCGCGCCAGGCGACTCACCAACGGAGGCCCCAATGCCCGACGCCGCTACTAGTTCCGCCATCTCGCCCACGTTCTCCCAGCGCAAGGCCGCACGCGAAGCGTGGCGAGAGGCCCACCCCCCGGACCCGTTCGCCGGTCTCGTCACGGGGGGCGTCGACGAGGCACCGCGCCTGAACAACCAGGGCGATGTCATCGGGGTCCGCCGCACGATCTCGTACTACGAGAAGAACAAGCCGGTCCTTCGATGCGTGGTGCACCTCCCTGAGCACGACGACGGGCAGCTCCGGGCTGAGTGGATCCAAGCGGCTGCCAAGGCGCCCGTCACCCGTCCGCGGATCTCTGGTCTGCTTCGCAACGCCCTCCGGGCTCGGCGGGCCGACTGATGGCCAGCCGCAAGGTGGCCGGGGTCCTCAAGATCCTCGAGCCGTCCACGATGGCGACCCGGAAGGCAGAGCGAGCCAAGCGAGGCGAGCCACCGAAGAAGCACCCTCGCTACCTCCTCACCAAGGTCAACATCGAACATCCGGCGATCCTGTCTTCTCGCGCTCGCCCAGCCCGGCTCGTGACGATCCATGGCGACCGCGCGGCAGTCGTGGACGAATGAGCAAGAGCCTGCTGCGTCGGAAGGTGCGGCACCGCGTCGTTGTGAGTCTCAAGTCTGGGGACTCGTTCCAGGGGGTGCTCAGCGGTGTCTACGCCGAGGCGATGGAGTTGCGGTGCGCGCAACTGATCGACGGGCGAGGCGAGCTCATGCCCGTGGACGGTCACCTCCTGGTGCTGCGTGCCGACGTGGCCTACATCCAGATTCCCGAACCGACCAACTGAACAGAAAGCAGACCTCCTCATGGCAAAGGCCCCCAGACCGGGCGCAGGACGCAGCCCCGGCCCACTGGCATTCCACCTGCGAGTCCGTGACGAGTCGTGGATCGTCCCGCCGCCTGGGTTCCTCCCGATCCGCGAGAAGATCGCAGTGCGGATGGGCACCGGCCTGCCGTACGAGGCGTTCATCAAGTCCGGTGAGGGCACCATTGGTGAGGACTCGCTGGTCGTCATCTGGTGGCTCGGTCGCCGGGCTGCGGGTGAGCCGAACCTGTCGTTTGACCAGGCGGTCGCTCAG
>JAUXRW010000135.1 GCA_030681555.1 Acidimicrobiales bacterium
CACCCCTCACCTCATGGAGGGCTACAGCGCGCAGGAGGACGTCTTCACCCGCACCCTTCCGGCCCTGACGCTGATCCTGCTGCTCGAGGCGGGCGGCGCACTCAACGCCGAGTTCACGTGGTGGCAGAACGCCCTCGCCGCAGCAGCTGCGCTCGGCCTGCTCCTCGCCGCGTGGGCCGCGGTGAACCGGGCGCGCGGCCGACACGCCCTGGCCCGTCCCGGCCGCGTCGGGTTCGGGGAGATCGCCGTCTTCGTGCTGGTGCCCCCGCTGGTGACGGTGGTGATCGGCGGCCAACTTGCGCAGGGGGCCGGTATCGCCGTGCTCAACGTCGCCCTGCTCGGCAGCATCTACCTCGTCACCAGCTACGGCCTCGTCCCGCTCACCCGGTGGGCGCTCGCCAAGACCGCCCGCGAGGTTGGTGCCGTCGCCGGGTTGCTCGGGCGAGCCCTGCCCCTCCTGCTGCTGATACAGATCGTGCTGTTCATCAACACCGAGATGTGGCAGGTTGCCGACGGCTTCGACGGCTGGTCCCTGGCGCTGGCCATCGGCCTGTTCGCCCTCGTCGGCATCGGCTTCCTCCTGACGCGGCTCCCGCGTGAGCTCGGGCGGCTGGCCACCTTCGCCGACGACGAGGAGCTCGGCGCGGCGGTGGCGGGCACGCCGGCGGAGGCGCTCCTCGGCAGACTGGGTCCGGCGGCCGCCGAGCCATCCCCGCTCTCGAGCCGCCAGCGCGGCAACGTGCTGCTGGTCGCCCTGTTCAGCCAGGGACTGCAGGTGCTGATCGTGACGATCCTCGTCGGCGCCTTCTTCGTGACCTTCGGCCTTGTCACCATCACCCCGGCGGTCATCCAATCGTGGCTGGACCACTCGGGCGACGTGCTGACGACGTTCCCCCTGGCCGGCCGCCAGGTGGAGGTGACGGTCGAGCTGCTCAAGATCTCGGCGTTCCTCGCGTCGTTCAGCGGCCTGTACTTCACGGTCGTCCTCGTCACCGACGCGACGTACCGCGAGGAGTTCTTCGACGAGATCCTGGCGGAGCTCCGGCAGACCTTCGCCGTGCGGGCCGTGTACCTGCGGGCCCGGGACGCGGGGCCGGCCTGACGTGCCCGCATGGACGTGCCCCGAGTGCGGGCGGCAGTTCGCCCGCACCCGCCAGGGCCACGAGTGCGCCCCGGCCATGACCCTCGAGGAGTACTTCTCGACCGGGCCGGCGCGGGAGCGGCCCATCTACGACGCGGTGCGGGCCCACCTGGACTCGCTCGGCCCCGTGCACGTCGAGCCCGTCTCCGTCGGCATCTTCATGAAGGCCCCCAGGCTCGTGTGCCAGCTGCGGCCGATGACGAGGTGGGTGGCGCTGTCGTTCTCGGTCGACCGCGTCCTCACCGACCCGCGCATCAGCCGCAAGCCCATCCCCTACAGCGGCCGGTGGTTCCACGTGGTCAACCTCACGGGCCCCGATGACGTGGACGACGCCGTGCGCGGCTGGCTCACGGAGGCCTACCTCGCGGCCCTCGAGTAGCCGGTATCCTCGGCGCTCCGCCGGTGGGTGACGACAGGAGGTTCCGATGGCAGGGGAGCGCGACGTCGAGAAGGGCTACACCGCGCCGGAGTTCGCCGCGAAGCTGCGACGCCTCGCGGACGCGCTGGAGTCGGGGAGCTCGTTCCGGATCCAGGTGGCGGGGGAGCGCTTCCGGGTCCCGCGCAACGCCGAGATCAGCGTCGAGCACGAGCGCGAGGGCGACAGCGAAGAGGTCGAGTTCCAGCTCACCTGGAAGGTCGCCGACGTCGAGGACGACGACGGAGACGAGGGCGACGAGGTCTGACGAAGCTCGCCGTAGGCGGGCACTGGGCACGCGGTCCATCCTGCGGGCCTCGCGTCCGACCCCGAGAGGCTAGACAACCGCTGTGGCGACCGACGATCGAGGGACGGCGATGCTCGTGCGCAAGGTGATCGGAGGGCTCGCGTGCCTGGTGGGGATCGTCTGGATCCTGCAGGGGCTGGACATTCGGAAGGGCGACGGCATGTCGGGCCACGGGGAGTGGGCGTTCCTCGGCGGCATCCTGCTGGCGCTCGGCGTCGGGCTGCTGGTCGGCGCCCGGCGCGGCTCGCCGTCCGACTGAGCTTCTGCGGTCGCGTTTGACGAGCACGAACAGGTGTTCGATCATGGCGGGATGGGGTTCAACAACCCGGATGTGAGCTGGTCGGAGCTCGAGCGCACCCTCTCTGACCGGTCGCGCCGGCCCACCCCGCCCCGTCCCAGCGGCGCCAACGGGGGCGACAGCCCTGCGTGGTCGTCGGTCCGCTCGGCCTACGTACCGCCCGCCCGGCTCGAGCGACGGGCGGCTTCGGTGCCCTACGCCGAGCTGCACTGCCACTCGAACTTCAGCTTCCTGGACGGGTCATCGGCCCCCGAGGAGCTGGCCGAGGAGGCCGCCCGGCTCGGCCTCGACGCCCTCGCCCTCACCGACCACGACGGCTTCTACGGCGTGGTCCGGTTCGCGGAGGCGGCCCGGGCCGTGGGCGTCCCCACCGTCTTCGGGGCCGAGCTGTCCCTCGACCTCACCCGGCCGCAGAACGGTGCCCCCGACCCGGAGGGCTCCCACCTCCTCGTGGTCGCCCGGGACCCGCAGGGCTACGCCGCGCTGGCGTCCGCGATCAGCGCGGCGCAGCTGGCCGGCGCCGAGAAGGGCAAGCCTGTCTACGATGGCATCGCCTTCGAGGAGGTCCACCGCGACCACTGGCTCGTGCTCACCGGGTGTCGCAAGGGGGCGGTGCCTCGGGCCCTGATGGCCGACGGTCCCGCGGCGGCGGCCCGCGAGCTCCAGGCGCTCGTCGCCACGTTCGGCCGCCACAACGTCGTCGTCGAGCTGTGCGACCACGGCCATCCGCTCGACGCCGCCCGCAACGACGCCCTCGCCTCGCTCGCCATGGTCGCGGGCGTCGAGGTGGTCGCCACCACCAACGCCCACTACGCCACGCCCGCGCAGCGCCGCCTGGCGACGGCCATGGCTGCGGTGCGGGCCCGCCGCAGCCTCGACGAACTCGACAGCTGGCTCCCGGGGGGCGCCGGCGCGCACCTGCGCTCGGGAGAGGAGCAGACCCGCCGCTTCGCCCGGTGGCCCGGCGCCGTGGCGACGGCAGCCGAGCTGGGCCGGGCCTGCGCCTTCGACCTGCACCTCGTGGCTCCGAAGCTCCCGCCCTACCTGTGCCCCGACGGCCTCGACGAGATGGCCTTCCTCCGGCGGCTCACCGAGGAGGGCGCAACGGCCCGCTACGGCCCGCGCGGTGCCGAGCGGGTGCCCGGCGCCTACGCGCAGATCGACCACGAGCTGGCCCTCATCGAGGCCCTCGGGTTCCCCGGCTACTTCCTCGTTGTGTGGGACATCGTCACGTTCTGCCGGCGCAAGGACATCTACTGCCAGGGCCGGGGGAGCGCCGCCAACAGCGCCGTCTGCTACGCCCTCGGCATCACCAGCGTCGACGCCGTGCAGCTCGGGCTGCTGTTCGAGCGGTTCCTGTCCCCCGAGCGCGACGGTCCGCCCGACATCGACATCGACATCGAGTCGGGCCGTCGGGAGGAGGCCATCCAGCACGTCTATGAGCTCCACGGCCGGCGCCACGCCGCGCAGGTGGCCAACGTCATCACCTACCGGGCCAAGTCGTCGGTCCGGGACATGGCCAAGGCGCTCGGCTACGCACCCGGCCAGCAGGACGCGTGGTCGAAGCAGGTCGATGCATGGGGACCGCTCGCCGTCACCGCCCGCCAGCAGGCCGAGGCCGGCGGTGGGGACATCCCGGGCGACGTCCTGGCCCTGGCGGCGGAGATCGAGCACGCCCCCCGGCACCTCGGGATCCACTCCGGCGGGATGGTGATCTGCGACCGTCCCATCGTCGAGGTGTGCCCGGTGGAGTGGGCGCGGATGGAGGACCGCAGCGTGCTGCAGTGGGACAAGGACGACTGCGCGGCGATCGGTCTGGTGAAGTTCGACCTGCTGGGGCTGGGGATGCTCGAGGTCCTCCACGGCACCATCGACCACATCGCCGCCACCCATGGCACCCAGTTCGACCTGGCCACGCTCCCGCAGGACGACGAGGTATACGACATGCTCTGCCGGGCCGACTCGGTGGGCGTGTTCCAGGTGGAGTCCCGCGCCCAGATGGCCACCCTGCCCCGCCTGCGCCCCCGCCGGTTCTACGACCTCGTGGTGGAGGTAGCGCTGATCCGGCCCGGTCCGATCCAGGGCGGGTCGGTGCACCCTTACATCCGGCGCCGCAACGGCCAGGAAGAGGTCACCTACCTCCACCCGCTGCTCGAGCCGAGCCTGGCCAAGACGCTCGGCGTGCCCCTCTTCCAGGAGCAGCTGATGCAGATGGCCATCGACGTGGGCGGGTTCAGCCCCGGCGAGGCCGACCAGCTGCGGCAGGCGATGGGATCGAAGCGCAGCCACGCCCGCATGGAGCGGCTCCACCAGCGGTTCGTCGACGGCGCCTTGGCCCGGGAGGTCACGCGGCCCGTCGCCGAGAAGATCTGGGAGAAGCTCGCCGCCTTCGCCAGCTACGGGTTCCCGGAGAGCCACTCGGTGTCGTTCGCGTACCTCGTGTACGCCTCGTCCTGGCTGAAGCGGTTCTACCCGGCGGCGTTCTGCGCCGGCCTGCTCGATGCCCAGCCGATGGGCTTCTACGCACCGCACACGCTCGTGCAGGACGCTCGCCGGCACGGGGTGGAGGTGCGCAGGCCCGACCTCAACGCCTCGGCGGCCACGGCCACGCTCCAGCTGCCGGACGGGGTGGTCCCCGGCGCGGTGGTGCCCGCGGCCCCCTGCGGCGCCGCTCCGGAGACGTGGGGCCGGGGCGGTCCGGCCGTGCGGCTCGGGCTGTCCTACGTGCGGGGGCTCGGGGACGACCTCGCTGCGGCCATCGCCGCCGGTCGCCCCTACGACGGTCCGGAGGACCTCGCCCGCCGCGTGCCGCTCACGCTGCCCCAGCTCGAGGCCCTGGCCACCGCCGGAGCCTTGGACTGCTTCGGTGTGCCGCGTCGGGAGGCGCTGTGGGCGGCGGGCGCCGCTGCGCAGGTCGCTCCGGGGCGCGGCGGCGCCCTGCGGCTGCCCGGGATCGTCACCGGCCTGGACGCGCCGCCGCTGCCCCCGATGACGCCGGCCGAGCTGGGGCGGGCCGACCTGTGGGCCACCGGGGTGAGCCCCGAGGGCCATCCCACCCGCTTCGTGCGGCCGTACCTCGACGAGCGCGGGGTCGTCACAGCCGCCGGCCTCGCCGTCGTGGAGCCGGGCACCCGGGTCCAGGTGGCCGGCGTCGTGACGCACCGCCAGCGCCCGGCGACAGCCGGCGGCACGATGTTCGTGAACCTGGAGGACGAGACCGGGCTCATCAACGTGGTCGTGTCCGCAGGCTGCTGGCGGCACCACCTCCACGTCGCTCGCACCGCCCCCGCCATGCTCGTGCGAGGTCGCCTCGAGCGAGCCGAGGGCGTCACCAACGTCATCGCGGACCGCCTCGAGCGCCTCCCCCTCGACGCCCGCACCCGCAGCCGCGACTTCCGCTGACCTCGTGCCCGTCGCGCCCGCCGCGGGCGCAGGGCAAGCGCGCAGGGATGCGGCGACCGGTGCACGCTGCCGGCCTCTCACGGCTCCCGTAGAGGTTCGGGGCATGACGGGCCCCCGCGGGGCACGGCTGCCCCCTTCTCGGGCTCAGGGGTTCGGGGCAGGATGAGCCGTCGCGGGCCACGCGTGCCCTGAACCGGTGGGCAGACGTCACCGCTGCTGCGGACGAACGCGCTGGGCTTCCCCGCAGCGGAAGCCCGGTCGTAACGTGCGGTCATGCCTTCGTCGAAGCGGCAACCGTCCAAGCAGAAGCGGGCCAGCCAGAACCGCGCCCAGCGCGCTGCGCTGAGCGTTCGCCGCGATGCCGCGTCGGCTCCGTCCTCGACGTCGAGCTCCAGCGGTTCCGGGGGCGACGGTCGCTCGTCGCTGCTGGGGCGCCTGCGGGGGGCGTCGTTCGCTACGCCAGCGGCCCCGCCTTCCGGTGATCGGGCCGCCGACCGCGCCGCCGCCCGCTCCGCCCAGCCCGTCGGCTATCGCGCCGCGCTGTCCGGCGTCATGGCGGCGGGGGCCGGCCTGCTGCTCTGCCTCGTCTTCATCAAGGTGCCCGTGACCGACGACGGCGATCTGTACACCAAGGAGCGCCTCAGCGCCGAGTGGTCCGACACCGCGCGGCGCGCCGCAGTCGAGGCGCCGGACGCCACGGCCGACGATCTCGTCGACGACATCGACGAGTGGGCCCCCGACCGCAGCAAGGACCTCCTGGCCAAGGCGCTCTGGCCGTACTCGGCGTTCATCATCCTGCCGGTGATCGGCGCCGTGCTCGGCTTCCGGGCCGTGTCGCGCCGTCGCCCCAGCAAGGTGATCAGCCGGGCCATGTTCGCCACCCTCTTCGGGGCGTTCCTGACGCAGGGGCTCTTCCTCATCTTTCTCCCGAGCATCCTCGCCCTCGGCGTGGCGATGTTCCAGGTGCGCAAGTACGAGACCGCCGTCGCCGCGGCTGCCGCCACCGCCGTCGCGGAGGGCGGCGGCGACGTCATCGACGCCGACGTCATCGACGCCGACATCGTGGATGATCCGGACGACCCGGACAGCACCCCGGACGTCGTCAACGCGGAGGTCGTCGACGATCCGAACGGGTCGGCCGCCGGCGATGCGGCGCACCCCGACCGGAGCTGACCGGCGATGTCCCGCCTGCCATGGATGTGCAGACGGGCGTCGGGGGACGACCTGTGGCGCGACCTCGTCGACGCGTCATGGGCCAGCCGCTCGGAGGTGCTCGTCGGTCGCATCGACGCCCGGGTGGGGCGCCCGTCGACCGCTGGGTAGGGTGCGCCTGCAGCAGCAGCGTCGACGCAGGGGGAGAGCCGCCATGGCCTGGGACTTCTCGACCGAGCCGGAGTTCGAGGAGAAGCTCGAGTGGATGCGGGGCTTCGTCCGCGAGGAGATCGAACCGCTCGAGACGCTCGACCTCGACGACGACACGCTCCGGAGGCTCACGGACCCGCTGAAGGCGCAGGTGCGGGCCCAGGGCCTGTGGGCGGCGCACCTCCCGGCGGAGCTGGGTGGGGGCGGGTTCGGGCAGGTGAAGCTCGGCCTCATGCACGAGATCCTCGGGCGCTGCATCTACGCCCCCTCGATCTTCGGCAACAACGCGCCCGACTCGGGCAACAGCGAGCTGCTGGCCGAGGGCGGCACCGAGGAGCAGAAGGAGCGGTGGATGCGTCCCCTGCTCGACGGCAAGATCCGCTCGGCCTTCTCGATGACCGAGCCAGGGGCCGGCGCCGACCCTACGCTCCTCGTCACGCGCGCCGAGCGCGACGGCGACGAGTGGGTGATCAACGGGCACAAGTGGTTCACGAGCAACGGGTCGACGGCCGACATCCTCATCGTCATGGCGGTGTCGAACCCCGACGTCCACCCGTACCAGGGCAGCTCGATGTTCATCGTGCCGGTGGACACCCCCGGCGTCGAGATCGTGCGCGACATCCCCACCATGGCCGAGCCCCACCACGTCACCGGGCAGCTCGGCGGCCACGCCGAGATCATCTACCGGGACGTCCGCATCCCCTTCGATCACATCGTGGGTGGCCAAGCCGGCCTCGGACAGGGCTTCACGCTCGCGCAGAAGCGCCTCGGCCCCGGGCGCATCCACCACGCGATGCGCTGGCTCGGCCAGGGCCAGCGGGCGTTCGACATGCTGTGCGAGCGCTCGCTGTCGCGCTACACCCACGGGTCGACGCTGGCGGAGAAGCAGATGGTGCAGGACTGGATCGCCACCTCGGCCACGGAGATGCAGGCGGCGCGCCTCCTGACCCTGCACGCCGCGTGGAAGATGGACCAGGTCGGTGCGTCGAAGTCCCGCGTCGAGATCGCGATGATCAAGTGGTGGGGCGCAAAGGTGCTCTACGAGGTGATCGACCGGGCCATCCAGGTGCACGGCAGCCTCGGGTACACGACCGACCTGCCGCTCGAGTCGATGTACCGCCATGCCCGCGCCGCCCGCATCTACGACGGCCCGGACGAGGTCCACAAGGTCACCCTCGCCCGCCAGATCCTGAAGCGCTACGAGCCTCACGACGTGCCGAGCGACCACGTCCCCTCGCGCCGGGCGGCGGCGATCGAGAAGTTCGCCGATCAGCTCGACACTGCTGCGCTCAACTCCTGAGCGTCACTCCTCCGTCGCCACCTTGGCGGCGAGCGGTGCCTCCGGGCCGGACGCCTCCTCGATGAGGGCGGCGGCCTCCACCGCCGGCAGCGCCGGGTCGATGTCGACCGGGGCCGTGAGGACGTGCAGCACGAAGTCGTAGGTGTGCGTGCCGGTGCCCGGCTCGGGGCAGGGGGCCAGCCATCCGACGGCGCCGGTGCTGTTCACCTGTTCCACCGCGGCCTCGGGCACGCCGGCCTCGCCGAAGCCCTCGATGACCGGGTCGATGCCGGTGACGATCCAGTGCACCATCTCGGGCACCTCGCGATCGCGGACGACGAGGGCGAGCTCCACACTGCTCGGCGTGCCCGACCATCGGAGCGACGGCGACAGACCGTCACCGGTGCAGGTGAACCTCGGCGGGAGGTCTCCGCCGTCGGCGAAGGCATCGCTCGTGAGAGAGAAGACCTCGTCGATCACGGCGCCCTCGGCCTCGGTGGTGTCGGTCTCGGTAGTCGTGGTCTGACCGGGTCCGATCGGTGCCAGCGTGCGGCCGTCGTCGGAGCATGCGCCGGCGATCGCGGCCACGACGAGCACGGCCAGGGCGAGCGGGCGGGGGACGGAGAGGCGGCGAGGCACGGCGCCAGTGTGGCCTGCCGGTACCCGTCGAACCACCAGGGGCGTATCCTGCGCGCAAGCCCATGGACGCCAGACCCAAGAACCTGCGGGCCATGCTCTCGGAGGCGAAGGACCTCTCCGAGCTCATGGTCGACCTCGCCTACGCCGCCCTCTACTTCGGCGATCCGGACATGGCGGAGGAGATCGACGAGCTCGAGAACCGCATGTCCGAGCTCGTGCACGAGATGCGGGCCGTCTCGGTGATGGCCGCCCGTCATCCCAAGGAGGCCGAGGCGATGGCGTCGGTGCTCCAGGTGATCTCGTCGATCGAGCGCATCGGCAACGCAGCGGTCGACATCGCAAGGATCGTCACGCACCGGCTCGGCATCCCCCGCGAGCTCGTGGCCGACCTGTCGAACGCCGAGGAGGTCTCGCACCGCGTCCGGATCCGCGAG
Source organism: Acidimicrobiales bacterium (assembly GCA_030681555.1). GTDB lineage: Bacteria > Actinomycetota > Acidimicrobiia > Acidimicrobiales > VFJN01 > VFJN01. Next base: position 9,278 of record JAUXRW010000135.1, read on the forward strand.
GGCAGTCACCTGGCCCGCCGGCCCCTGGCCGCCCTCGAGCTGCCCGTGCAGACGGGCATGCGGGTCGTGGCCATCCGTCGTGAGCGGGAGTGGATCACCGATGTCGACGGGGACGTCATCTGCCTGCCGGGCGACGTGATCTTCCTGCGTGGGTCACCCGCCGGGATCTCCCGCCTGCGGGAGCTCGCCGCGGCGCCGCACTGGGAGCCGCCGGTTCCTCCGGAGGACGGCACGCTGTCCGACCTCGACCGTGCGGTCGACGTCCTCGTGGAGATGAAGAACATCTCCGAGGTGGCCGTCGGCCTGGCGTACTCCGCGCTGGTCCTGCGCGACCAAGGCCTCGCGGCCGAGGTGCGGCACCTCGAGGACCGGCTCGACGAGATGAAGGACCGGCTCGAGCTGTGGGTGCTACGGGCCAGCAACGACCGCATCGACCCGGCACCTCTGCGGGGCCTGCTCCACCTCTCGCAGGCTGCCGAGGACCTCGGCGACTCCGCCCAGCAGATGGTGTGGCTGATCGAGGCGAAGGAGGAGCTGCACCCGATCCTGTCGATCGCCCTCGGCGACTCCGACGAGGTCGTGGTGCGGGTGCCGGTGGCCGCCGGCTCGGAGGCCGACGGCGCCTCGCTCTCGGAGCTCCAGATCGACATCGAGCCCGGGTTCCACGTCCTCGCCGTGCAGCGCGGTGGTCGGTACATCTACCGGCCACGCGGCCACGTCCGCCTGATGCCGGACGACGAGCTCATCGCGTCGGGCCCGGATGAGGGCCACCCGCTCCTCGCCGCCCGTTGCGGCTGGCACCTCACCGAGGACGAGGAGTCCGGCGCCCACGAGCTCGCCCCGCTCCGCGCCCGTTCGGGAGTGCAGGCCTAGCCACCACATCCCGACCAGACCTGCGAACCGGAGGTCGCTGTTGCCCGGGAAGGGGTGCAAACGACCTCGGGTTCGCGATGAGGGATGCTGGCGGCGGTCGGCGTGTATGCCTAGACGTAGCCGCGCAGGCGGACGGCCGTCGCGACCCGGGTGATGCCGATGGCGTAGGCGGCCTGGCGGAGCGGTACGCCGTGCTCCTCCGCGAAGGCCTGCGTGAAGCGGTAGGCACCCTGCATCCGGTCGAGGAGCTCGCTGTTGAACCGCTCTTCCTTCCAGGTGAACTGCTGGATGTTCTGGGACCACTCGAAGTACGAGCCGGTCACGCCGCCGGCGTTGGCGAGGATGTCCGGGATCACCGTGATGCCGGCGTCCAGGAGGATCTTGTCGGCGCTCGGCGTGACGGGGTAGTTCGCCGCCTCGAGCACGACCCCCGCTCGGACGCGGGCCGCGTTGGCCTCGGTGATCACCTCGCCGAGCGCGGCGGGGACGAGCACGTCGCAATCGAGCTCGAGCAGCTCCTCGTTCGTGATCACATCGCCGCCACCCGCCGTGGTGATCGATCCGCCCGACCCGACGTGGGCCACGAGGGCGGGCACGTCGAGGCCGGCCGGCTGCACCAGGGCCCCGCCCACGTCGGAGACGGCCACGACCGGCACGCCCCGTGCGTGCAGCTCGCGCGCCACCCACGAGCCGACGTTGCCGAACCCCTGGATCGCCACATTCTGGCTCTTGAGGTAACGGCCGTGGTGGGTGCAGTGCGCGTCGAGCACGTAGACGCACCCCCGCCCCGTCGCCGCCTCGCGCCCGGGGGCGCCCCCGAGGTCCAGGGGCTTCCCCGTCACCACCGCTGGGCTGTACCCGTTGACGGCCGAGTAGGCGTCCATCATCCAGGCCATGACCTTGGGGTTCGTGTTCACGTCGGGGGCGGGGATGTCGCGGTACACACCGAGGACGTGCTTGATGCTCGTCGTGAAGCGCCGGGTGAGGCGCTGGAGCTCGCCCTCGCTCATGCCGGTCGGATCGACCTCGACCCCGCCCTTGGCACCGCCGAAGGGGACGTCCACCAGCGCGGTCTTCCAGGTCATGAGCGAGGCCAGGGCCCGCACCTCATCGAGGTTCGCGGTGGGGTGGTAGCGGATGCCGCCCTTGTACGGCCCCCGGGCGCCGTTGTGCTGCACGCGGTAGCCGCGCACGACGATCAGCTCGCCGTCGTCGAGCCGCACCGGCACCTGCACCGCGATCTCACGGTACGGCGTGGTGAGGACCGCGAAGAGCTCCTCGTCCAGGTCGATGGTGTGGGCGGCGTCCGCGAAGTACTGGTTGACGGCCTGGTAGGCCGTGAGCTCGGTCATCTGCGCTACTGCGCCTCGGCGGCGGCGGCGTCGTCCGGGACGTTGCTGGGGACGATGATGGCGTTGGTGATGCCGGCGATGGCGCCGGCGATCCCGGCCAGCTCCGTGGGCACGATGATCTTCGTGGCGGTGCCGTTGGCCATCACCTGAAGGGCCTCGAGGTACTTGATGGTGATCAGGCCGGCATCGGGCTGGCCCTCGTGGATGGCCGCGTACACCGAGCGGATCGCGGCGGCCTCGCCCTCGGCGACGGTGAGCTGGCGGAAGCGCTCGGCGTCCGCGACCGCCCGGATGGCCTCCGCCTGGCCCTCGGCCTCGAGGATCTGCTGTTGCCGCTGGCCCTCGGCGTAGAGGATCGCGGCCGTCTTGTCGCCCTCTGCAGTGGTGACGGCGGCGGTGCGACGTCCCTCGGCCTCGGTGACGACAGCGCGGCGCGTGCGCTCGGCCTTCATCTGCTCGTGCATGGCCGACATCACGTCGGGCGGTGGGTCGATCCGCTGGATCTCGACGCGCACGACCCGTACGCCCCACTTGTCGGTGGCGTCGTCGAGGATCTGGCGCAGGTTGAGGTTGATCGAGTCCCGGCTCGTGAGGGCTTCGTCGAGCTGCATGTCGCCGACCAGGTTCCGAAGGTTCGTCTGGGCGAGCTTCGTGATGGCGAGGATGAAGTTGGCGACGTTGTAGATGAGGCGCTGCGGATCCGTGGGCTCGTAGTAGACGACCGCGTCGACCGAGACGACGACGTTGTCCTTGGTGATGACCTCCTGGGGCGGGACGTCGATCACCTGCTCGCGCATGTCGACCAGCCGCACCGACTGGACGAACGGGATGATGATCTGCAGGCCCGGGTCCACCGTGCTCTTGAACTTGCCGAGCTGCTCGACCACCCCGCGCTGGTACGGCCGCACGATCTTCACGCCGGAGACGACGTACACGAGGAGGAAGAAGGCGAAGACGATGAGGACGATGACGCCGGGGTTCATGCGATGGGCTCCTTCGGGGTGACGATGACTCGGGTGCCCTCCACGTCGGTGACGCGCACAGGAGTGCCCGCCGCGATCGGCGTCCGATCGACTGCCTCCGCCCGCCACTCCTCACGATCCACCCGCACGACGCCCAGCTCGTCGGTGTGGATGTCGCTGAGCACGACGCCCGTCCGGCCGATCAGCCGCCGCGAGCCGATGCCGTCGCTGCCACCCTCACGATCGAGGCGCCGTGCCAGCGGTCGTAGTGCGAACAGGCACGCCACAGACACGCCGACGAAGGCCGCCCATTCGCCCGCGATCGGGATGTCGGCGAAGGCCAGCGTGGCGGCGACGACCGCGCCGATGGCGAACGGGGCCAGGAAGAACGCCCCTGGGGTGGCCATCTCACCGATGCCGAACACCACCGCCGCGGCGAGCCAGACCCACCGCCAGCTCTCGGGCTCGTCCATGGCCGCAGGCTAACTGGCGCCGTCGTCGCCGGGTGGCGCCGGTGCGACCTCGAAGGTCCCCTCCGGCACCTCGGTGGAGTACGCGGAGGCCACGACGCGATCGCCCTCCACGTCGACCAGGAGCTGGGCACCCTCGGGTGAGACGCAGAGCGTGTCGACGGTGGGGCCCGTGCCGTCGAGCGTCGCGCCCTCCTTCGGGGCGGTGACGAGGCACCGCGCCTCGACGGCGGCGATCGTCCGCTCCTCGACCGTGAGCTCCAGGTCGTCGCCAGCGCCGGCCAGCGACTCGGCGAAGGCATCGAGGGCCTCGTCCGAGAACGCGCCGGGCGCCGAGAGGGCACCGGCCTCGCGACGACACGCCAGCGGGCTGCCGGATCCCTGGGTGGGATCCGGCTGGCAGAGGTAGCTGACGCCGTCGCGCAGGAGCCGGCTCTCGACGACCCGTCCGTTGGTGACCACGTCCGCCCGCCGGTTCGGGGGCTCCTGGTAGACGATGATCTCAGCGCCTTCCGTGCCCCGGTACGTGATCTGGAACGTCGCCGTCGGACCGCGGGCCGCCAGGGCGAGCAGGTCGGCGACCTCGTCGGCGAGGCCTGCTGCGGTGGCGGCGTCGAGCACCTGGTCGGACCGGCGGTCGGCGACGCCGGAGCTGTCGTCGTCGCTCCCGCACGCGCTGGCGACCGCCAGCACGGTGGCGAGCACGACGAGCCCGGCGCGCGCGATGGGGGAGCGAGGGGACGAGGGGCGAGGCACGGTGGCGGAGCGTAGGCCGAGGGGGCGGCGCAGTAGCGTTCGGCGCATGGCGCACCCGCCTCGCACCCACCCGTTGCGGGCCGCAGAGACTCCGTCGCAGGCTGCCCCCGATCGCGGTGCGGGAGCGCCGCGCACGCGGCTCCGGTCCGTCCTGCTGGCCCTCGGCATCGGTACGGGAGTCGGCGTCGCCGGCGTGGCGATGGCCTTTTCGATCATCGCCATCCCCCTGTTCATCGTGGCGTCGACCGAACCCGGTTCGGGCGTGGACCGCGGCCTCGTCCGCAAGGGGCTGTTCCACATCGCGCTGCCGTTCGGTCTCGTGGCCGGGGTTGGCGCAGGGGTGCTCGTCGGGGTCTGGTACGCCCGCGGCGGGCGTCTCCCGACCGACCGGACTCCGATCCACGGCCGGTAGGTTGTCCCGATGTCGTCGCCGCTCTGCTTGCTGTCCGTCCACGCCCACCCTGACGACGAGTCCTCCAAGGGGGCCGGCACGGTTGCCCGCTACCGCACGGACGGCGTGCGCACAGTGCTGGTGTGCTGCACCGGGGGCGAGGAGGGCGACATCCTCAACCCCGCCATGGATCGTGACGAGGTCCGGGCCGACATCGGCGCGATCCGGCGTGCGGAGCTCGAGCGGGCGGCGGCGATCATCGGCTACGACGAGGTCGTCCTGCTCGGCTACCGCGACTCGGGCATGCCCGACAGCGAGGCCAACGCCAACCCGGCTGCCTTCGCCAACGCCGACTTCGACGAAGCCGTCGGTCGGCTGGTCGCCATCATCCGGCGCACGCAGCCGCAGGTGGTCCTCACCTATGGCGACGAGCAGGGGGGGTACCCGCACCCCGACCACCTGCGGGTGCACGACATCACCCACCCCGCGGTGGAGCGAGCCGCCGACCCGGCCTGGTACCCCGAGGCCGGCGAGCCGTGGCAGGTGGCGAAGGTCTACTACTCGGTGTGGTCCAAGAAGCGGTCCGAGCTGACGCACGCGAAGTACCTCGAGCTCGGGCTCGAGTCGCCGTTCAACGAGGAGTGGTTCGACCGTCCGTGGCAGGACGAGCGCATCACCACGAGCATCGACATCGCGGGCTACAAGGGTGTCGGCATGGACGCGCTGCTGGCCCACGCCACGCAGATCGATCCGGACTCGCCGTTCTGGTTCGGGCTGCCGCGGGAGGTGTCCGAGGCGATCCACCCGTACGACGAGTACATCCTCGCCTTCTCGACGGTCGACGCTGCCCTCCCGGAGGACGACCTGTTCGCCGGCATCCGGGAGCAGGCGTGGTCCAGCACCTGACACCTGAGTGGGTGGAGCTCCAGCGCACTGCGGCGGAGGGCCTGCCCTCCCGCCCCGGCGCCACCGCTCGGCTCCAGCACGTCGTCACGGGTGCCACCGGCGGCGAGGTGGCCTGGTCGCTCGTGTTCGAGGACGGTCAGCTGCGCGAGGCCGTGGTCGGCCGTGACGACGCCGCTGCCGACTGCACGTTTCTCATCACGCACGCCGATGCCGTCGAGATCGCGCGAGGCGACCTCGACCTTCACGCCGGGTTCATGCAGGGACGCGTGAAGATGAGCGGCGCCATGCAGAAGCTGATGGACGTGCTGCCCGTCACCCAGAGCGAGGACTACAAGGCCGCGCTGGCCCGCGCCGCCGCCGACACCGAGCTCTGATCCTCGGGATCAACCGGTGCGCTGCAGCTCGCGCAGCTCGCGGTAGCCGGTCAGCACGGCGCCGGCCTGCTCGATGGCATGGCGGACGCCGTCGTCGGCCGTGACGAGGGCGTGGTCGTCCACGCGCGCCTCCCAGTCGTCGGCAACGTCGCGCAGCTCCGGGGTGTCGAGGGCGGGGTGCACGTAGATCTCGGTGATGCCCGGCCGAAGCGACTGCAGCATCTGGTCGAACGTTTGGCGGCTGCCGACACCGCCGCGCACCAGGATGAGGTGGTCGGGGAACACGACGCCCTCCTCGGCGGCGAGGCGCCGGAAGGGGAACCCGATGTCCCGCTCGGTGGAGGCGCCCGAGAGCCGCAGCGGAAGGCCGAACTCGACCGCGAGGTCGAGGTAGACGTCGAAGAACTCGGGCCGCATCTGCAGCGTGCCCATGTGGCTGTCGAGGTGGCTGACGTCTACGCCCCAGAGGATCGCCCGCTCGACCTGGGCGCGCAGCTCGCGGCGCACCTCGTCGAGGTCGGCGTGGTCCCACACGTCGACCATCGTGCGGGGGAAGCCTCCGTCGCCGTCGAGCAGGGACGGGGCCTGGGTGATCGGGCCCCAGCGGTAGCGCTCGTACTCGGCGTTGAGCGTGAGGTGCACGCCGACGTCCTCACCTCGGTACCGGGCCGCCGCATCCCGCGCCCAGGGGCAGGGGACCATGAGGCTGGCACTCGTCGCCAACCCGTCGCGGAGGGCCTGGTAAACGGCGAGGTTGGCGGCGTGGCAGACGCCGAGGTCATCGCAGTTGATGATCAGCACGCGGTCGTCGGGGGCGTAGCCCAGGCGCTCGGCGGTGGTCACCCCTGCGACGCTACCGACGCGGCTCGCCGATCGGCACGTCGGTGCCGCCGCAGGTCGGCCAGAGGCCGCGGCCGGCGGCGCGGGCGGCGTGCTCCGCTCGGTCGAAGTCGCCCTGATGGGCCAGGTTGGGGGCGTAGGGGAACGATTCGGCGTAGCCCTCCTCCACCAGGACGAGGTTGACGAGGACCCCGTCCTCGGCCCGCACGACGTAGGCGAGCAGCCGGTCGTACTGGTCGCGCGCCTCCACGTCGCGTTCCAGCAGCACCCTCGTGCCTTCGGGCAGCAGCTCCGCGAGCCGGGCCTTCGCCTCCGGGCCGTAGCACTCCATCGGGCGGTCCCGAGCCACCGACTCTGGCGTGTCGATGCCGATGAGCCGAACCGGCTCCTCGGCCGAACCGATCCGCACCACGACGGTGTCGCCGTCGACGGGGTGCCCCACCACTGCCGCGCCCGGGGGGCCCGGTGGCGGGCCGGAGCCATCTCCGCAGGCGGATGCGGAGGCGAGGGTGACCACCAGGGTGGCGAGGAGGAGCGTGCGCACGACGACCTCCGTCGTCGGGGGCAGGAACTGGCCGGCTGGGCCGGCGAGGGGGAGCTGGGGGAGGCGGGGAAGCGGCGGTGACGCCGGGGTGGCTACAGCCGCTCGATGATGGTGCCGGTGCCGAGGCCGCCGCCGCAGCACATCGACACGAGGCCGTAGCGGCCGCCGGTGCGCTCGAGCTCATGCAGGGCCTTCGTCATCAGCACGGCGCCGGTGCCCCCGAGGGGGTGCCCGAGGGCGATGGCGCCCCCGTTGGGGTTGGTCTGCTCGGGCGTGAAGCCGAGCTCCTTCTGCCAGGCCAGCACCACGGAGGCGAAGGCCTCGTTGACCTCGGCGACGTCGATGTCGGCGACGCTGAGCCCCGTGCGCTCGAGGAGCCGCTGGGTGGCGTCGATCGGCCCGGTGAGCATGAGCACCGGGTCGACCCCGACGAGGCACGTGTCGACGATGCGGGCACGGGCCCGCAGCCCGAGCGCCTCGGCTCGCTCGGCCGCCATCAGGAGCACGGCGGCCGCGCCGTCGGAGATCTGCGACGAGGTGCCGGCCGTGTGGACGCCGTCGGGTCGGGCCACGGCCTTGAGCTCGCCCAGCCTGGTGAGGGAGGTCTCGCGCAGGCCCTCGTCCCGGCTGACGTTGTGCGTGGTGCCCGTAGGCTTGCCGTCTTCGTCGACGTCGGGGGCGTCGACCGGGACGATCTGGGAGCCGAACCGATCCTCGGCCCAGGCCGCCGCAGCGTTCTGCTGGGAACGGAGACCGAAGGCGTCCGTCTCGCCCCGGCTGATGCCCCACTTCTCGGCGATGCGCTCGGCGCCCTCGAACTGGGAGGTCATCTCGTACTGGGGGAAGTACGACTTGGGGATCGGCACGCCGAGCCCGAGGTCCTTGCGGCCGCTCGACCCGATCGGCACCCGGCTCATCACCTCGACACCGCAGGCGATGGCGGCGTCGACGACGCCCGCGCCCACGAGGCCGGTGGCCAGGTTCGTGGCCTGCTGGGACGATCCGCACTGGGCGTCGACCGTGGTGTTGGCGACCGTGAGCGGGAGGCCCGCCGTCAGCCACGCGGTGCGGCCGACGTTGAAGGCCTGCTCGCCCACCTGGCTCACGCAGCCGGTGACGACCTGGCCGACCTCGGCAGGGTCGATCCCGGACCGGTCGACCACCGCCCGTTGCACGGCGGCGAGGAGATCGGCCGGGTGGATGGTGGACAGGCCGCCGCCCCGGCGACCGACGGGGGTGCGGGCGGCTTCGACGATGACGATGTCAGTCATGGAGGCAACCTATCCGGGGGCGTTAGGGACGGGCGACCCGGGCCGGCCCGGCTCAGGCGGCGGTGCGTCGCCGGGTGCCCTCCTGGCGCTTCGGACGGGCGCTGCGGGTGCTGCGCGGGGTCGCCGGGGCGGGGGTGCTGGAGGCCTCGTCCGCAGGGTGCCCGGCGATCGCGGCCCGCAGGGTGGCCCGGGCGTCCGCGACGCCCTTGCGACCGGCCGAGCGGGTGGCTTCGTCGAGCCGCCACGAGGGCGGGGTGTCGAGGAGGGTGAGCTGACGTGCCATGTCCTCCATTCAACCCAGGGGGTGTGACATCCATGCCCCGGCGTGGTCAGGGGTGACCGATGGCACCCGGGCCGCGCGGTCGCACGGGCGCTCGAGGGGACGGGTCGCCTCGACACGCGGTGAGCTCCGCCGGCGTCCTGCGCTTCGAGCACAGCCATGACGTGGCGCTCGCCGACTGGCAGCAGATCTCGCCGTCAACCCGACGGGCACGTCCCGTGTTCGGCTCGGCCAGAACGCCGGGGACCTCGACGGTTACCGGCGCGTCGCTGACGCCGGGGCACGCACCTCATCCCGATGCTGCGGTACTTCTGCGCCGGCGAGGACGCCGACCACCTGGCCGGCGAGGTCGACGCATCCCGGCTCGCGGACGACGTCATCGCGAAGTGGTGAGGGCCCGCACGCCATAGCCTGGCGCGGTGGACGTGCTGCTCGAGGAGCCCCCGGAGGACCCGGGCGACTGGACCGAGGAGCAGTGGCGGGAGTGGCTCACCCAGGCGCCACCCGATCCGGACACCGGGCGGGCCCATCCGCTTTCGCGCGCCACGTCCTCCAGCGGCGGCGTCGCCCTCGGGGCGGCGATGCTCGGCCTCCAGCAGGCCATCTACGGCGATCGCCCGAAGGTGGAGATCGTGGCCGAGGTGGACGCCGACGGCCTCGACCTGGGCCACATCGAGCTCGACGACGAGGACCCCGGTCTGTCGCGCGTTCAGCTCGACCATCCCGGCGGGACCTCGCCAACGTTTTGACCAGGGACAACGCCGGTCAGTCGACGTGTATCCAAGTGCAACAGGACCAGGCCGCCGTCGTCCTCGCCCCTCAGCTCAGCCCGGCTCCGGCGGGCGAACCAGGGCTGAGGACGGCACGGCGGACGTCAGCCCTGGTCCGGCGGGCGAACCAGGGCTGCGGCCCGCACCGACGGGACGGGTCATGCTGGAGCGATGGCTCCCCGCCCTCTCGACGGCGTGCGCGTGCTCGTCTTGTCCGATACCCACCTCACGGCGAGCACGCTCGACCGGATGCCCGCCGAGGTCTGGGCGCTCGCCGAGCGGGCTGACGTCGTGCTGCACGCCGGGGACGTCGTGGATCGGACCGTCCTCGACGCACTGGCGGAGCACGCCCCCGTGCTGGCCGTCCTCGGCAACAACGACCGCGGCATGCGTGCGGAGCTGCCGGAGGTCGTCGAGGCGACGTTGGGCGGTGTTCCGCTGGCGATGGTGCACGACAGCGGCGAGCGTGCGGGCCGGGCCGCCCGGATGTCCCGTCGGTTCCCCGCCGCCGCTGTGGTCGTGTTCGGGCACAGCCACGACCCGATGGTGGAGCGGCCCCCGGAGGGCCCCCTGCTCGTGAACCCGGGGTCGCCGACGCAACGACGCCGGCAGCGGGTGCACACCGTCGGCACCCTCGAGCTCGCGGCCGGCCAGGTCCGTGAGGCGCGGCTCGTGGAGGTCGGGCCGCTCGCCGGTCCCCGGTGAGACCCCCCTGGCCCCCGCCACCGTCGCCCGCTGGGCCATGATCCGAGGATGGACCAGCGCTACGGCATGACCATCCCCTTCGACGGCGTCCCGTTGCACGCGCAGCGGGACTGGATCGTCGAGCTGGCCGACCTCGGCTACACGGACGTGTGGTCGTCGGAGGCCAACGGGGCGGACGCCTTCACCCCGCTGACCCTGGCGTCGGCCTGGGCGCCTTCGCTCCGCCTGGGCACGGCAATCGTCCCGGCCTTCACGCGCGGTCCAGCGTGCATCGCGCAGTCGGTGGCGTCCCTCGCCGACGCCGCGCCGGGCCGGCTCGCCTTCGGCATCGGGACGTCGTCGAACGTCATCGTGGAGGGTTGGAACGGGATCCCGTTCGAGGCGCCGTACCAGCGCACGCGCGACGTCGTGCGCTTCCTTCGCACCGCGCTGTCCGGTGAGAAGGTGACGATGGAGACGGAGTCGTTTGCGGTGAAGGGCTTCAAGCTCGGGATCGTGCCGGAGCAACCGGTGCCCATCCTCGTCGCCGCCCTCCGGGCGGGGATGCTGGAGCTGGCCGGGCGGGAGGGCGACGGGGCCATCATCAACTGGCTCTCCGCCGACGACGTCGCCACGGTGGCGCCGATCGTGCAGGCCGCCGGTGACGGCACGCCCAAGGAGATGGTCGCCCGGATCTTCGTCGCTCCCACCGAGGATGCGGACATGGTCCGGGGGATGGGGCGCTACGCGATCGCCGCCTACCTCAACGTGCCCGTGTACGCGGCCTTCCACGGGTGGCTCGGGCGGGGCGAGGTGCTGGGCGACATGTGGCGCTTCTGGAAGGCAGGCGACCGCAAGGCGGCCCTCGCCGCCATCCCGGACCACGTCATCGACGAGCTCATCGTGTGGGGACCGCCCGAGTGCTGCCGGGAGCACGTGCAGCGCTACGTCGACAACGGTGTGACCACGCCCGCCCTCGCCCTGCTTCCCTTCGGCATCGACGCCCGCCAGGCGATCCGCGACCTGGCTCCCCGCTGACGACATGACGCCGCCGCGGGGGCGCGGGATCGGGCTGGCGCTCGCCGGGCTGTCGGTCGTCGCCGCTCTCGCCGCGGTGCCCGCCGCGCAGGGGCGGAGCCCGGCGACGGCCGCGCCCGCCCAGGTAGCGCCGGCCTGCGCCCCCGGCGGCCCCCCGGTGGCGCACACCGGAGCGGTCGGGCCCGAGGACGCCACGACGTACCGCGTGCTCCCGTTCGAGGTGGCGCCCGGGACCACTCGGGTGGAGGTGGGCTACTCGTGGACGGACGAGCTGCCGTTGCCCGACGTGCCGGTCGTCAGCGACCTCGTGCAGACCGTGTTCGACCTCGGCCTGTGGGACGAGGGAGGGGTCGGCACCGTCGAGGGCTTCCGCGGGTGGTCGGGCAGTCGCCAGGGCCGAACCGCCCGTGGCCAGGACCCCATCTGGGTGCAGGCGGACTCCGCCGACCGCGGCTACCGGCCCGACCCCGTGCGCCCGGGCACGTGGCATGTCGACCTCGGCGTAGCGGCGGTGGCGCCGCTCGGCGCGACGTACGAGGTGGTGATCCGCTGCCTCGGGCCCGCCGTGGGCGAGCCGTTCGTCGACCAGCCCGTGGACGCCACCCATGTCGCCGATCCCGACCCCGGCTGGTACTCGGGCGACCTCCACCTGCACGGCTACCACTCCAACCCGAACGCCCCCGATTGGGACGGCGTGGTCGAGTTCGCCCGGGCCGCCGGCCTCGACTTCCTCCCGATCACGGACTACGTCACCAACCAGCACCACCGGGAGCTCGGACCGGTCCAGGCGGCCAACCCCGATCTGGTGGTCTGGCCGAGCCGCGAGGTGATCACGTACTTCGGGCACGCCACGGTGTTCGGGGAGACGCCGCATGCAGTGGACTGGCGGCACGGCCACCCGGGCGTGACCCTCGGTGGCATCCAGGCGGCCAGCGTGGCGGACGGCGCGCTGTTCGGCGTGGCCCACCCGACGATCTTCCCGACGGCCGTGTTCGCCAGCCTCTGCCGGGGGTGCGAGTTCCGGCTCGGCGGTGCCGTCGACTGGGATGTCGTCGACACGATCGAGGTGATCACGGGCCCGACGATGGTGGACGACAGGCAGCTGGGCGGCCCCGGCCTCGGCGTTCAGATCCAGAACCCCTTCATCCTCACCGCCCTCGAGCTGTGGCAGCGCCTCCTCCGCGAAGGGCACAAGATCACGGCGGTCTCCGGGAGCGACGACAAGCTCGGTCCCGGCTACGGCACCACGGTGACTGAGGTGTACGCGGAGCAGCTCTCGCGCCCCGCGCTGGCCGACGCCCTGCGCGCCGGGCACGCATACATCCGCGCGCTCGGGGCGCAGGCCAGCCCGACCGTCGAGATGACGGCGGTGACCGCGGACGGCCAGCGCGGCATGTTCGGCGACGTGCTCCACGCCGACAGCGCCACCGTCCGCGTGCGGGTCCGTGGCGCTGCCGGCCAGGCCTTGCACGTGTCCCGGGACGGGCTCCCCGCCGACATCGTGCCCATCCCCTCCGACGACGTCACCCACACCTTCGTCGCGACCCGATCGCCCGGTTCCGGCCCGCTGGGCACCTTCTGGCGGGTCGACACCGTCGACCTCCGCTCGATCACGACCATCGGCAACCCGATCTTCCTGGCCGGCGCGGGCGCCGGCGCCGGGCCCCCGACCGCGAGCCCCACGTGGCCGTCGCCGGCAGGCGAGGAGCGCGGGGGCGTGCTTCCCAAGACCGGCGGTGGCGGCGGGTCCGCCCTGCCGCTGGTGCTGGCGCCACTGGTGCTGCTCGCCGCCGTCCTGCACCGCATGGGCCGTTCCCCCGCCGGCGGCGCCGCTAACGTGCCGCGCCTGCCGCCGCAGAGCGAAGGAGAAGGCTTGCTGGCGTTGGGTCGGGCCTGGAGCAAGGCGGCGCGGCTGCGCATCGCAACCGTGCCCGGGCCGCATCACCGGACGAGTGGGAGGCCGGCCGCCTCGCGCGGGTCCGGGACCATGCCCGGTCGTACCAGCCTGTCGCGCAGATGTTCTCGACGGCGGCGTTGAGCGCGGTGCGAGGCGCCAGCTCGGCCAGGCCGAGGTCCTGGACGACGGGGAGCCCAAGCTGGGGTGGACCCCTCGCCGTGCCAGAGACCGCCGGCCAGCTCGAGGAGGTCGGTCGCCGCTACTCGGCCAACCCGACCGGTTGCCCGTCGACCAACTGGTCGAGGTACTCCGAGAGGCCGTAGCCCGTGCGGCCGTCGTCGAGGCTCCACTCGGTCATGCCCTCGGAGATGCGGGTGACGAGCTGGTTGCCCTCGGGGTCTCGGCGGCGGTTGCGCAGCGGGATCAGGTCGAGCACCTTCCCCGTGACCTTCCACTCCCGCTCGCCCGAGCGCAGTGTGGCGCGGATCGCTCGGTGGTACCGGTCGCCGTCGGTCCACTCGGTCGCGATCTCGAGGTTGTCGCACACGTGGAGCTGCCCGTCCTCCCAGACGAACCCACCCCGGGTGCCAGCGCCCTCGCGCCGCGCGATGCGGGAGCCCATGAACCCGAAGTCCGCACCGAAGTTGGCCGTCAGCCAGCGGTAGTACCAGGGCGCCTGCCAGTAGCGGGGCCCCCACGAGTGGTCCCGGAGGCCGTGGCCGGCGACCTCCCACTCCTCGTCCCCGACGCGGATCGTGCCCCGCCCGGCGATCAGCTGCTCGTAGTGCCCCTTGGCGAACTCCTCGCCCGGCTTCTCGTGGGAGGTCTCGGGTTCGCCCCCGAACATGGCCGACGCGCCGGTGTACTCGATCCGCACCTCGCACTCGGCGTACGGGTTCTCGCTGAAGGCCCGCTTCGGGTTCGCCATCTGGAGCGGGTCGTCGAGGACCACGACCTTGCCCGTGTAGCGCACGTCGAGGCGCTCGAAGGGCGTGACCACGTCGAAGCGGATGCCGCCGGCGTCGAAGGCGTCGTTGCTCGAGATCTCGGGGCGCTTGTACATGAAGGCCACCCGGCCGCCCGGCAGGTAGATGCACACGGTCATCTCCGCGTAGCCCTCGTTGGCGCGGTTGCCGCACCGGAACCAGCCTCCGACGCCGTGGATGGGGTCGTAGAGGTTGAAGTACATGCTCTCGTTGAAGTTCGCTTCCGGGCCGAGCTCGTGCATGTACTCGTCGATCGGTTCCAGTCGCAGCGCCATCGACGGAACCTACGTGACCGGGCGGTCAAGTGTGGGCGAGCTCCAGCGCAGCGCGCAGGTGGGCGATCAGCGCGTCGAGGCCCGTGGCGGCGTTGAGCCCACTCGTCGACGGCATGAGGTAGACGGGCCGCCCGCCGAGCCGTGGCTCCTGCGGACCCGCCACCGCGGTGCGGTCGACGGCCTTGCGCCACCCCGCGAGCCCGACGATGCACACGGCACCGGGCTGCCACCGCCGGCACAGCCGGTCGAGCCGGTCGACGCCGGAGCCGTACTCCGCAGCGGTGAGCCTGTCGGCCCGGGGCGAGGCGCGAGCGACGAGGTCCGTGAAGCCGACGCCGTCGACCTCGAGGGCGTGCCGGGGATCGCGGTCGGCGGTGACGAGCCCGGCAGCCAGCGCTGCAGGCCAGAACCGGTTGCCCGGCGTGACGTAGCCCACCCCGGCCTTCGCCGCGTGGAGGCTGGGGTTGAGCCCGCACACCAGCAGCCGCATGCCCGGTCCGACGACGTCGGGCAGCGGGCGCCTCACCGGTCGAAGATGCCGAGCTGTTCGTCGCGCGACGCCCGGTCGGCGACCGGTTCCCACACCGTCCGGCCGCGCTTGCCCGTCGTCCGGATCTGCAGGCGGTCGGTCGGAAGGGCCCGCGCCGAACCCCGCTCGTCCCGGATGCCGACCGATCCGTCGCGCTCGCGACACTCCACCCGGCCCTCCTGCCAGGCTCCACCCTCGCGGCGACGGAACCGCACCCGGTCGCCGGGGCGGAGACCGATCTCCAGCAGTGCGCTGTCGGCGAGCGGTGTGGGGACGGGCCCGGTGGGCTTCCGCGTCATATCGTGCCGCGCACCCGGCGCTGCAGCGTGCGCATCCCGGAGATCCACCGGTCGGGGTCGGCCGCCTTGCGCTGGACGTAGTCGGGGACCTCCGGGTGGGGGAGGATGAGGAACCGTTCCTCGGCCAGCCCGAGCCCGTCGGCCACGGCTGTGGCACCCTCGACGGTCCGGTCGACGACGGCCACCCCGGCCGCGCCCTCGGCCGCGAAGCGCTGGCACAGTGCCCGACCGATCCTGTGGGCCCCGCCGGTGACGAGGGCCACCTTCCCGTGCAGCAGCACCTGCGCTCAGCCCCCGCCGACGCCGGCGCGGAGGGCGCGCTCGGCGGAGGCGCGTCGGTCGGCGCCCCACGGCAGCGGCATGAGCACCGGCACGTCGACCCCTGCGTCGGCGTAGGCCCGCATGGTGGCGAGGACCGTGTCGTCGTCGCCCATGACGTCGATGGCATCGACCATCCGTTCGGACACCGCAGCGACAGCGGCCTCCCGATCACCAGCTCCGTGGGCCTCGCGTATCGCCGCCACCTCGTCGGCGAAGCCGGCGCGCTCGAAGCTGCGGGCGTAGGAGTCGACGACGGCGTAGGAGAAGAGGTCGCGGCGGGCCAGCTCGATGCCTTCGTGGCGCTCGCACACCCCGGCGTGGACGTAGGCGTAGATCTCGGCGGCCCCGCCCGTGCGCACCTGCTGGACCGACCACGGCACGTGAGAGGCCGGGAGGTAGTTGAGCAGCACCCCGTCGGCCACCTCGCCGCCGAGGCGGAGCATGGCCGGGTTCAGCGCGCCGAGCACGACCTTCGGACGCCGATCGCCCAGCCGCACCCCCAGCCGGAACCCCTTCACCTCGTAGAAGTCGCCGGCGAAGTCCACCTTCTCCCCGGAGAGGCAGGCCTTCAGCAGGGTGACGTACTCGCGTACGCGCGCCACCGGGCGGTCGCCGTAGGGCACGCCGTGCCAGCGCTGCGTGACCACCGGGGAGGAGATCCCCACACCGAGGAGGATGTCGCGATCGGGGTGGAGGGCCTGGAGCGTGGCACCGGCCATCGCCACGACCATCGGCGTGCGCAGCTGGAGGGCGAGGACCCCGGTGCCGAGGTCGAGCGACGGCGCAGCGGCCCCGGCCGCCGCGAGGATGGAGAAGGCCTCCGGTCCGGTGGTCTCCGCCGTCCAGTACGACGCGTACCCCACCGATCCCGCCAGCGTCGCCATGTCCACTGCGGCCGCCGGACCGAGCCCCATCAGGCTGGCGAAGGTAAGGCCGGCTCGCTCCATCCCCATGGCGGCGACCCTAATCGGGGGGTGCGACGCTCCTGTCCGCGGCTCAGTACGAGCCGCGCCGCTCGAGGAGGTAGGCGTCGGCGCTGCGGTTTGAACCGATCGGGGCCACCCGGGCGGTCAGCGTGGTGGTGTCGTCGCTGAAGCACCCGGGCTCGCGCAGCGTCACCGAGGAGGGGACGCCGTCGGAGCTCGTGGTCTCGGCCAGCACCTCGTCGCCGTCGAGGACCTCGAGGCGCAACGACACCTCCGTCGGAGCGGTGAGCGTGAGGTGGAGCCGGCCGTCGCACAGGAGCTGGGCGTTGTCGGAGACCGGCACTGCGAACCGGTCCACGTCGTCGCGAGGGACGATCGTCGCCTCGATCGGCTCGGTCAGCTCGTCGCCGTCGGCCCGCCCGTCGGGCGCCGCCTCGCAGCCGTTCGCGGCCGCCCGGTCGTAGTCCTCGAAGCCGGCCAGGCAGGCGGTGCCGTCCGTGTTCGGAGCGGGCAGGGCCCCGCAGGGCTGGTAGGGGAGCGCAGCGCAGGCGGTGGTGGTCGGGGCCGGGACGGCCGCCGGGGGGTCGCCAGTCTCCCGCACCGAGAGCACCACTGCGGCGAGGAGGGCGGCGATGCCCACGCCGCCGACCGTCGCAACGGCGGGCCAGCGGGGCGGCCGGGTGAGCACGGGGGGGCGCACCAGGGTGCCCTCGGGCCCGCCGACGAGGGCGGCTGCGGAGGGGCGGCGCTCGGCGCGGGGGTCGAGCATCCACTCGAGGCGCCGCCGCAGCGGACGGGGCACCGAGCGCGGGACTTGCCGCACCTTGCCCTGCGCGGCCCGAACCATGAGGAGGTCCGGAGCGCCCCGGCCGTAGGGGCCCTCGCCCGAGGCCGCGAAGAGGAGCGTGGCGCCGAGGGCGAAGACGTCGGCCGGCGGCCCGGCCGGCTCGCCGCGGGCCTGCTCGGGCGCCATGTACCCGGCGGTGCCCACGACGCTACCCGTGTGGGTGAGCCCGACCGTGTCGTCCCGGGAGCTGGCCACGCCGAAGTCCGCCAAGTGGGGCACGCGGTGGGCGTCGAACAGGACGTTGGCCGGCTTGATGTCACGGTGCACCACCCCCGCCCGATGCGCGTCGGCCAGGGCCCGGCCGAGCGCCTCGACCAGGTGCTCCACCTCCTCTGCCGGCACCGGGCCCTCCTTGGCCACCCGTTCGGCCAGGGTCCCGCCGGTCAGGTAGGGCATCACGAGGGTGAGGTCGACGCCGTCGTCGAGGACCTCGAGCAGCTCCACGATGTTGGGGTGGTCCAGGCGGGTCAGCACTTCGGCCTCGCGGGCCACGCGCTGCCGCGCCCGTGCCATCTCGTCCGCCGAGCCGTGGAACGTCAGGCGCTTCAGGGCCACCTGGGTCCCATCGGGCCCCCGGGCCAGGTCGACGACGCCCATGCCGCCGCGCCCCAGCCGGGCCACCCGCTCATAGCGCACGAGGGGCAGGCTAGGGCTGGCGGGCAGGTGCCCAAACCCGGGTCCGAGCGTGGACGTTCTGTGACGAGCGTCGCCATGACGCATCGTCGCCGCACGGCGTGGGTAACCTGGCGCCAATGACTGAGACCGAGGACGTCATCACCACCAACGTTTCCGAGACCAGGGTGATCGACGAGGCCGTGATCGACGAGGCGCTGCGCCTCATCGACAGCGGGCTCTCCGACCTCCTCCATCGCGAGCTCGTCTCCACCGATGAGGTGTCCGACCTGCTCCTCGACGTGCGGATGATCCTGACGGCGGCCGAGCTGGCGTCCACGGGTGCCCCGCTCATCGAAGAGGCGCCCGTCGGCGCCTAGGGCTCTCCACGCTCCCGTCCGCCCCGGTCAGCCGGCGGCGATGAGTGCTGCGAACTCGGCGCGATCGCGTCCCGCAGTGCAACCGGGTCGGCGACCGCACGCCAGACGTGGAGCGTGACGTGCATCGTCGACCGACGTCGCCGTTGAGCCCCATGGCGAGCATGCCGTCGTAGGACATGGGTCAGGTTCCAGGCCTCCGGTCGGGCCTCGGTCATCCGACGCCGGCGTGGAGCGGTCGTTCGCGGGGCTCCCGTGCTACCGGGGGATCGACGTGTGCTTGAACTCGTTGAGGTCGGTCCAGGTCATCAGGTCGAGCACCCGCTCGATCGTGCGGGTGGCGTGGGCGCCGTCGCCCTCGGGTCGGTCCATGATGCGGGCGAACACGGCCTGGTCGCCGAGGAGGAAGGTGGGCACCCCCCAGGCGGCGTGCTCCTTCACGGAGGCCTCGTGCTCCTGGCGGACGGTGAGCAGCGGATCGCCCGTGGCGATCGCGGCAAACACTGCGTCGGCGTCGACGCCGACCCCGAGGAGAGCATCGCGCACGGAGGCCTCGTTGCGGAGGTGGCCGCCGTGGTCGTGCCGGAGCGCGAAGAGGGCCTCGTGGGCGTCGAGGAAGCGGTCGGGCCGGGTGTCGCGGACGACCACGCCCGCCTGGAGGGCGAGCAGGCCGGTGTCGTCCTGGGGCCGCTCCCAGATGTCGGGCTCGCCCTCGACGACATGGACCTGGCCCAGCGAGAAGGCGACGAAGCGGACGTCCCACGCTGCGCCGGCGCGCAGGCCGGCCACCAGGTGCTCGTGGACGTTCCGCGCGAAGGGGCAGCGGTAGTCCCAGGTGACGGCGAAGGCGGTGGCGGGCGAGGGGTCGGTGGTCACGGTCCTGCCAACCGGCGCCGCCGGGCGAGCATTCCCCCGTCAGCTCGCCCACACCTTGTTGGCCACCGCCGCCATCCCGGCGCCGAGGAGCGCGCCCGCCACGACGTCGGTGGGGTGGTGGATGCGCACGTACACCCGGCTCGTGGCCACCACCGCGGCGACGCCGTAATACAGCGGCCAGAGGGGGTCGCCCCGCGCCGCGAGGATGCCGGCAGCGGTGAAGGCCGAGCTGGCGTGGCCCGACGGGAAGCTGCTGGTGCGGGGCGTGCGAAGCCGGTGCGGGCGCGGGTCGACGCCCTGCCAGACCGGGCGGCGGCGCCGGAAGAGGCGCTTCACGCCCATGTTCACAACGACGGACTCGACGCCGAGGAAGGCGGACAGACGGACGGCCGACGCCGGCGACCGACCGGGGAGCAGGGCCTGCCCGGATCCGATGAGGTGCCAGATGAGCGACCAGTCGCCCAGCTCGGAGGCGCCGTACATGACGCGGTCCACCGTGCGGTGGCCGCGGACCCTGTCGATGTGGAGCTCAACGGCGTCGTCGAACCGAGCGGCGAGCTCCTTCGCTCTCTGCAGCATGCTCAGGCGGTCAGCTGCAACCGGTGGGCGTCGGCCAGGCCGATGTCGCCGCCGAACGACGGGCAGTAGGCCTTGAAGCCGCACCAGTCGCACAAGCGTGAGGGGTTGGGCCGGAAGTCCTCGCGCTCGCAGGCGCGCTCGACAGCCGTCCAGACGGCGGCCAGCTTGCGCTCGACCCCGCGCGTCGACCGGTCGGTCGGGATCGAGATGATGGCAACGGGATCCGCCAGGTACAGCAGCTGCACGCGGGCCGGGCGTCGGCCGAAGAGCCGCTCGCACAGGAGCGAGTAGAACGCGACCCCGGCGAGGCGCTGCTGCTCCTGACGCTCGCCCGGGGCCCGGCCCGTCTTGTAGTCGGTCACGACGAGCGCGCCATCGGCGTCGAGCTCCAGCCGGTCGATGATGCCGCGGAGGTGCACGCCCGCCAGCTCGACCTCGAGCTTGAGCTCGATGCCGATCGGGGTGATCGTCGTCGGGTCCTCCAGGAGGAAGTACTTGTCGAGCAGCGTCGCCGCGTCGGAGCAGAACGTGGCCCGGGCCTCATCGTCGAGCTCCAGCATCGTGTACTCGGGGTCGTCCTCTAGCGCGTCGATCGCCTCGGCGAGACAGACGGTGGCGGCCGCTCGCGTGCGGACCGCAGGCTCGAGGGTGAAGAGCCGCTCGAGGGCGGCGTGGACCAGCGACCCACGGGTGGCGGCCACGGACGGCGGCGCCGGCAGCCGGTCGATGGCCGAGAAGCGGAACGCCAGTGCGCAGTCCGTGAACGACGTCACCTTCGACGGCGAGAGGCTCGTGGGAAGCGGCAGGGCCATGTGTGCAGGCTACGCGTGCGGTGTGACATCCCGTGGGACGCCGGCCGGCCGCTCACAGGCCGAGGGCGAAGGCCTGCACCGCAGCCGCCACGCGGGCGGGCGCCTCCAGCGGACCGAAGTGGCCGAGGTGCGCGAAGCGCTCGAGCCGGCCGTTCGGGAGCGCCCCGACGACCGACGGCGCGAAGGCGACCGGCCCGGAAGCGTCGTCGCCCACCGCGACCACCACCGGACAGCGCACCTCGCCCAGGCTGGCGAAGGCGTCGTGCCCCCCGGCGTTGCGGTACACCCGGGCCTCGTCGGCCGGCCGGCACACGAGGTGCACCGACCCGTCCTCACCCTGCGTCAGCCCGTGCCGGACGTAGGCGTGCAGCGCGTCGGCCCGCAACTGGTTGAGCGGCGGTTTCGACGCGTAGTTGGCCAGTGCCTCGGCGTGCGACGGAAAGGACGGGCGGCGTCGGACCGCCGCGTTCGCCATCGGGTCAGCCGGGTCGGTGCGGAGTCGCTGGGGCGAGACGATCGGCTCGTAGAGGAACAGCCCGGCGAACGTGCCCGGACGCGCCTGTTCTGCGAGCACGAGCGCGGCGCCGCCCATCGAGTGGCCGACGCCGAGCACCTGCCCGGCGGGGAGCCCGAGGCCGTCGACCGCCGTGAGCACGTCCGTGCAGAATTCGGTCCACTCGAGGGGCTGCTCCGCGGGGACCACCGAGGTGCCGTGGGCCCGGAAGTCGATCGCCCATCGCTCGAGGTCGGGGCCGAGGGCGGTCGCGAAGGGCTCCCACATCGCGCCGTGGAAGCCGGTGGCGTGGCACAGCAGCGCGGGACGGCCTGCGCCACCGAGCTCGTGCACGGCGAGGGTGACGCCGTCGACGGTGGCGAGCGAGCGCATCCCGCATCCTCGCCCGAGCCCGCCTCGGGGTGCGAAGTGACGTCCGCCCAGCCAATAGGGTCATTGCCATGGCGAGCGAGGACACGGCGGACGAAGCGGCGGTGCGGGCCGCCCACCGTGCCTTCTACGACGCCTTCGAGGAGCGGGATCTCGACGCCATGTCCGAGGTCTGGGAGCACAGCGACCGCATCGTCTGCACCCACCCGGGCTGGCGCACGCTCCGCGGCTGGGGCGCGGTGTCCGGCTCGTGGTTCGCGCTGTTCGGGGGCCCGAACCCGCTGCAGTTCATCCTCACCGACGAGGTCGTCGCCGTCGCCGGCGACGTGGCCTGGGTCTCGGTCGACGAGAACCTGATCGGCCCCGACCTCGGTGCGACCGTGGCCGCCCTGAACGTCTTCCAGCGCGACGGCGGGCGCTGGCGGCTCGTCGCCCACCATGGCTCGCCGGTGTCGCAGCAGGGCTGAACGTAGACTGCACGCGCCGTGCAACAAGAGACCTCGACCGCCCCCATCGACGGCCGCACCATGCGGTCCTTGCGCACCCGAGAGGCCATCGTCGACGCCACGGTCGCCCTCCTCGAGCAGGGCGACCTCCGCCCGACCGCACCGAGGGTGGCCGAGGCGGCATCGGTGTCGGTGCGCTCGATCTTCCAGCACTTCGATGACCTCGAGCGCCTGCACGCCGCCGTGGCGGAGCGCCTCGTTGGGCGCGTGTCCCTGCTCGTCGTCCCGATCCCGCCGGACCTCCCGTTCGAGGAGCGGCTCGAGCGGTTCGTGCACCAGCGGTCGCTGCTCCTGGAGGCGGTCAGCCCCATCCGCCGCGCCGCCGACGTGCACGGCCCCTTCTCCAGCGAGATCACGGCCAGGTTGCAGGCCGGTCAGGCCTTCCTGCGCGAGGAGCTCGTGCGCACCTTCTCGACCGAGCTCGACGCGGCCGGGGCGGACCGCGACGAGGTGCTCGACGCGCTCGACGCCGCGCTCTCGTGGCGCACCTGGGAGGGGATGCGGGCCGGCCTCGGCCGAGACCAGCCCTGGGCCGAGCAGGTCCTCCGGCGCCTCGCCCGCGCCGTCCTCGCCTGATCCGTCTGCCCCCCGCTGCGACACCTGCGGCGTTCTTGCGCTCCCATCCGCCGTCAGGCGGCGTCTCACAGTGCAGGAACGCGGCCGTTCGCTGGATGTTCGGGCACCTGCCGTTCACGGCCACCAGCGCGCCGCCGGGCCAGCTCGAGGGCGTGCGAGTGTCCGGGACCACCTCCGCCGCCCGTGATGATCGCCCCCGGCCGTCGAAACCGAGATCAACCGTGCCTGCTCCTGTCGCACCTGCGCGCTGTGCCGGGGTCGGCGGACGGTTCGGAGCGTTGCGCGCCTGCCGGAGGGTTCGAGTCGGCCCGCCGGCTAGCGCGGGCGGGAGCGGTGGTCGAAGAAGGAGGCCAGCGCGAGCACGAGGTAGGTGGCCCCGACGCAGATCGTGAGCGTGCGGAACTCCTCCTCCGCGAGCGGGACCAGCACAGCGCAGATGAGGGCTGCGAGGGCGAAGAAGGCGGCGCGACGGTCCATCAGGCGAACGCCTCCACCGCGTAGTACGTGAGCGCCGAGATGAGGAACGCGCCCGGGATGGTGAGGACCCACGCCCACACCACCCGCCCGGCCACGCCCCACCGCACGGCACTCAGCCGTCGGGCGGCCCCGACGCCGACGATGGCCCCGGTGATCGTGTGGGTCGTCGAGACGGGTACGCCAGCGGCCGACGTGAAGAAGAGCGTGGCGGCGGCGGCCGTCTCGGCGGCCACGCCGCCGGCGGGCTGGAGCCGGGTGATCTTCGAGCCCATCGTCTTCACGATGCGCCAGCCGCCGGCGAGGGTGCCTAGGCCGATGGCCGTGTGGGCGGCCAGGACTACCCACAGCGGCACCTCGCCGTTGTCCGCCACGTGCCCGCCGGCGATGAGGAGGGCGAGGATGATCCCCATCGTCTTCTGGGCGTCGTTGGCCCCGTGGCCGAGGCTGAACGCCGCGGCCGAGACGAGCTGGCCCCGCCGGAACCCCTTGTTCAGCCGGTCGAGCCGTCGCACCCGGAAGAATGCCCAGCTGATCACCACGGTGAGGATGAGGCCCACCGCGAGGCCGATCAGCGGCGAGAGGATGATGAACAGGCCGATCTTTCGCAGCCCCTCGGACACGAGCACGTCGAACCCGCCCTTGGCCACGGCGGCGCCGGCCATGCCCCCCACGAGAGCGTGGGAGGAGCTCGTGGGCAGGCCGAACCAGAAGGTGATGAGATCCCAGACGATCGCGCCCACCAGTCCGGCGAAGATCACCCCGATGGACAGGACGCCCTGCTCCACGACGTCCTTGGCGATGGTGGTGGCGACGTGGGTGCCGAACACCAGGAAGGCGATGAAATTGAACGACGCTGCCCAGGCCACCGCCTGCCGTGGCGTGAGGACGCGGGTGGAGACCACCGTCGCGATCGAGTTGGCGGCGTCGTGGAAGCCGTTGACGAAGTCGAAGCCCAGGGCCACGACCACCACGAAGATCAGCGTTGCGTCTTCCATTGGTCAGTGTTCGTCGCCCGTGCGGGTCACGCGTGCTTCAGGACGATGGACTCGACGACGTCGCCGATGTCCTCGATGGTGTTGAGTGCTCCTTCGAGCGCCTCGACGACGCCCTTCCACCGGAGCACTTCGAGCGCCTCGATCTCGCCGCTGTAGAGCCGGGAGAGGATGCGGCGGTAGACGCCGTCGCCCTCGCTCTCGAGCCGGTCGATGGCGTCGAGATGGGGTTCGACGCCCTTCATCGACTGCAACCGGCCGACGAGCGCCTCGGCCTCCACGGCCATCCGCACGAGGAGCTCGGCCTGCTCGTGCATCTCGGGCAACGTGGTGGTGACGTGGGTCACCAGAAGCAGCTGGGAGACGGTGTGGATGTCGTCGACCACGTCGTCGAGCTCCTCGGCGAGGGCGTGGATGTCCTCCCGGTCGAACGGCGTGACGAAGGTGGAGTGCAGCCGCTGGAGGATGGCCCGGGTGAGCTCGTCCCCCCGGTGCTCGCAGTCGTTGATCCGCTGGTGCCCCTCGGGCGAGCCGTCGGCGATGACGTCACGGAGGTGTCGTGCGCACTCCGCCGCGTTGGACGCGGCTTGGTCGAACAGCGGGAAGAACTTGTCGTCAGCGGGAAGCAGCCGGAAGCGCACCGGCGGAGGCTAATCCCTGCTGTTCACCGCTTGTCCAGAGGCCATCCACCGGAACGACGCGGAGCGCTCAGTCCCGGGACTGCAGCTTGGCGAGGAGCCGGAGCAGCTCGAGGTACAGCCAGATCAGGGTGACCAGGAGGCCGAAGGCGGCGTACCACTCCAGGTGCTTCGGGGCGCCCGCCTCGACGCCTTTCTCGACGAAGTCGAAGTCGAGGAGCAGGTTGAACGCTGCGATGCCGACGATCAGCAGGCTGATGCCGATGCCGAGGGCGGACGAGTCGTGGAGGAGGGGCAGCTCGCCGCCGAACAGGTTCACCACCATGCTGACCACGTAGACCAGCATCACGCCGAGCGTCGCCGCCACGATGCCCGCTCGCAGCTTTTCCGTGACCCGGATGATGCGGGTGCTGAAGAGGAACAGCATGACGAGGAACACGCCCACCGTGAGGCCGATGGCCTGCACGACGATGCCGTCGTACTGGTCGTTGTAGAGCTTCGAGATGGCGCCGAGCAGCGCACCTTCGAGGATGGCGTACACGGGGGCGGTGAACCGAGCCAGGTGGGGCTTGAAGATGGTGAGGATGGCGACGCCCAGGCCGCCGATCGCCACGATCGGCAGCCACCCGGGGATGGCCAGCTCGTCGGGGCTCGAGCTGGAGCTGCTCCAGCCGAAGACGCCGGCCGCCATGACCAGCACGATGAGGGCGCCGGACGCCCACGCGACGCCGTTGAGCGTCATGGTGTCGTCTCCGGCGACCGGGCCGCGGTAGGCCGGCGCAGCGTACGCCTCGGTGGCGGCCGCCCACCCCGTTTCGGTGCCGGCTCGCTCGAAGGCCTTCTCGTTCAACGCGGGGTTGGAGGAGCGCATGCCCCCATTGTGCCCCCTGTTCAGCGAACTGCGCGTGCCACCCGGGCGCCGATGTGCACGGCGTGGTCGCCCAGCCTCTCGTAGAACCGGGCAACCAGGGTGGCGTCAGCGGCCAGGCCGGTGGCCACGGAGCCGCTGAGGAGCTCGGTGGTGAGTGCGGTGTGGAGGTCGTCGAGCTCGTCGTCGGCCTGCTCGAGGCCCTCGGCGGCAGGGGCGTCCCGGTCCGCGAAGGCGTCGGCTGCGGTCCGCCAGATCTGCTCGGCCACGATGCCCATGCGCTCGAGCATCCCGCGGGCGGTGGGGGTGAGCTGGGGAGCGAGGCCGCTGCCCGCGCGCTTGGCGATGTGCTCTGCAAGGTCGCCCGAGCGCTCGAGCTCGGGCACGATCCGGATGAGCGTCAGCGCGTACCGCAGCTCCCCGGCCACCGGCGCCTGCAGCAGGAGCAGCCGCTCGATGTCGTGCTCGAGCTCGACCATGAGCTCATCGATGGTCGCTTCGCCCGCCCGGACGTTTGCCAACGCATCGGTGTCGTCGGCGAGCAGAGCGAGGTTCGCGGCTGCCACCGCCTCCGACACCAGCGCGAACAGCCGGATGACCTTCTGGTCGATGGCGTCGAGCTCCCGGTGGTACCCGACGCGCAGCGGCTGCGCGGGCGTCGGCTCGCTCACGTGGAGACCTGATCGGCGGCCCAGCTCTTCAGCCGTTTGTAGTCCACCTTGCCGTTGGGGGCGCGTCCGATCGTGTCGATCGGCAGGACGCGCTTCGGTGCCTTGTAGGCCGCCAGGCGTCCCTTCACGTGGGCGATGACGTCGCTCTCGTCGAGGGCGGTGCCCGGGCGCAGCTCCACGACCGCCGTGATGGCCTCGCCGAACTTGTCGTCTGGGAGGCCGACCGCCACGGCGTCGGCCACGGCCTCGTGGGTCTTCAGCGCCTCCTCGACCTCCTCGGGGTACACCTTCTCGCCGCCCGTGTTGATGCACACGGACCCGCGGCCGAGCAGCGTGAGCGTGCCGTCCGCCTCGACCATGGCGTAGTCCCCGGGCACCGAGTAGCGCCGCCCCTCGAAGCTGATGAAGGTGGCGGCGGACTTCTCCGGGTCCTTGTAGTAGCCGACGGGCTGGAAGCCGCCAACGGCGACCCGACCGGTCTCGCCGGAGCCCGGCTCGACGGCCCGCCCGTCGTCAGTGATGACCTTGGTGTGCTCGCCGAGCGTGAACTTCGCGGTGGTGGACGTTCCGCCGGCAGTGGAGACGGACTGGCCCATGCCGAGGGCCTCGGAGGACGAGAAGGCGTCCACGATCAGCATTCCGGGGTGGTGGGCCAGGAGCGCCTGCTTGCTGGCCTCGCTGAACATCACCCCCGACGACGAGATCATGAAGAGGCTGCTGATGTCGTACGTTCCCGGTGCTGCGTCGAGGGCGCGGATCATCGGCTTTGCGAAGGCGTCCCCGACGATGGCGATCGTGTTGACGCCCTCGCGCTCGATCGTGGTCAGGAGCTCGTCGATGTCGAGGCTCCGGGACTCGAGCGTCACCGAGCATCCGCCCGCCGACAGGACGACCAGCTGAGTGAAGAGCCCGGTGCCGTGCATCAGGGGGCACGCCGGGAGCCCCACCATCCCGGGCGCGGTGACGGCGCCGCGGATCAGGGAGAGCTCGTCGTCCGGGTCCTCGTCCTTCACGGCCGGGTTGAGGGTGCCGACGAGCGACCGGAAGAGGTCGTCCTGCCGCCACATGACGCCCTTGGGCATCCCGGTGGTGCCGCCGGTGTAGAGGAGCAGGAGGTGATCGCCGTCGCGGCCCCAGGGACCGACGACCTTCGTGGTGGTGCCCGCTTGCGCGGCGGACTCGTAGGGCAGGGCCCACTCGGGGCACGACCCGCTCCCGTCGTCCACCCACAGCCACGTGTGGATGCGGGGGAGCCGCTCCCGGAGGCCCTCGATCCGCTCGGCGAACGTGCCGTGGAAGACCACCGCGACGACGTCGCCGTTGTCCCAGAGGTACGCGAGCTCGTCGTCGAGGTAGCGGTAGTTCGTGTTTATCGGCGCCAGCCCCGCCTTGAAGGTGGCGAAGACGGACTCGAGGTACTCCGGGCCGTTGTAGAGGTACTGGGCGACCTTGTCCTGCTCCGCCACGCCGGCGTCCAGGAGGTGCTGCGCGATGCCGTTGGCCCGCCGATCGAACTCGCTCCACGTCGTGCGCCGGTCGCCATGGACCGAGGCGATGGCGTCGGGCAGCAGCTCGGCCACGACCTCCCACGTGTCAGCGAAGTTCCAGCCCGGCATGTGTCTTCCCCCTGGTTGCGGACGGGCGATCGTACCCCGCACCGAAGCGTGACCGTGCCGTCGAGGGAGGAGGGGTGGTGCGGGACGCGCCGGAGCGCGAGGGCATCTCGTACGTCATCTGCCGATGGACGGGGGGGGGGCATGGACAGCACATCATGCGGCTCGCCAAGGACCTCGCCGGCTGAGAGGCTCCCGCCGCGCCGGGTTGCGCCGGCCGTGTGGCGCCGGGCCAGACTGTCCGCCATGTCCGGCCTGCTGACCGAGATCGACCTCAAGCGCCACGACAAGGTGCGCGCCCACGTCGACCTCCCGGGCGTGCCCGCGGGCACCCCCGGCAAGGTCCTCGTCGTCTCCGGCGTCACGTGGATCCGCTACCGGGTGCTGTTCGACAACGGGGTCGAGGTGGGCCTGCTCGACGGTCGGCACCTCGTGCGCCCGAAGGAGTTCGTCCCCGTCGACCAGCGCGTCGAGGTCGAGGCGCCGGTCGCGGTGGCGGGCAACGGGGCCGCCGCGGAGGCGGTCGACGACGGCGCCGGTGCAGCCGACAACGCCTTCGGCGTGCCGGCCCACCTGCTCGAGCGGTCGAAGAACGCCCGGGCTCGGCTCACCGGCGGGTAGACCGTCCGCCAGGCACATCGCGACGACAGGGGAGAACCATGAGGCTGTCCACGCAGCTCAACTACGCCGGCGGCATCCGCGAGGCGGTCGAGCAGGTGATCGCCATGGAGCAGGGTGGTCTCGACATGGTGTGGGTCGCCGAGGCCTACAGCTTCGACGCGGTCAGCACGATGGGCTACCTCGCGGCGCGTACCGAGCGCGTCGAGATCGCATCAGGCATCCTGCCCATCTACACCCGCACGCCGACGCTGCTCGCCATGACGGCCGCCGGCGTGGACTCCCTGTCCGACGGTCGCTGCGTGCTCGGGTTGGGCGCGTCGGGCCCCCAGGTGATCGAGGGCTTCCACGGCGTGCCCTACGACCGGCCGCTCGGCCGCACCCGGGAGATCATCGACATCTGCCGGCAGGTGTGGCGGCGCGAGCGCGTCGTCCACGAAGGGACCAGCTACACCATCCCGCTCCCCGAGGGGCAGGGCACCGGGCTGGGCAAGCCACTCAAGCTGATCAACCACCCCGTCCGGAGCGAGATCCCGATCTACGTCGCGTCCCTCGGCCCCAAGAACGTGGAGATGACCGCGGAGCTGGCCGACGGGTGGATGCCGCTCTTCTACCTGCCCGAGAAGGTGCAGGACGTGTGGGGCGCCGACCTGGCGGCGGGCCAGGCCAAGCGGGCGCCCGAGCTCGGGCCGCTCGAGGTGGTCGCCGGCAGCCTGCTCTCGGTGGGCGAGGACGCCGCCAGCATCCGCGAGTTCGCCCGGCCCGTGCTCGCGCTGTACATCGGGGGCATGGGGGCCAAGGGTCGCAATTTCTACAACGACCTGGTGCGCCGCTACGGCTACGAGGCGGAGGCCGAAGCCATCCAGGACCTCTACCTCGACGGCAAGAAGGACGAGGCGGCGCGCCTCGTGCCGGACGAGCTGCTGGAGCAGACGACCCTCTGCGGCCCGGAGGGCTACGTCCGGGAGCGCATCGCGGCCTTCAAGGAGTCCGGCACCACCGTCCTCAACGTCACGCCGATCAGCCCCGACCCGGTCAAGCTGCTCGAGCAGGTGAAGGGCTGGATCGACGACGCCTGATCGGGCGAACGCCGCGGTGACCGTGCCGAGGGCGTCCTCGGCCTCGCGCAAGGGGCGGTGCACCAACTCACCCGCGGGCACTGCGATCTGGCCTGACGTGACCGGCGGTCACGTCATGCCGGACACGTCGGCCCGGTAGGCGCCGGGGCCGCTGAGCATGCCCCGCCGCCAGCGGCGCGGCGTGGCGACGAGCGCGCGCGGGTAGTCCTCGAACAGCCACCGGGCGAAGTTGCGGCGGGTCCAGGCACTGGCGCCCGCCACCCGCACGGCCGCGCGGGCACCCTTCCGGTGGCGCAGTGCCCGGATCAGCAGCAGCGACATCTTGTGGTCGGCCTCCAAGGACTGCAGCACCGATCGCTCGTAGGTCGCCATCGCCTGCGGCGCGACCAGCCCTGCGGCCGCGATGGCTTCGGCGGCGAGGACCCCTGTGAGGAGCGCCTGGCCGATGCCCTCACCGGTCAGGGCGTCCGTGGCCGCCGCAGCATCACCGACGAACATCGTGCGAGCCGTGTGGAGCACCACGTCGTCGATCCGGGCCGGGATGGGCCACGCCCGATGGGGTGACTCGGGGCGGGCGTCGGGCCCGAGGACGGCACGGATGTGGGGGCGGGCGAGGATCTCCGGCCAGAGGCGCTTCATGTCCTGGACCCGCTCGACCTTGCCGCTGTCCCGCTGGATGCCGAACCCCACGTTGGCGCGGCCGTGGGGGAGCGGGAACGACCACACGTAGCCGGGCAGGAGGTCGGGCTCGAACCACACGAACAGGTCGGCGGCCGCCCGCGGACCGACGTCGGTGAAGTACTGCCGGAACGCGTGCCACTCGCCGAGGTACCCCGGCGTGGCCACCCCCAGGTGCTTGCGCATCGGGGACCACATGCCGTCGGCGGCGATGGCGTAGCGGGCGTGGACCGGTCCGAGGCCCTCCACATCCAGCACCACGCGGTCGGCCCGCTCGTCCGCACCCGTGACCGTGTGGCCCTCGCGGACGTCGACCCCGGCCGCTCGGGCCACGTCCACCAGCGCGGCGTCGAGCTCCGCTCGTCGGGCCACCGCCGCGTAGGTGCCGGCGCCGCGGGGCAGCGGGAAGGTCGCCGACCGGCCCGACGGCGACGTCACCACCACGTCCTCCACGGGCTGCCAGGACGGCACGCGGGCAGGATCCAGGCCGAGGGCCTCCAGGTGGCGGAGCGCACCGGTGGTGAGCCCGTCGCCACAGATCTTGTCCCGCGGGAACGTGGCCTTGTCGACGAGCAGCACGCTCCGCCCCGCTCGGGCGACGGAGACGGCGGCGGCGGCACCGCCGGGGCCGGCGCCGATGACCACGACGTCGACCGGTGCGACCGCCACTAGCAGTTGATGCCCTCGGCAGGGCGGTAGCGGGCGAAGACCGAATCGCGCTCGACCCGGCCGTCGAGGTAGGTGCGGGTGCGGGGGGTGGTCCACTTCGTGCAGTTGCCGGCCGGGCTCGGGCTCGGCTCGCCGACCGCGACGTCGACATACCTCGTGGAGTACAGGTGAACCGTGATGCTCGTGTCCGTGTAGGTCGGCCACACGAGCACCCCGTAGGGGGTGGTGTTCCTGATCTCCAGGTCGGGCGACGGGAAGGACAGCGTGGCCTCGTGCCCTCGCGGGTAGCGGCTGATGTAGAGCGAGTGGCTCTGGTACTCGCCGAAGTCGAGCCCTGCGTAGAGCGCGGCGTTGAAGAAGGTGGTGGCGAACTGCGAGATGCCGCCGCCGATGCCCTTGCCCACGCGACCGTCGATGATCGCGCCGCCTTCGGTGAACCCGTTGCCCACCGTCCGGCGGCCCACGTGACTGTTCACGGAGAACGTCTCGCCCGGCTCGATCACCTGTCCGCGGATCAGGTCCGCGATGCGGTGGATGTTCTGCACCCGCGACTCGCAGCAGGCGTGCATCGTCGTGGGACCGAACACCGACGGCTGGCCGACCTCCTCGACGATCCCGAGCTTGGCCGCCTCGGCCGCGGTGAAGGCGGGGGCGCCGTCGACGAGATCGAGCGTGACGGTCCGGGTGCCGGTCCGGAGCGCGTCGATGATGCGTGCCGCCGGGTCGCCGCCGCAGCAGACCTTGCCCGCCTGCTCCGGGATGATGACGGGCTTCCCGCCCTCCACCGTGAACCGGGCGTCGACCGGGCCGCCGGCGATGTCGTCGAAGTGCTCGCGCAGGGACGGGTCGACCTTGGCCGGGTCGAGGTCGACGGCGACGGTGCCGTCCGGCGCAGTTGTGAGCACGACCCAGGTGCGAAGCTCCTCCGAGGAAATCGTGCGGTTGCCGCCGCTCGTCTGGATCTCCACCGGCGCGCTGACGAGGGCCTCGGCCCCGGCGGCCGCCTGCTCGGCGGCTGCGTCCTCCCCGAGCGGGGGGATGGGACCACGTTCGAGCTCCACGCGGATCGGGCCGTCGCCCTCGCCCACAGCGGCGGCCGCGGCCGGCAGCGCGGCCGCCACCTCGGCGGGATCCAGGCCCGTGCCGGCCTTGCCCGGCACGACGCGGAACGACCCCTCGACGAGCTCCACCGTGGGCTCGGTGGCGGGGACGCGATCCTCGCCCTCGAGCTCGACCGTGGCCGTCGCGACCTGATCGCCGTTCACCTGGTAGGCCACGGGGGCGTCGTGCTCGGAGAGGAAGGACCGGGCCCACTCGAACGGCCGGAGGAGGGCGAACGTGTCGTGCCCGACGTCGAGGGTTCCCTCGACCGTGCGGTCCTCATCGATCCGCAGCCCGATGGCGTCGGCGGTGGTCGCGTACGTGTCTCCGTCTGCCACGATCTCGACGGGCGCCTCGGTGAACTCCTCCGCCAGGTCGGCCACCTCCGCCGCCAGCTCGGCCTCGGAAAGGTTGCCGACGTCCGTGCCGGCGAGCTGCACGTTTCGGGCGACGCCGCCGGAGCTGGTGTCGACGGCCCACGCGATCACGAGGACGATGAGGACGACGAGCGGGGTGAGCAGGGCCGGGAGCAGCCAGCGGCGGCGCGGGCGGGCCGGTTCGCCGTCGTCTCCGGGGCCGGCCTCTCCCGGGCTCCCGGGAGGCCGAGGCGCGTCCGCTGACGTCTCGGTGATCGTCTCGTCCATGGGGGCACAACCCTCGCACGTCCGGCCACCGTCGTGGAACTCGCCGGCCACCGGCCGAGCAGAGATTTCGCCCGACGCGCGATCGTGCGCTAGACGAGGACACCACTGGTCGTCGCACATGGGGAGAAGTACGCGCATGAGCAAGCTCTGCGAAGGGCGGGTCGCCGTCATCACGGGGGCCGGCCGCGGGATCGGGCGCGAATACGCGCTCCTGCTCGCCCACCACGGCGCCAAGGTCGTCGTGAACGACCTGGGGGCGGCTCGGGACGGGGAAGGGGCCGACGTCGGCCCTGCCCAGGAGGTCGTCGACGAGGTCGTGGCCGCCGGTGGCGAGGCCATCGTGAACGGTGACGACGTCAGCGACTTCGAGGGCGCCGAGCGGATGATCCGGTCGGCGATCGACACCTTCGGCGGGTTGGACATCCTGATCAACAACGCAGGGATCCTCCGCGACCGCATGCTCACGAACATGACGGAGGCGGAGTGGGACGCCGTCATCAAGGTGCACCTCAAGGGCACCTTCGCCCCGGCGCGGCACGCTGCGGCCTATTGGCGTGAGCGGTCGAAGGCGGGCGAGACCAACGACGCCCGGATCATCAACACCTCGTCGCCCTCCGGCCTTTACGGCAACGTCGGCCAGACGAACTACGGCGCTGCGAAGGCCGGCATCGCGAGCTTCACGATCATCGCCGCCAAGGAGCTGAGCCGGTACGGCGTCACCGTCAACGGCATCGCCCCGGCCGCCCTCACCCGCCTCACCGAGGACCTCGGGATGGGCTCGGCCGACGAGGCCACGAAGGAAGCCATGTCCCCGGCCCACATCGCACCGATCGTGGCGTGGCTGTCCAGTCCCGAGTCCGCCCACGTCACCGGGCGCTTGTTCGACGTGAGCGGCCGCATGATCTCGGTGAGCGAGGGTTGGCACCGCGGCCCGACGCTCGAGAACCCCACAGACGACGTCGCCGAGCTGGGGCCGCAGGTGTCCGAGCTCGTGGCCAAGGCCCGGCCCAACGCCAACATGTTCGGCTTCGACGAGTCGTAGTCCGACCGCCCGTCCCGGCCACCGACCAGGAGACCCACCACCCCGGTTCTCCTCGCCCGTCATGCCGGGGGAGGAGCTGACCGTGAAGGCCTGGACCGCCGGCGACGGTCTTCCAGAGGCTCGGCGGTGACGGTCGGGTCGTCATCGACGCCGGGCGCGTCACCTACACCGCGTAGCTCTCAGAACAGCGAGGTCTGCGCCCGCTCGATCCCGCGCAGCGCGTCGTAGTCGACCTCGACGCAGATGATCCCGCGCTCCGCGGCCAGGGTCTTGGCCTGCGGCTTGATGACCTGGGCCACGAACATGCCCCGGACCGGCCGGAGCGCGGGGTCGCGCTCCATGAACTCGAGGTAGCGCACCAGCTGTTCCACGCCGTCGATCTCCCCGCGCCGCTTGATCTCGATGGCGACGGCGCGGCCCGACGCATCACGGCACAGGAGGTCGACCGGCCCGATCTCGGTGCGGTGCTCCCGGCGGACGAGGATCATGCCGTCCTCCAGCGTGTGGCAGGCGCCGGCGAGCAGCTCCTGGAGGTGCGCCTCCACCCCGTCCTTCTGCAGGCCTGGATCGACGCCGAGCTCGTGGCTCGAGTCGGACAGCACCTCGTCGATGGTGATGATCAGCTGCTCGCCCTTGGGGTTGGTGACCATCCACCGGCCGGGGGCCTCGACGACGACGTTCGGGCTGTTCATCCAGTTCAGCGGCTTGTACGCGCCGCCGTCGGCGTGGATGGCGACGCACCCGTCTCGCTTCACCATGATCAGGCGCGTGGCCATTGGGAGGTGCGCGCTGAGCCGGCCCTCGTAGTCGACCGCGCAACGGGCGATGACGAGCCGCACGCGTCTACCGGCCCCGGCGCTGCAGGCGGCTCACCTGATCGCGGCACCTCGTGAACTCGGTGACAGACTCGGGCGGGGAGATGCCCTCGCCCGAGGACAGGATCTGGCCGAGCTTGACGTAGGTGGGCCCGAGCGCCTCGGCCGCGATCCGCAGGCGGCGCGACAGGTCGGCGATGGACTCTGGACGGCCCCGCCGCCGGGCCCCGACGGCCCACCCCGACAGCGCCCGGCCAAGCCGGGCGGTGGTGCGCACGACGCGCATCCCGGGCGGCACCCGCCCGGGCCGGACGAGGTCGGGCAGATCCGTCGCGATCTGGCGGCGCAGCCCCGGGACGGCCCCACGCCACGGCATGGCGTCCGGGTCGACGATCCAGGGTCCGTCGTCGCTGAAGCTGCCGAGGGCGAGGTCGGGCGGGGGTCCCGTGGTGGCGCTCATCGCCCGGCGAGTCTGGCAGCAATCCCGCCCCCGCTCAGTAGGCCGTAGCAGGCGAGGACGATGCCGACGCCCGCCGCCGGGCCGTTGATGGCTGCCAGCACCGGCAGGCGCAGCCGGTAGGCCCCAGCCGGCGTCCACCTCAGCGGGCGGCGCCAAGCGCGCCGAGCGCCGCTTCGGCCAGCTCGGGCCGACAGATCAGGAGATCCGGCAGCCAGGGGTCGGCCCGGTTGTAGCGCAGCGGGCTGCCGTCGAGGCGTGTGGCGTGCAGCCCGGCGGCCAGCGCCACCGCGGCCGGCGCCGCGTTGTCCCACTCGTACTGGCCGCCCGCATGGGCGTAGATGTCGACGTCGCCGAGCACGACCGCCATCGCCTTCGCGCCTGCGGACCCGAGCGCCACGAGCTCGCCGTCGAGGGCGTCCGCGATCAGCCGCGCCTCCAGCGGCGGCCGGGTGCGCGACACGACGACGCGCACCGGCCCCGGGGTCCGCTCCGGCACGACCGGGACCGGTACGGACGCGAGCGTGAGTCCGACTGCGGGGAGCGCCACCGCGCCCGCCTGCACCACCCCGTCGATGGCCAGGGCCACGTGGACGGCCCAGTCGCTGCGACCGGGCTCGCTGAACTCGCGGGTGCCGTCGAGCGGGTCGACGATCCAGACACGGGAGCGCTCGAGCCGCCGCAGGTCGTCCCGGCCCTCCTCGGAGAGCACGGCGTCGCCCGGGGCCGCCTCGGCCAGCAGGCGCACGATGAGGTCGTGGGCGAGGCGGTCGCCCTCGTCGCCGACGTGGAAGCCGGGCGCGCCGGCCAGATCGCGCCGTACGCCGAGGAGCAGCTCACCGGCCGCGGTGGCCACCTCGGCGGCCAGCACGTGGTCGGCGGCGGCGGCGGGCACGACGATTGCTTACCAGTTCGCTCAGGATTTACCCTGATCGGTCCCATGCCCGACACCGCCTACGAGCTCTCGCACCTCCGCGCGCTGGAGGCCGAGGCGATCCACATCATCCGGGAGGTCGCCGCCGAGTTCGAGCGCCCCGGCCTGCTGTTCTCCGGGGGCAAGGACTCCATCGTCATGCTCCACCTGGCGGTCAAGGCCTTCAGCCCCGCGAAGGTGCCGTTCCCGGTCATGCATGTCGACACCGGCGAGAACTTCGACGAGGTCCTGGCGTTCCGGGACGAGATGGTGCACCGGGTCGGCGCCCGCTTGATCGTCGCCAGCGTGCAAGACGACATCGACGCCGGCACCTCGGTCGAGGACATGGGCCCTCGGGCCACCCGCAACCGACTCCAGACGGCCACGCTGCTGCGGGCCATCGAGGAACAGCGCTTCGACGCCGTGTTCGGCGGCGCCCGCCGGGACGAGGAGAAGGCCCGGGCCAAGGAGCGGGTCTTCAGTTTCCGCGACGAGTTCGGGCAGTGGGACCCGAAGAACCAGCGACCGGAGCTCTGGAACCTCTACAACGGCCGGGTCCGGAAGGGAGAGCACATCCGCGTGTTCCCCCTGTCCAACTGGACCGAGCTCGACATCTGGCAGTACATCGCCGAGGAGCAGATCGCGTTGCCGGCGATCTACTTCGCCCACCAGCGCAAGGTGTTCCGGCGCGACGACATGTGGCTGGCCGACACCAAGTTCATCACCCTGCTGGAGGGCGAGGAGATCGTCGAGAAGCAGGTGCGCTTCCGCACCGTGGGAGACGCCACCTGCACCGGCGCCGTGGAGTCCGATGCCGCCACCCTCGAGGACGTGATCGCCGAGGTCGCCGCCACCCGGATCACCGAGCGCGGCGCGACCCGGGCCGACGACCGCATCAGCGAGTCCGGCATGGAAGACCGCAAGCGCGAGGGCTACTTCTGATGGTTTCGGTCTCGAAGCGGAGCTTCTCGACCGAGCTGTTCGGCGCTCCGGCCGACCGGCGGAGCCGGCTCGGCCCTCGCACGGAGGGACCTGCCCGTGGCTGAGCTGCTGCGGCTCGCGACGGCGGGCTCGGTCGACGACGGGAAGTCCACCCTCATCGGGCGGCTGCTCTACGACTCGAAGGCAATCTTCCAGGACCAGCTCGACGCCGTGGAGCGCACGTCGCGCGAGCGGGGCGACGAGTACACGAACCTGGCGCTGCTGACCGACGGCCTGCGGGCCGAGCGCGAGCAGGGCATCACGATCGACGTCGCCTACCGCTACTTCGCCACCCCGAAGCGCAAGTTCATCATCGCCGACACCCCAGGCCACATCCAGTACACGCGGAACATGGTGACGGGGGCGTCCACGGCCGACCTGGCGCTGATCCTCGTCGACGCCCGGAAGGGCATCGTGGAGCAGTCGCGGCGCCACGCGTTCCTGTCCTCGCTGCTCGGCATCCCGCACCTCGTCCTGTGCATCAACAAGATGGACCTCGTCGACTGGTCCGAGGAGCGGTTCGAGGAGATCAAGGACGAGTTCCGCGCCTTCGCCATGAAGCTCGACGTGCACGACCTCAGCTTCATCCCGGTGTCGGCCCTCCACGGCGACAACGTGGTCGACCGGTCGGCCCACATGGACTGGTACGAGGGGGGTTCGCTGCTGCACCACCTCGAGGAGGTGCACATCGCCTCCGATCGCAACCTCATCGACGCCCGCTTCCCGGTGCAGTACGTGATCCGCCCGATGAGCGACGCCCACCACGACTACCGCGGCTACGCCGGACAGGTGGCGGGCGGCGTGCTGAAACCGGGCGATGAGGTCGTGGTGCTCCCCTCGGGCATGATCAGCACCATCTCCTCCATCGATACGCCCGACGGGCCGGTCGCCGCCGCCTTCGCGCCCATGTCGGTCACGGTCACCCAGGCCGACGACGAAGACGTCAGCCGCGGCGACATGATCGCCCGTCTCAAGAAACAGCCACACGACGGCCACGACATCGAGGCGATGGACTGCTTGATGTCGGA
>JAUXRW010000145.1 GCA_030681555.1 Acidimicrobiales bacterium
GGGATGTCGTTCCCCTCCTCGACTCCGCGCAGGCCCGCTGCGAGCACCACCGAGAACGCGAGGAACGGCTTGC
This sequence comes from Acidimicrobiales bacterium, assembly GCA_030681555.1. Lineage (GTDB taxonomy): Bacteria > Actinomycetota > Acidimicrobiia > Acidimicrobiales > VFJN01 > VFJN01. Next base: position 74 of record JAUXRW010000145.1, read on the forward strand.
ACGCCGGGTCGGGGGCGCGGAACTCGATGCGGGCGGAGTCGGCCTTGCCTGCCTTGATCGGCGGCACGTTGACGACGACCGACCGGTTGTTGCGGGCCCAGGACAGGTACACCGGCGCCTCGAAGGCGCCGAGCCGCTTGTACGAGTTGACCCACTGGTTGGTGACCGCGGCGATCTCCCGGGCGTGGGTGAGCACCCCGGCGATGAAGCCGCGGGCCACCTTGGAGAGGTTGCGCTCGTCACCCGCGTCGTAGAAGGCGTTGGTGTCGCCCTCGAACAGCGAGAAGTGGGTGTGCATGCCCGACCCCTGCACGGCGGCCAGGGGCTTCGGCATGAACGTCGCGTGCACCCCCGCCTCGAAGGCGACCTCGCGCACCACGAGGCGGAAGGTCATGACGTTGTCGGCCATCGCCAGCGCATCCGTGTAGCGCAGGTCGATCTCGTGCTGGCTCGGTCCGTCCTCGTGGTGGCTGTACTCCACCGGGATCCCCATCGACTCGAGGGTGTGGATGGTGCGCTGCCGGAGGTCGGACGCGACGTCGGCCGTCGTCAGGTCGAAGTACGACGCCTGGTCGAGCGGGCGGGGCGGCTTCGACGTGTCGGCGTCGGCGAAGTAGAAGAACTCCATCTCGGGCGCGGCGTAGAAGCTGAAGCCGCGCTCCCGGGCGCGGTCGAGGTTGCGCCGCAGGACCTGGCGAGGATCGCCCTCGAAGGGCGTGCCGTCGATGTTCGTGATGTCGCAGAACATGCGGGCCGAGGTGCCGTAGGAGTCGGCCCACGGGAGGAGCTCGAAGCTGTTCGGGTCGGGGCGGGCGAGGACGTCGCTCTCCTGGACCCGGCTGAAGCCGTCGATCGCCGAGCCGTCGAACCGCATGCCCTCGTCGAACGCGCCCTCCAGCTCGGCGGGCGAGATGGCGAAGGACTTGAGCTGGCCGAGCACGTCGGTGAACCAGAGCCGGATCAACCGGACCCCGCGTTCTTCGACCGTGCGCAGGACGTAGTCGCGCTGGCGCTCCATAGGAGGGCCATGATGACAGGCAACCCTCGCAAGGGACACCTGGCTTGCGGGCGCGTTCACATAGCGTTCACACTCGGGAAAAGGCAGGGAAATCCCGTGCTGGGAGCCTGCTCCCCGTCACCCGGGAGCTCCGGGTCCAGTCCCCACCCACCTCGCACTCCCCCTGCGGAGGAAAGGAACCCCCGATGACGTACAAGGCGGAGTACATCTGGGTCGACGGCACCTCGCCGACGGCCAAGCTGCGCTCGAAGACGAAGATCCTCGAGGACGGCGTCAAGGACCTCCCGATCTGGGGCTTCGACGGCTCGTCGACCAACCAGGCCCCCGGGGACAAGTCGGACTGCGTGCTCCAGCCGGTGTTCAACTGCCCGGACCCGATTCGCGGTGGCGACAACATCCTCGTCATGTGCGAGGTGCTGTACATCGACATGACGCCTCACGTCACCAACACCCGCCGGCCCTGCGCCGACACGGCGGCCCTCTACGCCGACCAGGAGCCGATCTTCGGCATCGAGCAGGAGTACACGTTCTTCAAGGACGGGCGGCCCTACGGCTTCCCGTTCGGCGGGTTCCCGGCTCCCCAGGGCGGTTACTACTGCGGCGTCGGCGCCGACGAGGTCTACGGCCGCGACGTCGTCGAAGCCCACCTCGAGGCCTGCCTCCAGGCCGGGCTGCACCTCTCCGGCATCAACGCCGAGGTCATGCCCGGCCAGTGGGAGTTCCAGGTCGGGCCCGTCGCCCCGCCGCAGGTGGCCGACGAGCTCTGGATCGCCCGCTGGCTCCTGTACCGCATCGCCGAGGACTTCGACGTGTCCGCCACGCTCGACCCGAAGCCCGTCAAGGGCGACTGGAACGGCGCAGGCGCCCACACGAACTTCTCCACCAAGGCGATGCGCGAGGGCTACGACCCGATCATCGCGGCGTGCGAGGCCCTCGGGAAGCGCGTCGAGGAGCACGTCGCCGTCTACGGCCACGGCATCGAGGACCGCCTCACCGGCCTCCACGAGACCGCCCCGTACAACGAGTACAGCTACGGCGTCTCCGACCGGGGTGCGTCGGTGCGCATCCCGTGGCAGGTCGAGGTCGACAAGAAGGGGTACATCGAGGATCGGCGCCCGAACGCCAACTGCGATCCGTACCAGGTCACCCAGATCATCACCGAGACGATCTGCAGCGCCCTGGCGTAACCGCTCCGGCGCACGATCGACGAGGGCGTCCCTGCGGGGGCGCCCCGTCGCGTCCGGGTGCCCTACCGTTCCCCCGTCGGTCGAGCCGAGGAGATGCCGTCGTGGAGGAGCGCACCCCGCACGAGGTGCTGGAACTGGTGGCGTCGGAGGAGGTCGAGTTCGTCGACCTGCGGTTCTGCGATCTGCCGGGCGTCATGCAGCACGTGTCGATCCCCGCCGCGGTGCTCGACGAGGGGCAGTTCGAGGACGGCCACGCGTTCGACGGGTCGTCGGTCCGCGGGTTCCAGCAGATCCAGGAATCCGACATGGTGCTCATCGCGGATCCGAACACGGCCTACCTGGACCCGTTCCGCACGCGTCGCACGCTCGTCATGCACTGCTACGTCGCCGATCCCGTGACGGGCGAGCGCTACAGCCGGGACCCGCGTTACGTCGCCCAGAAGGCGCAGGAGCACCTCTTCTCGACCGGCGTGGCCGACACCGCGTACTTCGGTCCGGAGCCCGAGTTCTTCATCTTCGACGACGTGCGGTTCGCGACCACGCCGAACGGCAGCTTCTACCAGGTGGACTCCGTCGAGGGGCAGTGGAACACGGGCACGGACGAGCGGCCGAACCTCGGCTTCAAGCCCCGCACGAAGGAGGGCTACTTCCCGGTCCCGCCGACGGACCACTACCAGGATCTGCGCTCGGAGATGTCGGCCACGCTGCACCAGGTCGGCATCGCCACCGAGCTCCACCACCACGAGGTGGCGTCGGGCGGCCAGGGCGAGATCGGCATCAAGTTCGACACGCTCCTCGCGATGGCCGACGACCTCATGACGTTCAAGTACGTCCTCAAGAACGTGGCGTGGGCGGCGGGAAAGAGCCTCACGTTCATGCCGAAGCCGATCTTCGAGGACAACGGCTCGGGCATGCACACGCACCAGTCGCTGTGGAAGGGCGGGGAGCCGCTCTTCTACGACGAGACCGGGTACGCCGGCCTGTCCGACCTGGCCCGCTGGTACATCGGCGGCCTGCTCCACCACGCCCACGCGGTGATCGCCTTCACCAACCCGACCACGAACAGCTTCAAGCGCCTCGTGCCCGGCTACGAGGCGCCCGTCAACCTCGTCTACAGCCAGCGCAACCGGTCGGCGGCGTGCCGCATCCCGCTCGGGCAGCGGAGCCCGCGGGCGAAGCGGGTGGAGTTCCGCTGCCCGGACTCGACGTCGAACCCGTACCTGGCCTTCTCGGCGATGCTGCTCGCCGGCCTGGACGGCATCACGAACCGGATCGAGCCGCCCACGCCGATGGACAAGGACCTGTACGACCTCCCGCCGGAGGAGCTGGCCCAGGTGCCCCAGGTGCCCGGCTCGCTGGAGCAGGCCCTCGACGCGCTCGAGGCTGACAACGACTTCCTCCGCGTCGGCGGCGTGTTCACCGACGACCTGCTCGACACCTGGATCGCGTACAAGCGCACCCACGAGGTCGACGCCCTCCGCCTCCGCCCCCACCCCTACGAGTTCACCCTCTACTACGACATTTGAGCAGCTCGAAGGTGCTCTGACCTGGGTATTCGCCGTCTCGACGGCGCTCCGTGACACGCAGGTGACACGGGAGCCGTTGGGGGCTGGCGACTGCGACAAGCGCTCGGCGTCGATGTTGAGCACCCAGGTGTCGGTCCGGGTCTGCGCCAGGGAGGACGCCGCGCTCCGCCAAACCTGCGACGCCGACGTGAGACGAAGACCCAGGGGAAGTCATCAGCGCAGTGGACGGTCGTTGCCATCGCGAACTCGATGTGGCCGCCTCAGGTCAGGTCATCCACGACCTCGCGATGTATCCGCCAACTGGTCCGCTGGCGCTACCAATTGGGCTTCGCGTTTCGGTAGTTGCTCGCCCGGCGAGCGACGTCTCGACTCGCCGACATACGAGGTGCGGGTGCCGCTGTCATCAAGGCCGAGGTCGAACCGGTAGGACCCGGCAGGGGCGTCAGAACCGGAAACCGGCGACGCCGTTCTCATCAAGCGTCGTCGCCCGCCCGCAGCCAGTGGGCGCCCAGCGACCCGCCTCCGAGGATGAGCCCGAGGGCGATGGGGGCCGCCCCCAGCATCGCGGGCGGCGCACCCGGCTGCGGTGGTCTGAGGTTGAGGAACGGCACGGGGTTCTCCTGCTGGGGAGGGGGTTAGCGGTCAGGTGAGGGCGGCGATGGCGCGCAGGGCGGTGTAAGCGGCTACGGCGATGAGGAGGCCGGCGAAGGCCCGCAGGCTTCGTTCGGGGTTGAGGCGGTCGGCGGCCTTGCCGCCGGCGAGGACCCCGACGATGGCGGCGATGGTGAACGGGGCGGTGATCTGCCAGTCGATGCCGGTGGTGGCGATACGGGTGGTGACGGCGACGGCGCTGTTGATGGCGATGACGAGCAGGGAGGTGCCGATGGCCTGGGGCATGGGGAGCTTGAGGGCCAGGGCGAGGGCGGGGACGATCACGAACCCTCCGCCGACTCCGAAGAGCCCGGTGAGGAACCCGACGGCGGTCCCGGCGGCGGCGATGGTGAGGATGGTGCGGGTGTCGAGGGTGCGGCGGGTGAGGACGACCGTCCCGGCGGCGGCGAGGTCGCGTTGCTCGCCGACTCGGGTGCAGGTGGGGCAGCCGGTGAGCATCCGCCAGGCGGCGACGGCGACGAGGCCGGAGAAGCCGAGGAGGAGCAGGTCGGGGTCGAGGTGGCGGTTCAGGGCGGAGCCGACCAGGGAGCCGGGGACGCCGGAGAGTCCGAACGCGATGCCGATGGTGACTCGTACGCGCCCGGCGCGCCAGTGTGGCCCAAGGCCCACGAGGGAGGCGGCGCCGACGAGGACGAGGCTGGTGGTGGTGGCGGCTCGTGGGTCTTGGCCGGCGGCGTAGACGAGGGCGGGGACGGCGAGGATGGAGCCCCCGCCGCCGAGGGCGCCGAGGGACAGTCCGATCAGGAATCCGAGGGGGGAGGCGAGCAGGGCGCGCACGACAGCCGGGGCTCAGATCACGGTGCCGGGTTCCCCGTCGCTGCGCACGACCGGCAGGCCCGCTTCGCCCCACGCGTTCATGCCGCCGGTGACGTTGGTGGCGTTGATGCCGGCAGCGCGGAGCGCTTCGGTGGCTTTGGCGGAGCGGCCACCGGAGCGGCAGATGCACAGGACGTCCGTGTCGGCGGGGAAGTCGGCGGGGTCGATGTCGGCGAGGGGCAGGTGGCGGGCGTCGGGGGCGTGGCCGGCGGCCCACTCGTCGGGTTCGCGGACGTCGAGGAGGACGGTGGGGGTGTCGCGCTCGTGGGCGTGGGTGGGGGTGGTCTCGGGGAGGCTGGGGGTGTCAGGCAATGGGTTCGGTCCCTTGGTGGGTGGGTGGGTTGGCGGTGGTCCAGGCGGTGTAGCCGCCGATGAGGTCGGCGACCTGGTCGAAGCCGTGGGCTCGGAGGGTCGAGGCGGCGATCGAGGAGCGGTACCCGCCGGCGCAGTACACGACGGTGGGGCGGGCGGGGTCGAGGTCCTCGAGGTGATCGAGGAGCTGGGGCAGGGGGAGGTTGAGCGCTCCGGGGACGGAGCCGCCGACCTTGGTCTCGCCGGGGTTGCGGACGTCGACGATCTGCAGGTTGGGGTCCTCGGCCTGCCAGGCGGCGACATCGCCGGCGGGGAGCCTCGGGGCGGTGCGGGCCAGCTCGGGCCGTTGGATGAGGACCGCTTCGAGGTCGGGTACTTCGCCGGCGACATCGTCGAAGCCGATGCGGGCGAGGCGGACCTTGGCTTCGGTGCCCCGGCTGTGATCGCCCAGGAGGACGACCTGCTGGCCGGGCCGGATGACGTCGCCGGCGTACTCGGCGAAGCGGCCATCGAGGCCGACGTTGACCGAGCCACGGAGGTGCCCGGACGCAAACGCTTCCGAAGACCGGGTGTCGAGCAGCACGGCACCTTGGTGGGCCAGGTCGAGGGCCTCGTCGATCGTGAGCGACGGCGGTGGTTCATGGTCGTCGAGCAGGTCATGGTCGCGCTTGTTGGCGTCGGCCGCGAACGCGAAGTAGAGCGGAGCGACACCTTGGCCATCGGTGACGGCTTCGACGAAGGCGTCGACGGTCATCGGGGCGAGGGCGTAGTTGGTGGCCCGTTGCTCCCCGATCGTGGAGGAAGCCGCAGTCGAGAGGTTCTTGCCGCAGGCGGAGCCGGCGCCGTGGGCGGGATACACGAGCGTGTCGTCGGGAAGCGTGAGCAGCTGCTCATGCAGAGACCGGTAGAGGTCCTGGGCGAGGCTGTCGGCGGTGCGGCCCACCGATGTCAACAGGTCGGGGCGCCCGACGTCACCGATGAACAGGGTGTCGCCGGTGAGCACCGCCGCGGGAGGCCGGTCGGGGTGCTCGTGGACGACGATGGAGATCGCTTCGGGCGTGTGGCCGGGGGTGTGGCGGATCTCGAGGGTGACCTCCCCCAGGGACAGTCGTTGCCCGTGGGACAGCGGGTCGATCGGGAAGTCGGTCTCGGCCACGTCGCCGTAGGAGATGACCGCCCCGGTGGCTTCGGCGAGCTCGAGGTGTCCGGACACGAAGTCGGCGTGGAAGTGGGTCTCGAGGACCCGTTCGATCCTGAGCCCGTTGGCCGCCGCGTCGGTGAGGTACTCGCTGACGTCGCGCTGCGGGTCCACCACCACGGCGCGGCCGGTGGTGGTGTCGCCGACCAGGTAGCTGTACAGGGACAGGCAGGCCAGGTCGTACTGGCGGAGGAACAAGGTTGGGGGCACGGTCGTCTCCCGTATCAGTGGTCGAAGGTGACGTGGGGGAGGCGGCGGTCGAGCCAGCCGGGCAGGCGCCAGGCTCGTTCGCCGAGCATCCCGAGCAGTGACGGGACGAGCATCATTCGGATGACGGTTGCGTCGAGCAGGACGGCCAGGGCCAAGGTGACGCCGAGCTCGGTCGGCGGGATCGGCCCGGTGACTCCGAAGGCCACGAACACCACGATCATGATGAGGGCGGCATTGGTGATGGGCTTGCCGGTGCGGGCGATGCCCTCTTGCACGGCCAGTCGGGCGTCGCCGGTGGCGTCGTGGCGTTCCTTGATGGCGGCGAGCAGGAACAGTTGGTAGTCCATCGAGAGCCCGAAGAGCAGGGCGAAGAAGAACAGCGGGGCCCAGGCGTCGACGAACCCCTGGTGTTCGATGCCCAGAAGCGAGGCGCCATAGCCGTGCTGGAACACGAGGGTGGCGAACCCGAAGCTGGCGGCCACCCCGACCAGGTTGAACAGCACCGAGGTGACGGCGATCAGGGTGCTGCGGAACACCACCAGCAGCAGGAGGAAGGCGACGGCCATGATGGCTGCGATGGCGTAGGGGGCAGTGCCGGTGAGGGCGTTGGTGAGGTCCGTGTTTTGCGTGCCCGGCCCACCCAGCCGCGCCTCGGGGGCTTCGGTGTCGAGCTCTCCCCGGAGCCGGGCGACAAGGTCCGAGGTGGCCTCGTCATCGACCGCCGTTGCCGGCGTGATCCGCACCACCGCCCGGCCCGACGCCGCCGGCTCCGCCACCACCGACGCGGCGACCACGCCACGGTCCGCGAGGGCGACGTCCACCACGGTGGGAGCGTGCGCCGCCGGAACGGTGGCGAACATGGGTGCGGGAGCACCGGGACCGAAGGCGTCGACGACGGCGTCGTAGCCGTCGCGGCTCTGCTCGCCTCGATCGACGACCCCAGCGGCCGGCATACCGAGCCGCATCCCGAGCGCCGGGGCGGCCAGGAGCAGCAGCACCCCGAGCCCGGCAGCGAGGGTCAGGCCGGGGCGACGCATCGCCGCAGCCGTCCAGCGAACCCACCGCCCCTCCGTGGCGGAGGCAGGGTCCTTCCGGACCCGGGACACGAGCACCCGGTCGCCGAGAGCCACGAGCACCGCGGGCAGGAGAGTGAGGGAGGCCGCCGCGGTGGCGATTACCGAGAGGATCATCCCGAGGGCCATCGACCGGAAGACCATGACGGGCACCAGGAAGATGGCGGCCAGGGACAGGACGACGGTCAGTGCGGACAGGAAGACGGCTTTACCCGCAGTGGCGAGCGTCGCGGCCACACCGTCGAGCGCGTCCTTGCCGTCAGCCCGCTCCTCCCGGTAGCGGGAGACGATGAAGAGGCTGTAGTCGATGCCGACGGCAAGGCCGATCATCATGGAGAAGTTCATCGACCAGACCGACATAGCCGTCGCTGCGGTGGCCAGATGGAGGACGGCGAACCCCGCCGCGATGCCGGCGATGGCGAGCAGCAGCGGGATGCCCGCGGCGATGGCCGAACCGAAGGCGAAGAACAACAAGATGACCGTTGGCAGACCCGCCAGCAGCTCCGCCTTGTGGAGGGCCTCCTCGTTCAGTTGGTTGAAGTCATGCCAGACCGCCCACTCGCCCGTGGCGTCCGCGTCCGCTCCCACGGGGAGCTCCACGCTCTCGACGGTGGCCATCAGGTCCCCGGCCGACTCGGGAAGGTCCGCATCCTCGGTGGCCTCGAGCGCAACGGGGATCAGAGCGACGGTGCCGTCGGAGCTCACCAGCCCCGCCTCGGCCGGCTGCCCCAGAGGATCGACGACCGAGGTGGTTCCGGGACTGCCTTTCAACGCGGCGACCAGGGTGCGGAGTCCCGCCGGGTCGGCCGCGATGGGGTTGGCTTGGCGGTAGGCGACGACGGCCGCCTCGGCGCCGAGCTGCGGGAAATCCCGGCGCAGTTCGTCCCGCACCTCCACGGCGGTGGATCCCTGGGCCTCCCATCCCGCCCCCGAGAGCGCACCGGTGAGCGTCAGCGCCAGCGGCCCGGCGACGACGACCACCAGTGCCCAGACGGCCAGCACCCGGCGGGGTCGACAACCAGCCGCTCGGCCGGCGCGGGCCAGGACCCCCTCAGGAGGCTCAGCGGTGTTTCGATGCCCTGGGGGGCGCTCGAGAAGGGTCATGGGGGGATGGCTCGTTTCGGGTCGGGGCGCGACAGGGGCACAGCCGGGTCGCGCCGGGAGGCGAACTGGGATGACCGCCAGAGATCGGCGGCAGGGCTCAGGCCAGCTTGGTGAACATCTTCTGGACGTCGGACACGTGGTAACCCTCGGCTGCTGACCGCTCAGGGTCCTCGAGGCACCACGTCAGCCCGGCCGCCACGAGGACGAAGCCCGCCTGTTCGAGTGCCTTGTTGGCGGCCGACATCTGGGTGACGACGTCGCGGCAGTCGCGCCCCTCGGTCAGCATCTGTTGCAGGCCACGTACCTGGCCCTCGACCCGCCGCAAGCGGCGGAGCACGTCGGAGATGGTGCCCTGAGGCAGTTCCATACCGAGCACTATAGCGATACCCCCCAGGGTAGTCAAGTACCCCGGGGGGTATACACGATCAGGCCGGTGGGTAGAGCCGAGCCGTCCCTCGACCAGGAGAACCAGATGAATTGGATGTGGCAGCTCCGCAGCGGCGACGGCGGCATGAACGGCCTCGAGTTCGCCCTCGCCCTCACCGCCGGCGAGAAGACGCGGGTGCTCGTTCACGCCGCGCCATCACAGCTCCGGGTCGAGGTACGCACCGACGACGGCCAGCCCATCGTCGACGGCGAAGCCGAACGCGAGGGCGACTACAGCCCCATCACCCTCCTCACCCTGCATGACGACAGCGTCACCCGCTCCGAGATCTGGCCCACCAGCGAGCACCTCGGCCTCCCCGTGATCCTGCCCGGAGGAGAGGTCGGCATCCTGACCGCATGGCACAACGACGACGACAAGACCTGGTGGAAGTGGTCCATCGAGCTGTCCAACCACAAGGGCCGCCCCGCCGACTGGACCCCACCGGCCGCTTGACGCGCAATCGGGCTGTTCGGCCGGCGTCTTCGGCAGTGGCGGCTGGTGAAGGTGGCGGGCGGGTGGCCGGCGCAGGATGGATGAGCGTTTACATCGACGGCGTGGATGCGGAGCTATCCGTTCAGAGCGAGCCCAGAGCCGCGGCCAGCGGGGACGCCCCGAATGAGACTCGGTGGGTGTGGAGCAAGTCGGCAAGGTCTGATCTGTCCGAGCCGTGCCCTGGCCTTGCCGCCACGCACAGTTCTCGCAGGTCCTGCCGGTGAGTCACCCGCTCCTACGACATCTAGTCGCCGTCGGCCCCTGACGGGCGTTTCCCGGCTCCCCCCAGCACGTGCTCACCCGCCCTGAGCCGCCGCGACGGATTCCGACGCTCCCCGCGAGGATCCGTGGAGTCCCCTGCGTCGGGCACCTGATCCGCGAAGACGGGCAGCACCGTATCCGGGATAACCCCCGAGTGATGGAAGGGCCCCATGTCGCTCATCAGACCCGCCGAGCTTGGTGACCCCAGCCGCCGCTCGGCCACGCCGCGGTCGACGCCGGCCACCGGGTCCGCTACCTCACCGCCGCCGAGCTCGTCGAGACCCTCTACCGCGGGCTCGCCGACAACAGCGTCGGCCGCGTCATCGAACAGCTGCTCCGCGCTGAGCTGGTCATCGTCGACGAGCTCGGCTTCGCCCCACTCGATGACACCGGCGCCCAGCTCCTGTTCCGGTTCGTCGCCGCCGCCTACGAACGCCGCGCGCTCGGCATCGCCAGCCACTGGCCCTTGGACGCCTGGGGCCGGTTCCTGCCCGAGCACACCACCGCTGGCAGCCTCCTCGACCGGCTCCTGCACCACAGCATCGTCGTCGTCACCGACGGCGAGTCCTACCGGATGCGCGAAGCCCGAGCCCGAGGAGGTGCCACCCGGCCCAAGAAGCGATGAACACCCGAGGAGTGGGGACTTTCAGTTGGCCACCAGCGGGGACCACAACTTGGCCGTTGACACTCAGCGGGCTCTACCCCGGCGGGAGCCGGACGCGCTGTCGAGTGCGTGCAGCCGGGGTCAGCAGCAACTCGCCCTCGAGCTTGATGGCGTGCGAAAGGCGGTCGGCCTGTCACCTGCGGGCGTGCTCGTCGATCGCGGCCACGAGGGCCTGGGAACCCATGCGCTCCGCTTCCTCGCGTGCGGTGGCGAGGAGCGCGACGGCGCGCGCTCGGTCGCCGGCACTGTTCCGGCGGAGCAGCACCCGAGCGAGGTCCGTCCGGACCACCGGGAGGTGGGCCACTAGCCTGGCCTCGTCCACCTGCCGCAGTGCCTCGTCGAGCGTCGCCACTGCCCCAGCGAGGTCGCCGGCCGTCGCGAGCGCGAGGCCCAGTGACCACCGGACCGGGCCGAGGACCATCATGAAGTAGTGGCCCCAACGGTCGCGGTGGGGCGCCAGCGCAACCGCGATGCGCCTGCCGAGGTCGATGTCCTCGACGAGCCAGGCGCACCGGGCCAGCTGGAAGATGCCCGTGAACGGGAAGACGTCCTCCACCAGTGCCTCAAGTTTGAACTCGCTCGCTGCGACGACGACTCGTGCTTCGTCCAACCGACCGGCCTCGGCGAGGTTCCATGCGTGCGCGACGCGCCACACGGGTGACAGCGGGTACTGGTCCGCCATGGCGGCGGCCATGTCGGCCGCGGCCCCTGCGGTCCCCCTCAGGAACAGCAGCCCCGAGGTGACCGCGCTCCACCACTGCTCCCCGTCGTGCTGGCCCAGCTCGGTCGCCTCTCGCAGCATCTGGTCAGCGAGCGCCTGGGCGCGCTCCAGGTCGCCGTCGAGGATGGGCAGCCGCACGAGGGTCGGGTAGCGCAGCCACCGGATCAGGGGGGTCCCCTCGGAGCGGGCGATCGCCACCAGCTCCTCCGCGACCCTGCGCGACTCGTCGAACCGACCCAGGGTCAGCAGGGCACCGCTCGCAAAGATGCGGGAGATGGTGCGGAGGCCGGGGTCCCCGCCGGCGTCGGCCAGGCGAACCCCCTCGGACGCCACCGGCTCGATCTGGGCAGCCCGGGAGCCCGCCAACGTGGCGTAGCCGGTGCTGACGATGACGGCGGCCAATAGGCGCTCGTCGCCCAGCGCTCGCGCGGAGGCCAGCGCCTCGTCCACCAACCCCACTCGCCGACCGTGGTCGCCCGAGAACGTGAGCTCCGAGGCTAGGTATCCGACCACCAACGGCCGCGTCGGGCTCGTCGGGTCGACCAGGTCCAGCGTGGCTTCGGCAACGTCGACGCGCTCCTCGTCGACGGCGCTTACCACGGAGGCGAAGCCACGGGTGTTGGCGAGCACGGCCCGGGCTGCGAGGGCGACGTCGCCGAGCTCGATGGCCTGGCGGGCGGCCCCGAGGAGGACCTCGCGGAAGCGGGGGTCGCCTTGGTCGCGGAGGCACTCGCCCACGCCGCAGGTGGCCGCCACCCACTCGTGGGTGTGCATGTCCTCGGCGTCCTCGACGAGCTCGAGGGCCGCCCGGAACCTGGTCTCGGCGTCGGCGAAGGCGCGCGCCTCCAGCGCCTCTTCGGCGGCAGCCAGCGTGTAGCGCAGCGCCCGGCTGAGGTCGCCGCCCTCCGGGCCGCCTTCGGTGCAGTGGTAGGCCAGCGCGCGGACGTCGTCGGGCCGCACCTTCTCGAGGGCGTCGGCGACGCGCCGGTGGAGCCGGCGACGACGGGTGGCCGACAGCTCGTCGTACAGCGTGGTGCGCACGAGCGCGTGGGCGAACCGGAAGCGGTCCACCCCGACCTCCTCCACGAGCCGGGCTCGCACGGCCTCGTCGAGCGCATCGAGCGTGGCGTCCTCGGTGCTCTGCACCAGGCCGAGCACGACGTCGACGTCGAAGTCCCGGCCCACCACCGCGGCCACCGAGAGGACCTCGTTGGCCACCTCCGACAGGCGGGTGAGGCGCCGACCGACCACGTCGCGCACGCCTTCGGGCACGGCCACGTGGTCGGGATCGGCCACCGCCCACCGGTCGCCGTCGCGCCGCACCGACCCGGTCTCGACGAGGTGGCGGAGCACCTCGCCGACGAAGAACGGGTTGCCCTCGGTCTCGGCGTAGACGGCCCTCGCCAATGGCCGGATCCCCTCGTCCAGGTCGTGGCCGGCGGCCACCTCGATGAAGTGCAGCACCTCGCCTTCGCTCAGGTTCTCCACGTTGAACCGGTCCACACCCGGAAGGCGCCGCAGGTCCCCCACCGCGGCGGCGAGCGGGTGGGTGCGGTCGATGTCCGTGTCGCGATAGGTGGCGAGGACGAGCAGCGGCGCCCCTTCCGCCACTGCCGTGCGGACCACGTGCTGGAGGAGCTGCAGCGTGGGCTTGGTGGCCCAGTGGATGTCGTCGAGCACGAGCACGCAGCTGGCGTCGTCCACCGCGGCGGCGGCCAGGAGCCAGGAGGTGCAGGCCTCGAACAGGCGGTGCTCCTCGGACGCGGGGTCGGACGCAACGGGCTGGACGTCGGGCGGGACGGTCGCGCCGAGATCGGGCACGAGGCGCCGCAGCTCGCCCGGCCAGCGTCCGAGCGCCGGCCGGGCGGCGTGGGCCACGTAGTGCTCCAGGGCCTCCACGAACGGCTGGTACGGCACGCCGAGGTCCTCGTCGCACCGGCCGAACAGCACCAGGCCACGATCGGCGTGCGCCCGACGCGCCAGCTCGGCTGCGGTGCGGGTCTTGCCGACGCCCGGCTCCCCGGCGAGCAGCAGCGTGCGGCAGGCGCCGGTGCGCGCCTCCTCCCAGGCGTCTGCGAGCCGGTCCCGCAGGTCGTCGCGTCCGACGTAGGTCGTCGTGGTCGCGCCGAGGAGCGCCGAGGTGATCGGCACCGGCCCCCCGTCCGCCTGTGCCTCGGGGTCGAGCAGCGGCTCCCACAGCACGCGGCACGCCGAGACGGGCTCGGCCAGGCCCCTCAGCTCCAGGTCGCCCATGGGCTCGAAGGCGAACCCCCCGCGGCCCCTCGCGAGCGCTCGCACCAGCTCGGCGGCGAGGATCTCGCCGCCGGTGGCCGCGCCGCACAGTCGCGACGCCTCCACGACGGGAACGCCGAACACGTCGTCGGCCTCGGTCGACACGTCCCCGATCGACAGCCCCACCCGAACGGCGAACGCCTGGTCCGGGTGGCGTCGGCCATGCAGGTCCACCGCCTGCTGCACCGCGGCCGACGCCGCAACGGCCTCCGCGGCCGAGGCGAACGTCGCCATGATCCCGTCGCCCAGCCCCTTCACCACCACGCCGCCGTGGGCGGCGACAGCGGCACGGAGGAGCGCGTCGTGGCTCCGGCGGACGGCATCGGCCGCCTCCTCACCCAGCCGCACGCGCAGCTCGGTGGAGGCCACGAGGTCGGTGAACAGCACGGACCTCGTGCCGATCTGTCCCGTCGCGTCACCCATGGCCACGCTCCTCTGTCTGCCCGCCCGCCGGGCACCTGCCGCGAGCCTACGGAACCTGCGCCCGCACCGCCGGCCGAAGGAGAGGCGGATGGAGCTGCCGCCGTCGGCGACCTCCATGGGCGGATCCAACCGGTGAGCGCACTGGTCCTGTGAACCTCCGAGTCTCTCGATCACAGGAGCGTCGCCGTGCCGGGCATCCTCACGCACGAACAGAAGCAGCTGGCGTCTGGCGGATCGTGGACATCGCACGCGAGATCGGTTGCAGCGCACCGATGATCGGTCTCATGGTCCGGGCTGGCCGCTTACCGAAGGGCGTCCCTGACGAATGGGAGCCCCGGTCGGGGTGTCTCTCGATCGGTGACCGTGAGGAGATCCTGGTCGGACTCCAAGCTGGCGAGTCGCTGAACGCGATCGCCCGCCAGCTCGGACGTTCACCGTCGACGATCTCGCGGGAGGTCGCCGCCAACGGCGGACGGGAGGACTAGTCGGCCTGGGGCGCGCATCAACGCGCCCGGCACGGCGCCCGGCGCCCGAAGCCCTGCAAGCTCCAGGCCGGTCCGCTCTGTGACGAGGTCGCCCGCCGGCTGCTGCAACTGTGGTCACCCGATGAGATCGCCCGGCGCTTACCGTTGGACTTCCCGGACGACCCGGAGATGCGGGTGAGTCACGAAAACGATCTACCAGTCGCTGTTCGTGCAAGTACGGGGCGAACTGCGCCGGGAGTTGGCCCGATGCCTGCGATCGGGACGAACCACACGCAAGAAGCGCGGCATCGTCGAACGCCGGGGCCGGATCCCGAACATGGTCAACATCTCCGAACGGCCCGCCGAGGTCGCCGATCGCGCTGTGCCTGGCCACTGGGAAGGCGACCTCATCTTGGGCGAGGGTGGCCG
>JAUXRW010000147.1 GCA_030681555.1 Acidimicrobiales bacterium
CATGCTCTCCACCATGTGCACCGGGATTCGGATGGTGCGGGCCTGGTCGGCGATGCTGCGCGTGATGGCCTGACGGATCCACCACGTGGCGTAGGTGGAGAACTTGAAGCCCTTCGTGTAGTCGAACTTCTCGACGGCCCGCATGAGGCCGAGGTTGCCCTCCTGGATGAGGTCGAGGAAGTGCATCCCCCGACCGACGTAGCGCTTGGCGATGGACACGACCAGGCGGAGGTTGGCCTCGATGAGGACCTCACGGGCGTCATCGCCGCGCCGGACGGTGCGCTGCAGCAGGCGTCGCTGGGCGAACTCGAGCTGCGCCAGCTCCCCGCGAGCGGCGAGGTCGGCCAGCTCCAGGGCGGCGAACGTGCCCGACTCGATGCGACGGGAGTACTCGACCTCCTCGGCCCCGGTGAGGAGCGGCACCCGACCGATCTCCTTGAGGTACATGCGGACCGGATCGGACGACGCTCCTCCGCGGTCCGCCGCGCTGGTGCTCGCCTTCGGCACACGGCGGCGGGCGGCGGCCGACCGGGCCGGCCGGACGCCCCCGAGCTCCGGGCCGTCCTGCTCGAAGTCGCCGGCGCTGTACGCAGCCGCATCCTCCGCCTCGTGCAGCTCGGCCTCCACCGAGGGCGGTGGGCCCGCGAGCACCGCGGCAGGCGCCGCCGCGACGGCGGCCAGCTCGGCCTCGATGTTGTCGAGGTCGAGGTGCGGCACGGACTCGTCGAGTTCGATGCCCTCGGACCGCAACCGGGCGCGCACCCCTTCGATGACCTCGGTCGTCAGCTCGATCGTGCGGAGCACGTCGACGACCTCGTCCATCGTCAGCGATCCCTTGGGCTTGCCGCGGACGACCAAAAGCTGCAGATCGTCTTCCGGCACCCCCCAGGACCCGAGTGCGGGTGTTGCCTCGGTCATGCCCCTTCCTCGCCCCGTGAGCCCAGCCAGGCTACCAACTGGTCGGCGGCGGCATGAGCGGTCGTGGGATCGCGCAGCTGGTCCACCGTGTGCGTGAGCCACTGCTGCACCCGCTGCAGCTCCGGGTCGGCTGCGACCTGAGCCACGAGGTTGCGGATCTCGAGGCGGGCCCGCTCGGTCAGCAGCCGCACGACCGCGTCGAACGGCTGGGAGTCGACCTCCTCCGCCGCCAGCCGGGCCAGCAGGTCGGCGACCCCCGGGTCGGCGGCCTGGATCGCCTCGGGCACGGTCGGCTGCTGCATCAGCGCGCGGAACGCCATGGCGTGCAGGTCGCTGAGGAACAGGTCCTCGTAGCAGATCCACGGTTCGACGTCGGCCCAGGCGTGGACGACGTGGCGCAGCACCTCGAGCTCCGGCCCGTTGCGCTCGTCGGGCGCCGGTCGGCGGGGCGGCGGCGGCGCTTCGTCGTCCGAGGTCCGCCCGCGGCGCCCCTTCGGCGCCTCCCGCGGCGGGGGCGCGGGCCGGGCCAAAGCGGCCCGCAGCTGGTCCGGTTCGATCCGGCAGCGGCCCGCCACCTCCATCACGTACTGGTCCCGCACGAGGTCGCTCGGGTGCTCCCGGATCACCTCGATCGCCGCCTCGGCGGCCCGGGCGCGACCCTCGGCCGTATCGAGCCGGGCCGCGCCGAGCACGCGGTCTACCCGGAACCTGAGGAACGGCACGGCGTGCTCGACGGCGGCGGCGAGGCGTTCTGGGTCGGCGCCGGCGAGGTCGGCGGGGTCGACTCCCGGTGGGAGGTCGGCCACCGACACCTCGATCTCGTGGTCGCGCTCCCACCGGTAGAAGCGCTCCGCCGCAGCCTGCCCCGCCGCGTCAGCATCGAAGGCGAGCACGAGGCGTCGGGCGTAGCGGCGCAGCAGGCGCACGTGCTCCTCGGTGAGGGCGGTGCCGCACGTCGCCACTGCGGCGGGCAGACCGGCCCGGGCGAACCCGATGACGTCGGTGTAGCCCTCGCACACGATGGCGCGATCGTCGGTCACGATGCGCGCCTTCGACCAGTTGAGGGCGTAGAGCAGCTTCGACTTCTGGTAGAGCACCGTCTCCGGCGTGTTCTTGTACTTCGGGCCGTCACCGTCGGGCATGTCCCGACCACCGAAGCCGACGGCGTCACCGTTGGCGTCGAAGATCGGGAAGAGGATGCGCCGCCGGAACGTGTCGGTCTGCCGGTCGTTGCGGTTCAGGTACCCGAGTCCGGCGTCCTTGACGACGTCGTTCGGCAGCCGCAGCGCCTTGACCATCGTGTCCCAGCCCTCCGGCGCCCAGCCGATCCGGAAGGTCCGCACCTCGTCACCGGAGAAGCCCCGCTCGCGCAGGTAGCGGCGAGCGGCCGCCGCGTCGGGGGAGGAGAGGAGCCGCTGGTGGTACCACTCCACCGCCTGCTCGACCGCGGCCACCAGCCGGGCCCGGCGCTTGCGCCCCTCGCCCTCGGCCTCGTCGGAGTAACGGAGGGTGATGGCCGCCCGACCCGCGAGGAGCTCCACGGCGGCCACGAAGTCGAGGTGCTCCACCTCCCGCACGAAGGTGATGGCGTCGCCGCGGGCCTGGCAGCCCCAGCAGCGGTAGAGGCCAAGCTCTTGGTTCACGTTGAACGACGGCGTCTTCTCGGCGTGGAACGGGCAGAGCCCCACCCAACGCTGCCCCACCCGCCGCAACTGCGTGTACTGCGTGATGACGCCGACGATGTCGGTCGCGGCCCTGGTGGCCACGATGTCCTCGTCGACGATGCCCACGGGGCGACGGTAGCGGTCCGTCCGCCTGCGCCGTTCCGGGTTCAGGCGCGCACCCAGGGCTCCGTCGGCAGGCGGGCCGGGTCGAACCGGTCGAGGAGCTGGCCGACGGTCACGGGTTCCCCCGGCGCGGCGAGGCCGAGGCTCGCGGCGATCTCGGAGCGCACGGCGTCTGCCCCCCTTCCTTCGCGGGCGAGATCCGCGAGGGTGACCGCGCCGTGCCGCTTGGCGAGCCGTTCGCCGTCGGTGCCGACGACGAGGGGCACGTGGGCCCACGTCGGGCGCGCGAGCCCGAGGAGGTCCGCCAGGTGGGCCTGGCGTGGCGTGGAGCTCAGGAGGTCGTCACCCCGGACGACCTCCCCGACGCCCTGGTCGGCGTCGTCGACGACGACGGCGAGGTTGTAGGCCGGCACCCCGTCGTTGCGGCGGAGCACGACGTCGTCCACTGCGAGCGTCACGGGACCGCGGAGCCGGTCGTCGATGGTGACCACCTCTCCACTGGAGCGCAGCCGCAGAGCGGCGGGGCGGCCCTCGTCGAACTGGCGGCGGCGCTCCTCGTCGGTGAGCTCCCGACACGTGCCGGGGTACACGCCGGGGACCGGGCCGTGCGGTGCCGCCGCCGCCTCCCGGATCTCCCGCCGGCTGCAGAAGCACGGGTACGTCAGGCCCCGCTCCTCGAGGGCGGCGAGCATCGCGTGGTGGCGGGCGCGCCGCTCGGACTGGTGCACGACCGGCCCGTCCCAGTCCAGCCCGAGCGCCTGGAGGTCCCGCCGCTGCCCTGCTTCGTGCGCGGCGTTGTCGGGTCGCGCCTCGAGGTCCTCGATCCGCAGCAGGAAGGAGCTGCCCGCCGACCGGGCGAACAACCACGCCAGCAGCGCGGTGCGCAGGTTGCCCACGTGGAGCGGGCCCGTCGGGCTCGGGGCGAAGCGACCGATGACCACGCCGGCATCCTCCCACCTCGAGCGCTGTTGGCAGGATGCGTGGGTGATTCGTCATTGCGGCCAACGCCGGAGGTCGGGCATGCTCGTGGCATGTCGCCGGAGCGAGGCCAGCGGGACGTCGTCATGGTGCTCTTCCCGGGCCTGCAGGGCCTGGACCTCGTGGGGCCCGTCGAGGTGTTCGCCGGCGCCAACAAGGCTGCGGGACGCGGCGTTTACCACATCGTGACGGCCGCCGTGCACGCGGGCCCGCTCCGCACCCACAGCGGGCTCGGGCTCGTCGTAGACACTGCGCTCGCCGACCTCCGAGGTCCCGTCGACACGCTGATGGTGGTGGGCGGCGACGGCACCTACGACGCCGTCACCGACCCCGACCTGGTCGACGGCGTGCGCCGACTCGCCGCGCGATCGCGACGCGTCACCTCGGTCTGCTCCGGTGCGTTCGTGCTGGCGCAGGCCGGTCTCCTCGACGGCCGCCGCGCCACCACCCACTGGAGCGTCTGCGACCTGTTGGCCGAGGCCTTTCCCGCCGTGACCGTCGAACCCGACCCGATCTTCGTCCGGGACGGCAACGTCGCGACCTCCGCCGGCGTCACCGCCGGGATGGACCTCGCCCTCGCGCTGGTGGAGGACGACCTCGGCCGCGACGTCGCCTTGACCGTCGCCCGCCAGCTCGTGCTCTTCCTGCGCCGCCCGGCCAACCAGTCGCAGTTCAGCGCGCAGCTCGGGGCCCAGATGGCCGAGCGCGACGGCATCCGGGACGCGCAGCGCCACGTCCTCGACCACCCTGAGGCGGACTGCTCCGTGGCCGCCCTCGCCCGCCTTGCGACCATGAGCGAACGGCACTTCGCCCGCTGCTTCACCGACGAGGTCGGCGTGACCCCGGCCCGCTACGTCGAGCGGGTCCGAGTGGAAACCGCTCGGCGGCTGCTCGAGGACACGGACTCGGGCGTGAAGGCGGTCGCCGCCGCCGCCGGCTTCGGCACCGCCGAGACGATGCGCCGGAGCTTCCTCCGCGTGCTGCGCACGAGCCCCACCGAGTACCGCAACCGCTTCCGCGCCGCCTAGAACGGCGCCTCCTCCGACGTCCCGTTGGCGCTGAGCACGGCCTGGGCAGCCGCCAGCCGGGCGACCGGTACCCGGTAGGGCGAGCACGACACGTAGTCCAGACCGGCGGCCTGGAAGAAGCGGATCGATTCGGGGTCGCCCCCGTGCTCACCGCACACACCCATCTTCAGGCGCGGGCGGGCGGCGCGACCGCGTGCGACCGCCAGCTGCACCAGCTCCCCCACGCCGGGTCGGTCCAGGGTCTCGAAGGGATT
Organism: Acidimicrobiales bacterium; assembly: GCA_030681555.1. Classification (GTDB taxonomy): domain Bacteria; phylum Actinomycetota; class Acidimicrobiia; order Acidimicrobiales; family VFJN01; genus VFJN01. The sequence goes on from JAUXRW010000147.1 coordinate 4,966, forward strand.
GCGAGCGAGCAGCCCCGCCTCCAGATAGGCCGGCACAAGGCGCGCCTCGACGTCATCACGGCTGAACCCGAAGGTCATCTGCGTGAGGTCGTTGGTGCCGAACGAGAAGAAGTCCGCCACCTCCGCCAGCTCGCCCGCCACCAGAGCGGCTCGCGGCGTCTCGATCATCGTCCCGATCGAGACCTGCAGTGCAGGCCCGTCCCCCGCCGCGTCCGCCAGCGCCTCCTCCACCCAGCGGCGGGCGAGCGCCAGCTCCTCCCGCCCCACCGTGAGCGGCACCATCACCTCGACCACCGGCGCGCCGCCGCCGGCGGCCACGTCGGCAGCCGCCTGGAGGAGCGCCCGCACCTGCATCGCGTACAGACCCGGCTTGAGCACCGCCAACCGGACGCCCCGGGTGCCGAGCATCGGGTTGTCCTCACGCCAGAGCTCGGCGGCCTCGAGCAGCGCGGCCTCCTCGGAGGTGAGCTGGCGCTGCGCCGCGGTGACCTGGAGCTCGCCGATCGACGGGAGGAACTCGTGCATCGGGGGGTCGAGGAGCCGCACGGTGACCGGCCGCCCCGCCATCACCGTGAGGATCTCCACGAAGTCCGCCCGCTGCGCCTCCCGGAGCTGCTCGAGGGCCTCGGCCTCCCGCTCCGGCGTGCTCGCTAGGATCATCGCCCGGACGATCTGCAGCCGGTCCTCGGCCAGGAACATGTGCTCCGTGCGGCACAGCCCGATGCCCTCGGCGCCGAGCTCCACGGCCCTGCGCGCATCCGCCGCGGTGTCTGCGTTGGCCCGCACCACGAGGTGGCCCGCGCGGATCTCGTCGGCCCACGTCAGCAGCCGCCAGAGCTCGGCCGGCGGCTCGGCCGCGGCCAGGCCCCGCTCCCCCAGCACGACCTCGCCCGTGCCTCCGTCGAGCGAGATCACGTCGCCCTCGCGCACGGTCGTCCTCCCCACCGTGCAGTGGTCGGCGTGGATCCTGAGGCCTTCGGCCCCCACCACGGCCGGGATGCCCCACGCGCGGGCGACCACGGCGGCGTGGCTGGCCAAGCCGCCGCGAGCCGTGAGGATGCCCTCGGCCACCTGCATGCCGTGCACGTCCCCGGGCGAGGTCTCGTCGCGCACGAGCACGACGAGCTCGCCCCGGTCGACCGCCGCCACGCAGGCATCGGCGGTGAAGTGCACCTGGCCGACGGCCGCCCCGGGGGACGCCCCGAGGCCCTTCGTCAGCACCTCGCCGACCCCGCCCGCGAACTGGGCGTGGAGCACGTCGTCGACGTCCTGCGGCGTCACCCGCAGCACCGCCGCGGCGCGGGTGAGGTCGCCGGCCAGGGAGGCGGCCACGGCGGCGCGGACGGCATCGGCGCCTCGGCGCTGGTGGGCCTGCGGGTCGGCGCTCATGGCGGCCGACCCTACGGGAACGGCTCGATGTCGGCCCGGACGCGCAACGACCGCCACATCCACGAAAGGGACGAACGGCGGTCGCTGCTGGCGAGGGCTGGGCGGGCGGGAACAGCCCTCGTTGTGTCGCACTCTACGGCAGGAACCGGGCTCCGACAACAATCGTCATCAGACGCGTTGCGAACCCTCAGTAACTCCTCAGGATACGGAGCGTTAGGCAAGCCGTTCACGGAAGAGCGGCAGCAAATCGTCGATCTGCACGCGCTCCTGGGCCATCGAATCGCGCTCTCGAATGGTCACCGCGCGGTCCTCCAGGCTCTCGAAGTCGACCGTGATGCAGAACGGCGTGCCGACCTCGTCCTGGCGGCGGTAGCGGCGCCCGATGGCCTGCGTCTCGTCGTAGTCGCACATGAAGTGGGGGGTCAGGCGGGTGAACACCTCCCGAGCGACGGGGGTGAGCGTGTCCTTCTTCGAGAGCGGCAGGACGGCGATCTGGTAGGGCGCCAGGCGGTGGTGGAGCCGCAGGACCGTGCGGGCCTCGCCGTTCACCTCGTCCTCGGCGTAGGCCGCCATGAGGAAGGCCATCATCGTGCGGGTGGCGCCGGCGGCGGGCTCGATCACGTGGGGCACGTAATGGGCTCCGGAGGTCTGGTCGAAGTACTCGAGGCGCTCGCCCGAGTGCTTGGCGTGCTGGGTCAGGTCGAAGTCGCCCCGGTTGGCGATGCCCTCCAGCTCGTCCCAGCCCCAGGGGAAGAGGAACTCCACGTCGGACGTGCCGGAGGAGTAGTGCGAGAGCTCGTCGGCGTCGTGGGGCCGCAGGCGCAGCAGCTCCGGGTTGATGCCGTAGCGGAGGTACCACTCGTGCCGCTCCCTGCACCAGTACTCGTACCACTGGTCCGCCTCGCCGGGCGGCACGAAGAACTCCATCTCCATCTGCTCGAACTCGCGGGTGCGGAAGACGAAGTTGCCGGGTGTGATCTCGTTGCGGAACGACTTGCCGACCTGCGCGATGCCGAAGGGCGGCTTCTTCCGGGACGTCTCGAGGACGTTCTTGAAGTTCAGGAACATGCCCTGCGCCGTCTCGGGGCGGAGGTAGACCTCGTGGCCGGCCCCTTCGACCGGGCCGGCGTGGGTGCGGAACATCAGGTTGAACTGCCGGGCCTCGGTGAAGCTGCCCTTGGCGCCGCAGCTGGGGCACACGTCGGGATCGTCGAGCTTGTCGAGGCGGAACCGCTCGTGGCACTCGCGGCAGTCCACCAGGGGATCGGTGAAGTTGGCGAGGTGACCGGAGGCCTCCCACACCGCAGGCGGGCTGAGGATGGCGGCGTCGAGTCCGACGACGTCGTCGCGCTCCTGGACCATGGCCCGCCACCAGGCGTCCTTCACGTTGCGGAGCATCAGGACACCGAGGGGCCCGTAGTCGTAGGTGGACCGGAAGCCGCCGTAGATCTCCGCCGAGGGGAACACGAAGCCGCGCCGCTTGGCCAGGTTGACGACCTTGTCGAACAGGGAGGCATCGGCGGTGGCGGACATGAGCGGGAAGGCTACCGGTCGCCCTTCCGGGTCCGATCACGAGAAGGAGTGAGGGCTCGGTGGTAGAACCACGGCATGGCGACCACCTTCGACCCGGATCCCACCAAGGTCATCGGGCGCCGGGTGGTCGCAGCGCTCATCGACGGCGCCATCGTGTTCGGCCTGCCGATCGGGGTGGCCAGCTCCGAGATCGAGTACCTCGAGCTGGAGGAGGGGCAGGACGGCGACGAGTTCTGCGACGAGTACATCGACCGGTTCGACGGCGTCTGCATCGCCGTCGACGACACCGCGTACTTCAGCGAGGCCAGCGCCACCCCCACCCTGGTGCTCGTGGGGCTGGCCCTGGCCATCTACGTGATCCTGCAGGGCCTCACCGGGTGGACGATCGGCAAGCTGCTCACCGGCATCCGCACCGTCCGGGAGGACGGCGGACGGCCCGGGATCGGCAAGGCCCTTGTCCGGTGGCTCTTCTGGATCGTGGATGGCCTGCCCTTCCTCGGCCTCGTCGCCTTCATCACCTCGCTGACCACCGTCGGACACCGGCGGGTGGGCGACATGGTCGCGAAGACGTTCGTCGTCCGGGCCGCAGCGGCCGGATCGCCCATCGGCGTGGGCGTGGTGAGCGGGACCGCCGCGGAGGCCGCGGCGATGGCGCCACCGGCCCCGACGGCCAAGGCCGGACCGCAGTGGGACGCCGCTCGGGGCACGTACATCCAGTGGGACCCCGAGGAGTCCGCCTGGATGCGGTGGGACGAGGGCGGCAAGGTGTGGAAGCCGATCGCCACGGCCGAGCCGGAGCCCGAGCCTGAGGAGCGGTCGATCCCCGACCCTCCGCCACCCCCGCCGCCCCCTCGCTAGACTAGAGCGGCTCCGCTCAGCCTCGGTGGAGGACCTCTATCGACCGCAGCCGGCGCTCGAGGTGGTGCTCCATGGCCCGGGTGGCGAGGTGCTCGACCTCCGTCGTCACCCCGGAGGGGTCGACGTTGAGGGCCGACCCGAGGCGGCCGCCCAGGATGTCGTTGAGCAGCGCGAGCGCCTCCGGCGAGATCGCCGGGCCACGGCGGTCGGCCACGCACCGCGTGCCCCCCGACTCGAGGTCGAAGCTGACGAGGCCGTCGGACGCGCCGCACTCCACGCAGCGGTCGACCACCGGCCGGAAGCCCTCGATGGCGAGAGCCTTGAGGAAGAAGGCGGGCAGCACGAGCGGCCCGCTGTGCCCCGCCAGCGCCCGCAGCGCGCCGACGAGCATCTGGTACAGCGGCGCGTTCGGCTCGCCCTCGAGCCCCAGCTGATCGGTCGCCTCGAGCATCGACACGGCGCGGGTGAGGCGGTCGAGGTCATCGCGGATGGCCCGGAAGTGGTCGATGGTCTCGGCCTGCGTGATGATGTCGAGCTCACGCCCCTCGTAGAGCTGCAGCTGCACGTGGGTGGGCGGTTCGAGTCGGGCGCCGAATTTCGACCTGGTCTTGCGGACTCCCTTGGCCACCGCCCGGACCTTGCCCCGCCCGCGGGTCATCACGCTCACGATGCGGTCGGATTCGCCCAGCTTGTGGGTGCGCAGGACGATCCCCTCGTCCCGGTACAGCCCCATCGCCCCACCGTACCGGTGCGCGGCGCAGGCTCCGGTGACGGTCCGACGCCTCGAAACCGGGCGGCTCAGGCCTCGACGCCGCCGAACCGCCGCTCGCGGCGCTGGAACTCGCGGACCGCCTCGAAGAGGTGCTCGCGACGGAAGTCGGGCCACAGCACCTCGGTGAAGATCAGCTCGCTGTAGGCCATCTCCCAGAGGAGGAAGTTGGAGATGCGATGCTCGCCCGAGGTGCGGACGACGACGTCCGGGTCGGGCATGTCGGGGGCGTAGAGCCGCGAGCGGATGGCCTTCTCGGTGAGCTTGTCCGCGGCCGTGCCCTCCCGCACCAGCGCCTGCACGGCGTCGACCACCTCGGCTCGTCCGCCGTAGTTGAAGGCGAACGTCAGGGTCATGCCCTTGTTGCCTTCGGTGAGCGCCTCGGTGGCGTCGATGTGGCGTTGGACCCGCTTCGGCACGCGCCAGTCGCGCCGCCCGATGAAGCGGACCCGGACGTCCTTGTCGTTCAACTCATCCCTGCGGGTGAGCAGGAGCCGCTCGTTGAACCCCATGAGGTAGCGGACCTCTTCGGCGGGGCGGCGCCAGTTCTCGGTGGAGAAGGCGTAGACGGTGAGCCAGCGCAGGCCGAGGTCGAGCGCGCCCTCCACGGTGTCGAACAGCGCCGTCTCGCCTGCGGCGTGGCCGTCGGTGCGCTTGAGCCCCCGGGCCGTGGCCCACCGCCCGTTCCCGTCCATCACGCACGCGATGTGCGCCGGGATGCGGTCGGGGTCGACGCCGGGAGGGAGCACGGCGTCGAACCTAGTACCGTGCGGGATGGCGACGGCGTGGGTAGACAGGGGCCTGTGCTCGACCTGAACAAGTGGCGTGCGCGGTTGCCGTGGCTCGACGCAGTCCTCCGGGTGACGGACCGCTTCGGCGCGATCGGGGGCGGTCCGCTGTCGTCGTCGATCGCCCTCGCTTCCTTCCTGTCGCTCTTCCCGCTCCTCCTCGTGGCCATCGCCACCCTCGGCTTCGTCTCGGCCGGTGACGACGAGTTCGCGCTGCAGACGATCTCCGACCTCGGGCTGGAGGGCCGCAGCGCGCAGGTCGTGACCGACGCGATCGGCGCGGCCGAGGACAGCCGCCAGGCGGCGTCCCTGCTGGGGCTGGGCGGCCTGCTCTGGTCGGGCCTCGGCGTCGTCGGCGCGCTCCAGGCCGCCGTCAACGCGGCATGGCAGCAGACGGGGCGCGGCCTCATGGACAAGCTCGTGGCGGCGCGCTGGCTCGCCGGCGCAGTTGTGCTGTTCGTGGCGAGCGCGGGCCTCGGCGGCGTGCTCGGGTTCCTACCGGGCTGGGCCACCCCACTCGCCCTCCTCCTCGGCGTCGGCCTGAACGTTCTCCTCTTCCTCTGGACCTATCACGGCCTCGGCAACGTCCACGCGGGTTGGCAGGCCCACCTGCCCGGTGCGGTCCTGGTGGGCATCGGCGTCGAGATCCTCAAGGTCGTCGGGTCGATCTACGTCCCCCGAGCGGTCGCCTCCTCGTCCGGGCTCTACGGCTCGATCGGTGTGGTGTTCGCCGTGCTGGCGTGGCTCGCGCTCTACGCGCGGCTCATCGTCTACGGCGCGGTGGTGAACGTCCTGCGGTGGGAGCGCACCCGCGGCACCGACACCATCGAGATCGAGGTGCCGCACCAGGAGGGGGCGACCCCGCTGGCCGCCAACCGCGGCGGCGCCATCCACGAGTCCGCCACCTAGGCGATCGTGCCCGCCCCCGACGACCGGGCGCCGCGCTCTACCGTGGCGCAGATGGACGCGACGCCGGTGCGCACGAGGGTGCGCTGCCTCCTCGTGGCCGCCGTGCTCGTCGTGGCCGCGGCGTGCGGGGGCGGGCGCGACGTGGGGGCCATAGCCCCGGACGGTGGCTCGGTCCAGCGCACGATCACGTCCACGACGGCTGCGTCCACGACGGCGGCGCCGACCACGACCGTCACGCCTCCCCGGCCGCCGCCCCCCACGACCGCCGCGCCCCCGCCTCCCGCGCCCTCGACCAGCAGCACGGGGCCGCACCCGGCGCGGGTGGTCGCGCGCCAGGCCTGGGTGCCCTACGCCAACGTTGGACCGGTGGTGCTCCACCACCCGTCGGACCGGGTGGAGGCCATCGGGTTCCACCAGTCGTCCCACGACGGCGCGCAGGCGCAGGTCCCGACACCCGCCGCCGTCCGGTGGTTCACGATGGGCGACCGCGACCGCGACACCACCGCCGAAGGTGCCGCTGACCTGGTCGTCGAGCCCGGCTTCGAGATCCGGGCACCCGTGACCGGCACGGTGCTCCGGGCCGGCAGCTACACGCTCTACTGCAACCACGTCGACCAGTACGCCGTCATCGAGCCCGAGGCGCGGCCCGGCTGGGAGGTGAAGGTCCTGCACGTCGAGGGTCTGGCCCTCGTCGAGGGGCAGCGCGTCGAGGCCGGCGTGACGGCGCTCGCCGCCCACGCCCGGGTGCTTCCGTTCCCGTCCCAGGTGGAGGACCACACGGGCGTGCCGGCCTGGCCGCACGTGCACGTCGAGGTCGTCGATCCGACGGTCCCCGACCGCCCCACGGGCCCCGGCTGCGACTGACCCAGCGACGTCCGGCGTCACCCCGCCGTGTCACATCCCGTGCGTAGCCTGATCGGTCATGGCCTGGCGCGTGGTGTGGGCGGAGCACGGGCGGGACGCCGCCGTCGCGCTCCGCGACGCCGTCGTCGCCGCCAAGGCCGGGGAGCCCCTCGCGCCGGTGACGGTGGTCGTCCCCTCCAACCACGTGGGCGTGGCCAGCCGACGGCTGCTCGCCTCCGGCGCGCTCGGTCCGGTCACCGGTTCGGGAGCCGGGATCGCGGCCATCACCTTCGTCACCACCTTCCGCCTCGCCGAGCTGCTGGGGGCGCCGATCCTGGCGGCCGCCGGGAAGCGGCCCGTCTCCACGCCGGTGCTCGCGGCAGCACTGCGCGCAGAGCTGGCGGCCGATCCCGGCCTGTTCCGGCCGGTCGCCGAGCACCCCGCCACCGAGTCGGCCCTCGTGAGGACGTACCGCGAGCTGCGGGACCTCTCGCCCGGAGCCCTGCGCGCGCTCGCCGCCACCAGCGCACGGGCGAAGGAGGTGGTTCGCCTCCACGAGGCCGTTCGCGCCCGGCTGGCCGGGACGTGGTCGGACGAGGAGGACCTGCTCGACGCCGCAGAGGAGGCGGCCGCCGCCCGGGCGCCCGAGGAGCTCGGGGCCTTGGTGGTGCACCTGCCCGAGCGAATCTCCCGTCACAGCGCCGCACTCCTCGTCACGCTGGCGGAGCACCTGCCGGCCACGGTGATCGCCGGCCGCACCGGCGAGCCCGCCGCCGACGCCGAGGTCGATGCCGCCCTCGCCCGCCTCGGCATCGCTGCGGAGGGCTCGCCCCACCCCGCCCCGCCGCTGGCGCGGGTCGTGTCCACCGAGCGCACGACGGTGCTCACGGCGTCCGATGGCGACGAGGAGGTCCGGGCCGGGGTTCGCGCGGTGCTCGACGCCGTCCGCACCGGGACCCGCCTCGACCGCATCGCGGTGCTCCACGCGAGCCCCGAGCCCTATGCACGCCTCGCCCACGAGCAGCTGCACGCCGCCGGCATCGCCACCAACGGAATCGCCGTCGTCCCCCTGGCAGCGCGGGTCGCCGGGCGCACGCTCCTCGAGCTGCTCCGGCTGCCCGAGGGGGGGTTCCGCCGGCAGGACGTCTTCGGCTGGCTGGGCGCGGCCCCCATCTTCCACGCCGGGCGATGGGCACCCACCGCAGCGTGGGAGCGGCTGTCGCGGGAGGCGAAGGTGGTCGGCGGCCGAGCCGACTGGGACGCCCACCTCGTCCAGCTCGCGCAGCGACAGGCGGAGCGGGCACACCAGCTGGCCACCGACGACGACGAGCCGGAGTGGGCGGCGAGGCGGGCCCGCACCAGCGCCGAGCGCGCCCTCCAGCTGCGCGGGTTCGTGCTCCACCTGATCGACGAGCTGGCCGCTGCCTCGTCGGTCCCCAAGCGGTGGAGCGAGCATGCGGCGTGGACCCGCCGGTGGCTGCTCGACCTACTGGGCTCCTACGAGCGACGAGATGCCTGGCCCGAGGTGGAGCGCAAGGCCGCCGATCGGGTGGAGCAGGCCATCGATCGCCTCGCTGCCTTGGATCACGTGGAAGGGCCGGTGCCGCTGGCCGTCTTCACGCGGACGTTCGAGCTGGAGCTCGAGGCCGACCTGGCGCGCGTGGGCCGCTTCGGCGACGGCGTGCTGGTCGGCTCGGTCGAGATGGGTCTCGGCCTCGACCTAGACCTCGTCGTGGTGCTCGGCCTGGCGGAGGGGTCCTTCCCCTCCCGCGTCCGGGACGACTCACTGCTCCCCGACGGGGAACGGGCCAGCACGGCGGGCGAGCTGCCGCTGCGCGCCGACGGGGTGGAGCGCCAGCACCGCCACCTCCTCGCAACCCTGGCGGGCGCCCGCAGGCAGCTGCTGTGCGTGCCGCGCGGCGACCTGCGGCGCAGCGTCGAGCGCACCCCGTCGCGGTGGGTGCTCGACATCGCCACCCACGTCTCCGACGGAGGAGCCCGCTGGTGGGGCGAGCACCTGTACGGCGCGGTCGAGCCGTGGGTGCACCACGTCCCGTCCTTCGACGCGGGGCTCCGGGCCCTCACCGTCCCCGCCACCGAGCAGGAGCACCGCCTCCGAGCGCTGCTGGCCGGTGGTGGCTCCCTTGCCCACACCGACGACGAGCGCACGGCGGCGGGGGCCGAGGTCGTCGCCTCCCGCCGGAGCACCGCCTTCACCCGGTTCGACGGCAACCTCGCCGGGCTGCCGGTGCCGTCGCCGGTCGACCGGGTCACCTCGCCCACGCGCCTCGAGCGCTGGGCGGCCTGCCCCCACCGCCACCTCGTCGAAGACCTCCTGCGGGCTGTCCCGGTCGAGAACCCGGAGGAGTCGCTCACGATCACGCCGCTCGACAAGGGGAACCTCGTCCACGCGGTCCTCGAGCTGTTCCTCCTCCAGGTCCTGGCCCGTCCCGCCGCCGAGCGACCGTCCGCCGGCCATCCGTGGACCCCTGACGACCGGCAGCTCCTCGAGCAGATCGGCTCGGCCCTCTGCGACCAGTACGAGGCGCTGGGCCTGGCGGGCCGCCCGATCTTCTGGCGGCGTGAACGTCGTCGCATCCTCGACGACCTCGGTCGCTTCCTCCTCGAGGACTCGAAGCACCGCAGCCGGACGAGCACGGCGCCTGCAGCGGTCGAGCTGGCCTTCGGCTTCGACGGACCGGTGGGCCCGGTGGCGGTGCCGCTCCCCGATGGGCGCGTGCTGCGGGTGCGCGGGCGCGCCGACCGCCTCGACGTCGGCACCGACGGCCGGGTGCACGTCATCGACTACAAGACTGGATCGTCGAAGTACACCCGCCTGAGCGAAGACGATCCGGTCTCCGCCGGCACCAAGCTGCAGCTACCCATCTATGGGCTGGCCGGCCGCCTCCACCAGGGCGACCCGCACGCCTTCGTGCGGGCGGACTACTGGTTCGTGACGACTCACGGGCAGTGGCGCCGGATCGGGTACGACATCACCGACGACATCCTCGAGCGCACCGCGGCCACCCTGGGCGTGATCGTGGAGGGCATCGAGCGCGGCGTGTTCCCGTCGCACCCGGCGCCCACCGCCTCGACGGCCAACGCCTTCCGCATCGAGTGCCACGACTGCGATCCGGACGGGCTGGGGATCGTCGAGCTTCGCGGCCACTGGGACCGCAAGCGCGCCGACCCCGCCATGCTCGCCTACGCCCAGCTGGCCGAACCGCTGCTCGACCACGGCGAGGCGGCGCCGGCGTGACCGCGACCCCCACCCCCGTCCCCGCCGACCAAGCGGCGCGTGACCGCATCGCTCGCGACCTCGAGCACACGCTGTTCGTGGAGGCCGGCGCCGGGTCCGGCAAGACCACCGCACTCGTGGGTCGAGTGGGCGAGCTCGTCGCCACCGGCGCCGTCGAGCTCCGATCGCTCGCGGCGATCACGTTCACCGAGAAGGCCGGTGCCGAGCTCCGCGACCGCATCCGGCGCGACCTGCAGCAACGGGCGGCGCACCCGACGAGCAACTCTGACGTGGTGGAGCGCTGCGCGCGGGGCCTCGCCCAGCTCGACGGCGCCGCCATCGGCACGCTGCACGCGTTCGCCCAGCGCATCCTCACCGAGCACCCCGTGGAGGCCCAACTGCCCCCGCGCGTGGAGGTGCTCGACGAGGTGTCGTCGGGCGTGGCCTTCGATCGCCGCTGGGTGCGCGTGCTCGACGAGCTCCTCGACGATCCCCTCCTCGAGCGCACGCTCCTCCTGCTGCACGCCTCGGGCGTCGATCCGAAGCGGCTGCGATCACTGGCGCAGGCCTTCGACGACTCGTGGGACCTCGTGGAGGAACGCGTGCCCGAGACGGTGGCTCCCCCGCGAGCGGTCGCCCCCGACCTGCCGAAGATCCTCGCCCAGGTCCGGGCCCTGGTCGGGCTGGCCGATCGTTGCTTCGACCAGTCCGACCGGCTGCTGGCCCGCATCCACGACATCGCGGCCTACGCCGAGGAGCTGGCGGACTGCGGCGAGGACGACATCGAGCTCATCGAGCTCTTGGGCCGCAGCGGCGACCTGGTGAAGTCGAGCCGGCTCGGGCGCGCGCAGGCGTGGAAGGGTTGCAAGCCCGAGGTCGAGGAGCAGATCAAGGTCGTGGCGGGCGCCATGGACGAGCTGCGCGGCTCCGTGCTGCAGGCGTGCGCCCGCCATCTCGGCTCGGCCATGCGACGGCACACCATCGCCGCGGCTCACGAGCGCCGGCGGGCCGGCGAGCTCGAGTTCCACGACCTCCTCGTCCTCGCCCGCAAGGTCCTCGCCGATCCCGAGCAGGGCCCGACGGTGCGCCAGGCCCTGCACGACCGCTACCAGCGGCTCCTGCTCGACGAGTTCCAGGACACCGACCCGATCCAGATAGAGCTGGCCGTCCGCATCGCGGCTGCCGATCCGGCGGGCGCGGCTGCGACGGGGTGGCCCGACGTCGAGGTCGCCCCGGGGCGGCTCTTCGTGGTGGGCGACCCGAAACAGTCGATCTACCGGTTCCGGCGCGCTGACATCAGCACGTTCCTCGCAGCGAAGGATCGTTTCACCCCTGAGGCGGGGGGCGCCGTCGAGCTGACGGCGAACTTCCGCACCGTCCAGCCCATCATCGGCTGGGTCAACGCCACCTTCGGCGCGCTGATGGCCGAAGCACCCGAGCAGGAGGTGCCGGTGCCGAGCCAACCGGCCTACGTCCACCTCGACGCGGCGCGCGCCGGTCCACCGAGCGGGCCGCCCCTGGCCGTGTTGGGCACAAAGCCCCAGGCGACGGGGGCGAGGGCCGACGTGCTGCGGAGCGCCGAGGCGGCCGACGTGGCGCACACCGTCACGGTGGCCCTGCGCGACCGCTGGCAGGTGCGCGACGGCGACTGCTGGCGCGATCCGCGGCTCGGGGACATCACCATCCTCGTGCCTGCCCGCACGTCGCTGCCGTTCCTCGAGGCCGCTCTCGAGGCCGCCCTCATCCCGTTCCGGGCCGAGTCGAGCTCGCTGGTGTACGCCAGCCGGGCGGTGCGCGACCTCCTGATGGTCCTCCGGGCCGCCGACGATCCCACCGACCACCTGCGCATCGTCAGCGCGCTGCGCACCCCGCTCCTCGCCTGCGGCGACGACGACCTGTTCCGCCACAAGGTGCTCGAGCAGCGGTCTTGGTCGTACAACGGGCCCGACGCCCCTCACCCGGTCGACGGGCAGGTGGCCGCTGGCCTCACGTTCCTCCGTTCGCTGCACGAGGCCCGTCACTGGAGCTCCCCCGCCGAGCTCCTCGACCGCATCGCCCGCCGCTGCCGCGCCCTGGAGCTCGGCTTCGCGGAGGGGCGGCCGCGCGACGTCTGGCGGCGCCTCCGGTTCGTGATCGACCAGGCCCGGGCGTGGAGCGAGGCCACCGGCGGGAGCCTCCGCGCCTACCTCCACTGGGTCGACCAGCAGACGATGGAGGGCGCGCGCGTCACGGAGTCGGTGCTGCCCGAGACGGACGACGACGCCGTCCGCATCATGACGATCCACGCCGCCAAGGGGCTGGAGTTCCCGATCACGATCGTGTCCGGCATGTCCACCAAGCCGCAGGCCCGAGCCAACCCCGTCGAGGTCGTGTTCCCGCGTGACACCCAGGGCGTCGGCTACAAGCTCGGGAAGGACGTCGTCACCGAGGAGTTCGAGCTCTGGCGGCCGATCGACGAGCAGATGGGCTACGACG
>JAUXRW010000001.1 GCA_030681555.1 Acidimicrobiales bacterium
CAAGAAGCATGGCCGTTGCCGTTACACGACGATCCAAAACTGGGCGAACAACATCTACAACCTCGTCACCAAGCGAGCGATGGCGTACGAAGATTCGCTCATGGAGTGGATCGACGGCAACCTCGGCAGCCGCCTGACGATGAAGTACCCGGCCGTCTACATGGTCGGACCGAAGGCCTCCGGCGAGGTGCTCTCCGTCGCCTACGCCGGCGCCGGCCAGCACCAGGACGCGGGCGCCAAGATGGTCCACGCCGCGCCGGAGACCACCTCGAAAATCGTGTCGAAGTCCATCTCGAAGGACGGCGGCCGCACCAGCTACCGCGGCCTCGTCCGGGTCGAGGACAACGCCCCGGGCTGCAAGAGCCACGTGCAGTGCGACGCCCTGATCCTCGACGAGGATTCGATCAGCGACACCTTCCCCACGATGGAGGTCGGCTCCCGCGACGCCGTCATCGGTCACGAGGCCACCGTCTCCAAGGTCGCCGATGAGCAGCTCTTCTACCTGATGAGCCGTGGCCTCTCGAACGAGCAGGCCATGGGCATGATCGTCAACGGCTTCATCGAGCCCGTCACCCGCACGCTGCCCATGGAGTACGCAGTGGAGTGGAGCCGCCTCATCGAGCTCCAGATGGAGGGGTCGGTGGGGTGATCGCCCTCGCTCGTCTTCGGCGAGCTCGGGCGAGCTGAGCGGCGCGCCTTCGGCGCAGTGACCTTCGGCCTCGGGGATGGCGGAGCCACGCCCTCGGCGGGCGATGGGCTCCGCCCCTCCTGCACCCGGCCTCGCCTCGCGCTGCCCGGTCGGGTCTGCAGGCGGCAGACTGGGGTGGTGCCGATGCGCCAGGACTGCAAGTACTTCGAGAGCCGGACCTACCGGAACGGCGAGACCGTTCGGAAGTGCGACCTCGACCTCGCGCCCGAGGCGCCGTGGCGGTGCCCGGCCGACTGCCCCAAGTACACCCGGCGCCTAGCCGACGTGAACTGGAGCCACGGCTCGCTGGTCACCCCGCCGACCCCCGACGAGCCGCTCGACGCTCTCGACCGTGACGACGGCTCCGTCGCCGCCGTGCTCGACGAGGCCGAGGACTACATCAACTCGATCGGCGCCCAGGTTGTCGCGGATGTCCAGCGCGAGCAGGGCAAGACCGCAGGCAGGCTCAAGCGTCTTTTCCGTCGCAAGGGCTAGCCGGCGAGCGCCGGCACGGCGCGGAGTACCGCTCTGATGTCGCTCGGGCGGAGGAAGCCGTCCTCGAAGCGCTGGTCGAGGTCGAAGCCGAGCCCGTCGAACCAGCCCGTCTCCGCGAGGCGGTGCAGGTCGCTCGGGGGGATGGCCGGGACGGCCACCGGGAGCGAGATCGGCAGGACCGGCGGCTCCCCACCGGCGGCCAGGTGGTCGAGGTTGGCCTCGAGGAGCAGCTCCAGGCGCAGGAGCAGGTCGAGCCCGTACCGCGTGAAGTCGGGATCGGCGTCAAAGCGGCGGAACCGCCGGAACGCCCCCTCGATGCTGTTCGTGCTCCGTTGCCGTTGCGTGAGGTACGGGAGCCCCCAGTTCTCGGCCACGAAGCGGCCGATCGAGGCGTGCTCGTACGTCGTGTGGTCGACCCGGTCGCCCTTCGTCCACGGCGAGACGATCGTCGAGGGCACCCGGAAGCCGACCTGCGAGAAGTCGTCGAGCCCGCCCGGATCGCTCGGCGTCCCCCGGTCGTCACCGACGCGCGGCGGGTCGACGTGGTCCCAGAAGCCACCGGACTCGTCGTAGGTGACGACGAGCGCACCCTCGGTGTAGTGCTTGGACGAGGTGAAAGCCTCGACGATGTCGGAAAGGAAGGCCTGCCCGAGGCGGATGTCGGCATGGGGGTGGTCGTCGTTGGCGAGCCCGCTCGGCCCCGTGAACCACGGGTCGATGATGGAGACCTGCGGCAGCGTGCCGGTCGCGCAGGCGGCGAAGTACTCGGCGACGTGGCTCGTCTGGTGCACGTGGCGGGTGCCCCAGAACGCGGTCTCGGGAAGGTTCGAGAAGTAGTAGCGGGACGTCACGCCGTGCCGCTCGCACAGACCCCAGAGGGTTTGCCAGTCCCACCCGAGGGCCCACTCCGGGTGCGTCTCGTGGTGCTCCGGGGGGAGCGAGTTGTTCTTGATCCCGCCCGACTGGCACGAGTACAGGTAGTAGCGGTTCGGCTGGGTGGGGCCGAGGAGGGAGCAGTGCCAGCGGTCGTAGGTCTGCCAGCCTCGGGTGAGCTGCGCCCATACCGGGATGTCGTCGGGCTCGTAGGTGCTGAGGGTGAACTCGTCGTTCCCCGTCGCCGGGTGGAGCCAGCCGTCGAGGGCACCGCCGTTGCGCACGAGCCGGCCGTTGTTCCAGCCGTGGTCGGGGTCGGCGAAGCCGCGGCCGTGGTAGTTGTGGCGCCCGGCCGCACCCCAGTCCTCTGTCGCGAGCAGCGGGCCGTCCGCACCCTCGCGGAGGTCTCGATAGCTGGCGTCCTGACGCCCGTCGAAGTGGAGGTTCTCCGTGCCGTACCACCCGAGGTAGTGGTCGGTGGAGCGGTTCTCCATCATCACGACGACGAGGTGCTGGACGGGCGTGCGGGCCCGCCGGCTTTCGAGCCCGAGCGACGGCAGCACCAGGTTGACGAGGTTGGCGTTGGCCTTCGATGCCCCCACGGCGGCCGCCCCTACCCCCAGCGCGGCACCTTTCACGAACGTTCGGCGATCCACACGGAAAGGTTGGCCGTTCCTCGCCCGGATCCTGCAAACGGGCGAGATCGGGGCTCCGCCGACCTTGGGGATGCGCGAAGGCCACCGATAGGCTGCGAGCAACACCGGGGGCCGGACAGGCCCTCGTTTCGCGAAGTCCGAGAGGTCCCCCTGAGCGCGTTCTCCGTCGATGCCATCGCCCGCCTGGCGGGCCCACAGTGGCTGGTCGACCGTCGCTCCGACGCGGCCGAGCGCTTCGCCTCGTCCTCGCTGCCGAGCACGGAGGAGGACGTCTGGCGGTACAGCCGCATCAGCGAGCTGGACCTCGACCGCCTGGCGCCCACAGCTGCAACCGCCACGGTCGAGCACGGCGACCTCGGGCGGGCCACGATCCGTCGGGCGGACGGGTTGGACGCGGAGGCCCTGGGGGAGCTGCCCGAGGTGGGGGACGCGCTCGTCTGGCTGCACCACGCCCTTGCCGTCGACCCGGTGGTCGTGGACGTCCCCGTCGGCGTGACCGTGCCGGATCCGATCGTCGTGCGCCATCAGGGCGCCGGCGCTGGGCAGGCCACCGCAGCGCGCCTGCTCGTGCGAGCCGGGGCCGACAGCGAGGTGCGCATCGTCGAGGTGTTCGAGGGCGGCGGCGACGGCATCCTCCTCCCGGCCACGGAGATCACGGTGGGCCCAGCCGCCCGCGTCGGGTACGTCGGCGCCCAGCTGCTCGACCCCGCGAGCTGGTCGGTCGGCACCCTCGAGCTCAGCGTCGCCGAGCAGGCCACGGTGACCGCAGGCCTGGCAGGGTTCGGCGGCGACTACACCCGCACGCGCACCGACTGCCGGCTCCTCGGGCGCGGCGCCACCGGCGACCTCGTGGCCGCCTACTTCGGCGACGGGGACCAGATGCTCGACTACCGCACCTTCCAGGATCACGTTGCGCCCGACACGACCAGCAACCTGCTGTTCAAGGGGGCGGTGAGCGACCGCTCGCGCTCGGTCTACACCGGCCTGATCCGGGTGGGGAAGGAAGCGCGGGGGACGAACGCCTTCCAGACGAACCGCAACATCAAGCTGTCCGACGATGCCTGGGCCGAGTCGATCCCGAACCTCATGATCGAGAACAACGACGTGCACTGCAGCCACGCCTCGGCCGTCGGTCCCATCGACGAGGAGCAGCGCTTCTATCTCGAGAGCCGGGGGATCCCGACCGTGGTGGCCGAGCGCCTCATCGTCGCCGGGTTCTTCGCCGAGGTGCTGGAACAGCTCCCCGTGGCGGACCTGCGAGCATCCCTCGACGCCGCCGTGTCGTCCAAGCTCCGGGCGGTGCTGGCATGACGAAGGTGGAGCGGCTCGGCCGCCTCGACGACCTCGCGCCCGGCACCGCCAGGCAGGTGCTGGTCGGGGAGCACCGCATCGCACTCGTGCGGATCGACGACGACGTCTACGCCATCGGCGACCGCTGCAGCCACCAGGACATCTCCCTGGCCGACGGAGATGTGCTCTGCGACGACCGCCAGCTCGAGTGCTGGAAGCACGGCAGCGCCTTCTCCCTGCTCGACGGCGAACCCACGTCGCTGCCGGCCACCCGGCCGGTGCCGGTGTACGAGGTGCGGGTCGTCGAGGGCGAGATCGAGGTCGTCCTCGATGCCTGACCACGTGCTCGAGATCCGCGGCCTGCGGGCCGGCGTGGGCGGCAAGGAGATCCTGAAGGGGATCGACCTGACCGTCGCCAGCGGCGAGGTCCACGTCATCATGGGGCCGAACGGCTCCGGGAAGTCGACGCTGTCCCACGTGATCATGGGCCGGCCGGGCTACGAGGTCCTCGGCGGGTCCGTCACCCTCGATGGCGCCGACGTCCTGGCCATGGCTCCCTACGAGCGGGCCCACGCCGGCCTGTTCCTCGCGATGCAGTACCCCACCGAGGTGCCGGGCGTGCCGCTGGTCGACATGCTCGAGGCCGCCTTCGCGGCGGCCGATCGCGACGTCGCCGGCATGCGAGAGCGCATCTCGGTGGAGGCCGGCCGCATTGGCTTCGACGACCGATTCCTGAGCCGGCCCCTCAACGTGGACCTGTCCGGTGGCGAGAAGAAGCGCAACGAGACGCTGCAGCTCGGCGTGCTGCAGCCGGCTATCGCCATCCTCGACGAGATCGACTCGGGCCTCGACGTCGACGCGCTACGGGCCTGTGCTCGCCGCATCGAGGCAGCCACCGAGGAGACGGGTCTCGGCGTGCTCGCAATCACCCACTACAACCGGCTGCTCCACGAGCTGCGGGCCGACCACGTCCACGTGCTGGCCCGGGGCGCCATCCAGCGCAGCGGCGGGCCCGATCTCGCCCTCGAGCTCGAGACCACCGGTTATGCCGCCTTCGGCGTGGATGAGCCGGCACGCGCAGACGCGGCCGGTCGGGCGGACGGAGGTCCGCTGGCCGACCCGTTCGCCGACCCGCTGGCCTGACCCGCCGCCGGTCAGGCCCGGGCCAGCTCCTGGAGGAGCGCGCGGGTGCGGGCTCGCGAGCCCTTGGCGTCGTCGCCTACGGGGAACGGGGCGGCCCAGACGTCGGTGGCCCCCGCGTCGAACAGCGCCTCGATCTGCGCTGCCACCGACGCCTCGTCGCCGACGATGGCGGCCTCCGCCGGCCCCGACGCGCCACCGATGTCGAGCAGCCGCCGGTAGTTCGCCAGCCCCCCGTAGCCGGCGAACACCTCCGCGGCCCGCGCTCGGGCGGCGGCGACGTCGTCGTGCACCGCGACGGGGAGGCCTGCGACGATCCGGGGCGCCGGCCGACCGGCGCCGGTAGCGGCCGTGGTTATGCGGGGCGCGACGTGCGTCTCGATGGCCTGCGCGTTGCCCATCCAGACGATGGTGCCGGCCGTCATCTCGCCCGCCACCCGCAGCATCCGGGGAGCGAGCGCGGCGAGGAGCACGGGGATCTCGTGGTCGGGAGGACGGGCCGACGGGCTCGCGTGCACGCGCAGGTCGTCGCCCTCGAAGGCTACGGCCTCGCCGCGCAGCAGCGGGTTGAGCACCCGGAGGTACTCCTCGCTGTGCCGGCCGGCGTGGTCATAGGACAGGCCGTAGGAGTCCTCGATCGCCGGCTTGTGCGAGGGCCCGATCCCCAGCGTGAACCCGGCGCGCCCCATCGCCGACGCGGTGGCCAGCGCCCGGTTCGCCTGCAGCACCGGATGGCAGGTGTAGGTCTGCAGCACCGACGTGCCGAGCTCGATCGAGCTGGTCGCCCGCCCGGCCAGCGCCATGGCGATGAGCGGGTCGCCGGCGACGGCGCTGGCGTACCAGAGGCTGCTGAACCCGTCGGCCTCGGCCCGCTCGGCCTGCTCGACCATCCGGTCGACGGTGCCCGCTCCTCCGGTCAGTCCGATGCGCATCGCGCGAACCTACTGGCATGGCGCGCGACGAGGTCCTGAGCGACGACGAGGTGACGGCCCGGCTCGGCGAGCACCCCGAGTGGTCGCTGGTCGACGGAAAGCTCCACCGCGAGCTGGCCTTCCCCGGCTTCGGCGAGGCGTTCGCTTGCATGACGCGCATCGCCCTCGCCGCCGAGAAGCTCGATCACCACCCCGACTGGTCGAACTCCTGGAACGAGGTCGTGGTCGACATCGTCAACCACGGAGCCGGTGGCCTCACCGAGCGGTGCTTCTCGCTGGCCGCCGCGGTCGACCGCGCGGCCGCCGGCGCTACTCGCCCGTGACGCTCTGGGGGCGGGGAGCGAGGGGAGCGACTAGCGGGATGCCGCAGACTCCTCGATGGCCTGGAGCAGCGTGTTCCAGGAGAGGGTGGCGCACTTGATGCGCACCGGGAACTTCACGACGCCCCGGAGCGCCTCGAGATCGCCCAGCTTCACGTCGGGATCGGCCTCGATGACGACCTCGCCCTCGCCGTCGAGGGACTGCTCGTGGATCGACATCATGGCCTTGAACGAGCGGGTGAGCGCCTGGACCTCGTCGAGCGTGCGGCCCTTCACGGCCGCCGACATCATCGACGCGGACGACTGGCTGATCGAGCAGCCCTGGCCGCCGATGCGGATGTCGGAGACGGCCCCGTCGGCGACCTCGACGAACACCACGATCTCGTCGCCGCAGAGCGGGTTGAAGCCCTCGACCCGAGTGGCGGGAGGTGCCGGCAGCTCACCACGGTTCCGCGGCGAGCGGTAGTGGTCGAGGATGATCTCTCGGTAGAGGTCTTCGAGGCCGGGCATGCGGTTCGCGATCCTATCGGGGGTGGTGCTTCGGTCAGACGCCGAAGAAGGTGGCCGCGTCCGTGATGGCATCGGCCATCGCGTCGACGTCCGCTTCGTCGTTGTACACGTAGAGCGAGGCGCGAGCCGTGGCGGCGACCCCCAGCTGGCGCATCAGGACCTTGGCGCAGTGGTGACCGGCACGGACGCACACGCCGTGCTGGTCGAACACCTGGGTGAGGTCGTGCGGGTGGAGGTCGGCGTAGGTGAACGACATCACACCGCCCCGTTCGGCCGGCTCGGAGGGCCCGTGGATCTGGATCTGCTCGCCGAACCGCTCCGTGAGGGAGCGCAGGGCGTAGCCGGTGAGGGAGACCTCGTGCTCCCGCACCGCCTCCATCCCGAGGCCGCTGAGGTAGTCGACGGCCGCGCCGAGACCGACGGCCTCGGCGATCGGCGGGGTGCCGGCCTCGAACTTCCACGGCAGCTCGTTGGCCGTGAAGCCCTCCTTGGTGACGTTCAGGATCATCTCGCCGCCGGTGATGAAGGGCGGCGTGTCGTCGAGGATGGCCTCGGTGCCCCAGAGCACGCCGATGCCGGTGGGACCGCACATCTTGTGGCCGGTGAAGGCGACGAAGTCGGCGCCCCACGCAGACACGTCGGTGCTGACGTGGGGGACGTGCTGGCTGGCGTCCACGACGGCGATGGCTCCGGCGTCGTGGGCGGCTGCAGTGAGCCGCTCCACGGGCAGCATCGTGCCGAGGACGTTGGACATCGCCGTGAAGGAGACGACCTTGGCCCCGTCGACGAGGCGATCGAGATGGGTGAGGTCGAGGTGGCCGTCGCCGCCCAGCGGGATCCAGCGCAGCTCGATGCCGACCTCCTCGGCCAGCTGGTGCCACGGCACGATGTTGGCGTGATGCTCCAGCTCGGTGAGCACGACGGCATCACCGGCTTGGAGGTGGGCCCGCCCCCACGCCTTGGCCACGAGGTTGAGCGCCTCGGTGGCGTTCTTGGTGAAGATCACCTCTCGGTTGCGCTTGGCGCCGATGAAGCGGGCGACCTTGGCGCGGGCGCCCTCGAGCCCGGCGGTGGCCTCCTCGGCGATCAGGTAGGTGCCGCGGTGCACGTTGGCGTTGGACTGCGTGTAGTAGCGATCCATCGCGTCGAGGACGGCCTGCGGCTTCTGCGAGGTGTTGGCGGAGTCGAGGTACACGAGGCGGCCGCCGTGCACCTCCCGCTCCAGGATCGGGAAGTCCTTCTTGATCGCCGCGACCTCGAGGGGGTCGCCCACGCTCATCGCCATGCCTCGTAGCCCTCACGCTCGAGCGTCTCGGCCAGCTCGGGCCCGCCGCTGTCGACGATCTTGCCGTCGATGAGGATGTGGATGACGTCCGGCGCGAGGTGGTCGAGCAGTCGCTGGTAGTGGGTGATGGCGAGGATACCGAGCTCGGGCCTGTCCCGGCGCACCTCCTGCACGCCTTGGGCGACGATCTTCAGCGCGTCGATGTCGAGGCCGGAGTCGGTCTCGTCGAGGATGGCGATCTCGGGCTCGAGGATGGCCATCTGGAGGATCTCGTTGCGCTTCTTCTCGCCGCCGGAGAAGCCCTCGTTGAGGAACCGGTCGGCGAACGACGGGTCCATGTCGAGGCGCTCCATCCACTCCATGATCGAGAGGCGGAGCTCGAGCACCGACAGGTCGATCCCCTTGCGGGCGGAGAGCGCCTGGCGGAGGAAGTTGATGACCGAGACGCCCTGCACCTGCTGGGGGTACTGGAAGGCCAGGAACATGCCCGCCTTGCCACGGATCTCGGTGTCCCAGTCGGTGATGTCGTCGCCCTTGAAGAGGATCCGGCCGCCCGTCACCTCGTACTCCGGGGAGGCCAGGAGGGTGGAGGCGAGCGTGGACTTGCCCGACCCATTCGGGCCCATGAGGGCGTGGACCTCACCGGCGCCGACCATGAGGTCGACCCCGTTGAGGATGTCGGGGGCGCTGGGTACACCGGCCGGCCGGACCCGGAGGCCGTCGACGACGAAGAGAGGTGCTACCGCGTCCGAAGGGGAGACGCCGGGGGGCATGGTCCCCAGTGTATTAGCACTATGGAGATAGTGGAAAAGGTTGTCAGGCCTTTTCGGCGGGGACGGCATCGCCGTCGCGCACGCCCTCCTTGAACTCCTTCTGGGCCTTGCCCAGTGAGCGTGCCAGCTCGGGCACCTTCTTGGCCCCGAACATGAGGAGCACGACGGCCAGGACGATGAGCATCTCGGGTCCACCAAGGTTCATGCCGGTTCTACGAAGCCTGACCTCCTGGCGGATGACGGGTCTTCAGGCGCTGTCCCGCAGATCTTCCTTCCAGGCCCGGAACCGGTCGTGCACGACGCCTGACGGCCCCACCCCCTGGCCCCGGCCATCGGGACTCAGCGTGAAGGTCCACGCATCGGACAGTTGGTCGGCGCGGGCCGCCCAGTAGCGGGCCGCCGCCTTGGTGGCGGGACCGGCCCGCCAGAGGAGCCAGGGCCCGATCCGCCGCTTGTACGAGGCGACCGGAGCGCCCGGGAGGTCGGCGCCGAGATCGAGGAGGTCGTCCGGCGCCTCCACCCAGGCGGTGGCGGGGATGGCGCGGCCGCGGATCGGCGTCGGCGGGAGCTCCCCGGTGTGGACCGGGGTGTCGTCGTCGGGCCGCTGGTCGTAGGGGAGTGCGTCGACCACTGCGGTCACCAGCCCCGGTCGATCCACTCCTGGAGCTGCGGTCGTTCGGCGCCGATCGTCGTGTTGGCGCCGTGTCCGGGCAGCACCAGCGTGTCCGGAGGCAGCGTGAACAGCCGGCGGTCGATCGACTCGATGATCGTCGGGAAGTGGCCGCCCTCGAAGCCCGTGTTGCCAGGACCACCCGGGAAGAGGGTGTCGCCTCTGAACAGCACCGGGTGCCCCTCGACCCGGAAGCACATCGATCCCGGGGTGTGGCCGGGGGTGGCGATCGTGCGCAGCTTGAGCCGGCCGACCTCGACGACCTCGTCGTCCTGCAGCACCTCGTCGTAGGAGGGCAGCATCCCGGCATCAGCGGAGGTGACGCCCACGGAGTAGCCGGCGTCGCGCAGCTCGGTTACGGCCTGGATATGGTCCCAGTGCCCGTGGGTCTCGAGCACCCGCCGGACACCGAGAACCTGGCAAAGCTCGAGCAGGCGCTCATGCTCGTTTGCCGCATCGAGCAGGACGGCGTCGCCGGTGTCGGTGCACCGGAGCACGTAGACGTTGTTGTCGACCGGACCCACGACCACCTCGTGGATCTCGATTCCGGTCGCCTCCCAGATGAGCGTGTCGGCCATGCTGACGAGCGTATGCCCGTGGACGGAGCGGAGGACGTAGGGAGGCCGAGCCTGTGGCGGCTCGATGCGCTCGACCGGCGGATCCTGCTCATCGCCGTCCCCGCGCTCGGCTCGCTGCTCGTGGAGCCCATCTACGTGCTCACCGACACGGCCGTCGTCGGGCGGCTCGGCACGGTGCCGCTCGGCGGCCTGGCGCTGGCCTCGACGGTGCTCAACACGCTCGTCTGGGTGTTCAACTTCCTGTCGTACGGCACCACGGTCCGGGTCGCCGTGCGTCGGGGGCGGGGCGATGTCGCCGGCGCGGCCGCAGACGCGCTCCAGGCCCTGTGGCTGGCCCTCGGGATCGGCCTGGCGGTGGCGGTGGTCATCGGGCTGGCCGCCCGGCCGCTGGTGAACCTGATCGGCGACGAGGCGGCGGTCATCGACCAGGGCGTCACCTACCTCCGCATCAGCATCGTCGGCGTGCCCTTCCAGCTCCTCACGGTGGCATCGATCGGCTACCTGTACGGGATCCCCGACACGAAGCGGCCGTTCATCGTCCTCGCGCTGTCGACGCTGGTGAACCTGCTCGTCGAGCTCCTGCTCGTCTACGGGTTCGACTGGGGCATCGCCTGCAGCGCGTGGGGCACCGTCGTCGCCCAGGTGCTGTGCGCGGCCGCCATGCTCGCGATCGTCGTGCCCAGCCTGCGGGCCGACGGGCTCCGCCGGTTGCACGTCGTGCCGGCTGTGATGTGGGCGGTCCTGAAGGTCGGTGGTCAGTTGGTCCAGCGGACAGGGTTCCTGCTGGCCACGCTCGCCGTCGCCACGGCGGCGGCCAGCCAGGTGGGCACGAGCGAGCTGGCCGCGCACCAGATCGCCGCACAGCTGTTCCTGTTCTTCGCCATCGGCGTCGACATGTTCAAGGTGTCCGGGCAGTCGCTGATCGGGCACGCCCTCGGCGCAGGGCGGCCCGAGGAGGCCCGGGACGTGGTGGCGCACCTCTACCGCTGGGCGTGGCGCGCCGGGATCCTGCTCACGGTGGCGACGCTGGCCCTCTCGCCGGTGCTCCCGCTGGCCTTCACCGACGACACCTCGGTGCGCCACGCCGCGACCGTCGCCCTCGTCCTGCTGGCTGCGATGCAGGTGCCGGCCGCGTTCACGTTCGTGCTCGACGGGGTGCTGATGGGGGCGAACGACTTCGGAGACCTCCGCTGGTCGACCACTCTCGCCTTCCTCGTCAGCCTTCCCGGGTTCGTCGCCGTCATGGTGTGGCCGTCGCTCGGGATCGCCACCGTCTGGCTGGCGATGCTCGTCTGGATCACCGCCCGGGCCGTCAAGAACCACACCCGCACGCTGGGCGACCGCTGGCTGGCCAGCGCCGACACCGTCACCTGACCCCCACCTGTGAACCGAATCCGGTAGCTGTTGGCCGATCCGGTTCACAGAACGGGGTTCATACCGGGCTGATCACCTCGAAGCCGAGGGCGTCGGCGGCGGGGATCTGGCGGCGGTCGAAGGTGAGGAAGCGGACCGGGCCGGGGAGGCGGTCGGCGGCCGCCAGGTGGACGGCGTCGACGATGCGCACGCCGAACGTGGCGCCGAGCTCGACGGCGCGCGCCATGCAGCGCTCGTCGAGGGGCACCACCCAGAAGGCGTCCCACTCTTCGCGCAGCTCCCGCCATAGCGTCGCCTGCTGCCGCGACGAGACGGCGGCCCGGTGGAGCGTGACCTGGGCCTCGGTGCGCACGAGGCTCGACGCGGCCCAGGCCGGCTCGCCGGCCATGGCGGCGAGGACGAGCGGACGGTGGCGGTCGTGCAGGTAGCGGCGCACGAGTGCCGACGTGTCGACGTAGAGCGTCACCCGCCGCGCACCTCGTCGAGGATCCGGTCGAGGCGGACGTCGACAGCCGCATCCAGCGCCTTCGGCGGGTCGGCGCGCCCGCTCCGGGGCGGCTCGAGGAGGCCGGCGGCAGCGAGCTCCTGCAGGGACGGCGCCCCCGTCGGTTCCAGCGGCCCGAGCTGGGCCACCGGGCGGCCGTCGATGGTGATGACCACCCGCTGCCCCGTGCCGGCCTGGCGCACCGCCGCTGCGAGGTTGGCTCGCAGCTGCCGCACGCCGATCTGCTCCACCTCGTCAGGGTACACCGGTGTACACATTGTCGATGGCGGACGGGCCGCTGCTGCGGTAGACAGCGCCCTGCCACATCGACCCGACCAGACGTGAGGAACCCATGAACTTCGCCTTCTCCGAGGAGCAGGAAGAGCTCCGCCGCATCACCCGCCAGTTCCTCGAGAGCAAGTCGCCCGAGGCCGAGGTGCGTCGGCTGATGGACACCGACGAGGGCTACGACCCGAAGGTCTGGGGCCAGATGGCCAACGAGCTCGGCCTCCAGAGCCTCATCATCCCGGAGGAGTTCGGCGGGCAGGGCTTCACGTTCGTCGAGCTCACAGTCGTGCTCGAGGAGATGGGCCGGGCCCTGCTCGCCGCGCCGTACTTCTCCAGCGCCGTGCTCGCCACGAGCGCCCTGCTCCACGCCGGCGACGACGCCGCCAAGAAGGAGCACCTCCCGAGCATCGCCACCGGCGAGACGATCGCCACGCTCGCCTTCACCGAGCCCAACGGCAAGTGGGACGCCTCGGGCATCGAGGCCACCGCCACCAAGGACGGCGACGGCTACAAGATCAGCGGCACCAAGATGTTCGTCCTCGACGGCGCCATCGCCACCCTGCTGCTCGTCGCCGCCAAGACCGACGCCGGCATCTCGATCTTCTCGGTCGACCCGACCGCCGCCGGGGTGACCCGCACGAACCTGGCCACGATGGACCAGACCCGAAAGCAGGCCAAGATCGAGCTCGAGAACACGCCGGCCACCCTCATCGGCACCGACGGCGCCGGCTGGACCACCCTCGAGCGGGTGCTCGACCTTGCCGCGGTGGCGCTGGCCGCCGAGCAGGTCGGCGGCGCCCAGAAGGTGCTCGAGACGGCCGTCCAGTACGCCAAGGACCGCGTGCAGTTCGGCCGCCCCATCGGCTCGTTCCAGGCCATCAAGCACAAGTGCGCCGACATGCTGCTCGAGGTCGAGTCGGCGAAGTCCGCCGCCTACTACGCCGCCTGGTGCGCGGCTGAGCTCAACGACGAGCTCCCGTCCGTGGCCAGCCTGGCCAAGGCCTACTGCTCCGAGGCGTACTTCCACGCCGCCGCCGAGAACATCCAGATCCACGGCGGCATCGGCTTCACCTGGGAGCACCCCGCGCACCTGTACTTCAAGCGGGCCAAGTCGTCCGAGCTCCTGTTCGGCGACCCCACCTACCACCGCGAGCTGCTCGCCCAGCGCATCGGGATCTGAGCGTCGGCGGCCTGCGGCCGCCTCGCTCAGGCTCAACGGGGCGCCCGTGCGGGCGCGCTCATCACTACTCCCCCCGGGCCACCACGCCCGTCTCGTACTGGCGACGCCGGGTGTACAGAACTGTGCACGGATCATCGCGGGTTCGCGGAAGGGGGCGGTGCTGCTGAATCCTCGCGCCCGCGCCTAGCGTCTCGGGAGTGACCTGGGTCTTCTTGCTGGGGGGCGCCGCGGTGGTGTTCGCCATCGCCGCGGCGTTCGTGGGGTCGGAGACGTTCCGGCTGGGGCACCAGACGCCTGCGGCGATCTTCGACGTGGACGAAGCCGTGGAGGAGGTGGGCGAACAGCTGTCGATGCAGGCGCAGGCCCGGCTCACCTACCCGGAGGTGCGTGCGCTGGTGATCGCAGCGCTCGGCCACCTCCGCAGCAAGGGGCTGACGGCCCTGCCGGGCGAAGACGTCCCCGCCGGGCTCGACCGTCCCGAGATCGTCGTGGCGGACGACGACGCCGTGGCCGTGGTCCTGGCCGCCATCGACCGGGCCGGCCTCGACGTTGCGGACGAGGATGCCTTCGAGGTCATCCGCGCGCTCCTGGGGTACCTCGATCACATCGGCGCGCTCGGGCCTCGCGCCTGACTCGAAACGCGTCGCCACAAGCGCGCGAACGCGTGGTTTAGTGGTGCCACCAGAGAAGGGAGGTGGTCCAAGAGATGAACGACTGTTGTCATGGGACCCTGGAGGTGGCTGGCCGCTAGCGCGGCTTGCTGGACCGTCTGGCAATTCCAGCCAGTCACCGCCGGATGGTGGTTCGGGAACGTGGTCCCACCCGTTCGCCCCTCGGGCGGCCCACCTCCGGTGAAGCACAGCACGAGAACGGAACCGGGGATCGCGTCGGCCCGCCCGATGCGGTCCCCGTTCCGCGTCCGGCGATAGATTTCGCCCCATGGAACGGCCCCTCCGCTTCGAGCACCACCGTTGGGTCGGGGACAAGCGCACGCAGCACGTCTACGACCTCGACACCTTCGACCGGCCCGAGGTGATCGACGAGCTCATGGAAGCCCAGACCTACCTCTGCTTCGGCCCCGACACGCTGGCGGAGGCGCGGAACCGCGGCTACCGCCTGGCGCCCGGCCACCCCGCCCCCGCAGACGCCTAGGCCACCGCCGACTTGGACCACCGGTTCGGTTCGGACGGGAACCTCCTCGCGGCGCACCTGGCCCGGCCCCCCATGCGGGCCGACGTCACGAGCGTGCCCGCCGTGGTGCTGGCCCACGGCTACCCGAGCGACGTGCAGACCGCAGCCATGGCGGCGGCCGCGCTCCCCGAGCTGGCCGACCGGATCGCCGGCGAGATGGGGTGGGCCGCACTGGCCCTCGGGTTCCGCGGCTGCGGTGGGTCGGAGGGCAGCTTCTCGCTGCGGAACTGGCTGACCGACCTGCTGTCGGCGGTCGACCACCTCCAAGCCACCGAGCCGGTCAGCGGGGTCTGGCTGGCGGGCTTCGGAACCGGAGGCGCGCTGGCGATCTGCGCAGGCGCGGAGCGGGCGTCGGTGCGCGGTGTCGCTGCGCTCGGCGCACCGGCGGACTTCGACGACTGGGCATCGCACCCGCGGCGCCTTCTCGAGCACGCCCGCGAGGTCGGGATGATCCCCGACCCCGGGTTCCCGGGGAGCTTCGACACCTGGAGCCGTGAGCTCAAGGAGCTGCGGGCCGTGGCGGCCGCACCCCGCCTGGCGCCGCGCGCGCTGCTCGTCGTGCACGGCAGCGAGGACGACCTCGTGCCGGCCTTCGATGCCCGCGTGATCGTCGACGCCCACGGGCGGGCCGAGCTGCGGCTCGTGAACGGCGCCGGGCACCGGCTGCGGCACGACCCGCGTGCCATCGCCGTGCTACTGGGGTGGCTCGACCGCCAGCGGAACCTGCGCCGGTAGCTCGTCGGCCGCTCGCGGATCCTGCGCCTTGTCGGCAGCCCGGCCCGCCACCGTGACCGGGTCGGCCGTCGGCCCGGGCCCGAGGCGTCGGCGGAGCCACGCGACGACGTCGTCGGCCGTCTCCGGCGGGAGGAACGCGAGGTACGCCACCAGCATCGTGAGGCTGAAGAAGCCGACGTCGAACAGCAGGTCGATGCCGACGTGGAAGGCGACCCCGATCCACAGCACCCACGGTCGGAGCCGGCGACTCCACACCGCGAACAGGAACGCTCCCTCGAAGAGGAGCGTGCCCCACGTGAGGAGGTTCAGGAGGATCTCCTGGTCGTAGAGCCACTCGGGTGCGGCGAACCGTTGGAGGTCCTCGATCCGCAGGGCGAGGCCGAGCGCGGTGCCCTCGTGCCACGTGCTGCCTCGCAGCTTGGCCCAGCACGACAGGAAGTAGCCGACCGCCAGCTCGAGCTGCAGCAGTCGCAGCGCCCATGGCGCTCGCAGGGGACCCCGGTCCGCCTCGGCGCTGTCGGCGGCGCCATCTCGATCGGCCGCACCCCTGTCAGCGGCGCGTCCCCGGCGCCGCTGGCGGATCTCGTCGACCGACAGCAGGAGGCCGGCCGGTGTGAGCGCGAGCGCGATGCCCACCTGGCGCAGCATCAGGTCACCGGAGTTGATGATCGTGGTGTTCTGGCGTTGGAGGCACACCATGCAGACGACGGCGACGGCGGTGCTCAGTCTCGTCTGGTACCCGACCGTGGTGGTGATGCCGACGAGCACGAGAAGCAGACACATCGCCAGCGGGGCGCCGTCCCAGGACGTGAGCTCCAGCAGGTTCCACGAACCGGTGGGGAGCGGGCGCTCGTAGCCGAGCGCGCCGCCCTCCAGGAGGGGGTCGACGTCGGGTAGCAACGTCAGCGCCCACAGCGTGGCGAGGATCCCCCAACCGATCCGGAGGAGGGCGGCCGGAGATGTGCTCCGCGGCTCGAACAGGAACCGGTCCCAGGCCGAGGTGGCAGCGTCCCTGGCCTGGGTCACCGCTCGTCCACCGGCTCGTACGTGTAGAAGGTGAACTGGTCGTAGGGGGGCTGCTCGCCGCGCACCACGTTGTCGCGGAAGTGGCGGATCAGCTCCACCTGGGCGACCGGGGAGTCGCGGTCGTCGTACAACGAGGCGATCCAGCGAGCGGTCGGCCTCCACTGGCCCCGGTAGTCGTCGGACCGGACTCGCTCCAGCCACTTGCGCCACCGGTAGTACCGGAGGTTGGCGCCGATGGACGGGCCGGTGGGCAGGTCCCACGTGGTGGCCGACCCGTCCATGAAGGTCACCCTCGCCTCGAGATCGAGGCTGGTGCTGCGGGGGTCCGGGGCGAAGACGCCCCACGTCTGCTCGGAGGCGAACACCCGGACGAGCTGGTCGGCGGACTCGCCGACGGTGCGCTCGAAGGCCGACGGCGGCAGGTTCGTACCGATCTCCGCGATGAGGAGCAGCACGATCAGGGCGCTGATCAGCGACCGGCCCCAGGGCGATCGCTCGAAGCGCTCCCACCGCACGCCGGAACGGTAGCGGGCCTTGCCCACGGCCCTCAGCCCGGGGCGGGGAGGCGGTGACGGTTGCGGGCGATGTAGGTGCAGGCCCAGCCCGCCAGCGTGCCGACGACGGGCAGCTCGAGCAGCACCGCAACGATCCTCCACGGACCGCGGCCCCGGCGGAGCACACCGGAGAAGGAGTGGTGCCCGCGGTGCGGGCGGCCGTGCTCGTCGATCCAGTACGACGCGGTCGTCACGTCGGCCGCGCCGAGCCCGAACGCGCCGAGGTCGTCGATCTCCTGGAACGGGATGAAGTCGGCGTCGAGCGGGATCCGCTGCCGGAGCCACCGCACCCATCGGCCGCAGAAGCCACACGCGCCGTCGTAGACGAAGAACGGCGGCGTCGGCTGCACGGGTCAGTCCGCCTTCGTCTTGTTCTCGGCCTTCCTCAGCTTCTTGAACTCCCGCACCCGCTGGAGGGCCTCGGGAGAGCTCACGTCGGCGACCGAGCGCATGGTGGTGTCGGAGAACGGGGCGGCCGGCTGCTCCCACCCGGGTGGCGCGATGTCGAACCGCTTGGCCAGCAGCGCAAGGAAGATCTTGGCCTTCTCCCCGCCGAACCCGGGGAGCGCCCGCAGGCGAGCGAACAGCTCGTCGCCGGTGGCCGCACCCACCCAGACCGCAGCGGCGTCGCCGCCGTACCCGTCGAGGAGGTGCTGGCACAGCTGCTGCGTGCGCTTGGCCATCGAGCCGGGGTAGCGGTGCAGGGCGGGCGGGCCCTTGAAGATGGCCTCCAGCTCCTCGAGCGGGCGGTGCGCGATGTGGGCCGCGTCGAGCCTGCCGCCCAGGCGCTCCTGCAGCCGCAGCGGCGACGAGAAGGCCCACTCCATGGGCACCTGCTGGTCGAGCAGCATGCCAAGAACGAGCGCAAGCGGGTCGGTGTTGAGCAGCTCGTCGGCGGCATTGTCCCCGGTCACGGCCAGTGTGCCCTTCATGGCGGGCGATCCTACGGCGCCGATCCAGCAGCAGGAGAGGGTCATCTCCGCGCCAGCATGCCTATGGAGTCAGCGAGCGGCCCCGACACCTCAGATTGCCGCGATGGCGACGTTGGGGTGACCGGCAGCGAGGAGCGCGAGGTCGTTTGGATCGTGGGTGGCGACGATGCCACCACCGAGTCGGATAGCGGTCGCGACCACGAGTCCGTCGATGGCCATCTCGCTGCCGCAGCCCGCGGAGGCAAGAAGGTGCCCGGCGACACGAGCGATGCGGGCTCCTGTGGTCACGACCTGGGCGAACCCTCGTGCCAAGACCGCGTCGATGGCCTCATCCGTGCCCCGTCCTCGGTACAACTCGACGAGCACGGCCGAGGGCACTCGAACGGGGAAGTTTCGCTGGTGTGCGCTGCGCATCGCAGCTCTGACCCGTTGGTGACGCAGCGGGTCGTTGTCGGGTCGGGCGAGAGCGGAGAGAGCTTCGCTATCGAGGACTAGGACGGCCACTGCTCGTCGTAGTCCTCGACCATCCCATCGGGCACGGATCCGAACGCGGCATCGAGCTCCACCAAGTACTCATCGAGGAGATCCCGCTCCAACTCGTGCTCGACTGCTCGGGCAACGAAACCGCTCAGGCCCCGATCACCCACCCGCGACTCAACCCGCGATGCGAGGGTCTCCTCGACGCTCACCGACCACTTCGTCACAGCCATATCGAAATCCTACCACGGTAGGAATCCCGAAGCGGGATCAGCGCGCGCCGATCAACGCCGACGGGCTGGGCCAGGGGGTCCTCCACCAGGAGCCGATCGGCCTCCGGATCGCCGGTGACCGGCAGCGCCGGTTTGGCGGCGGCCATGGGCCGGAGCCTAGGGCGGGGGCCTAGGCGATCCGCGGGTCCGCAGCTTCGGAGTCGAGGCCGTAGCGGGCGATGGCGTCGGTGACGACGGAGGCCTTGATCGTGCCGTCGGCGGCGAGGGCGGCGAGGACGGCCACGACGACGTGGGGCGCATCGGTCTCGAAGTGGCGCCGGAGCGCTTCCCGGGTGTCGCTCCGCCCGAAGCCGTCCGTGCCCAGGGGGGTGAACCGTCGATCAGCGGGCATCCAGCGGCCCACCTGGTCGGGAACCGCCTTCATGAAGTCCGTCACGGCCACGATCGGGCCCTCGCCCTCGAGGAGCTCGGTGACCCGGGGGGTGCGCGGGGCGTGGTCGGGGTGCAGCCGGTTCCAGCGCTCGGTGGAGAGCGCATGCTCGCGCAGGCGCTTGTAGCTGGTGGCCGAGAAGAGATCGGCGCCCACGCCGTAGTGCTCGGCCAGCTCGGCCTGGGCTTCGCGCGCAGCCAGGTTCGCCGTGCCCGAGAACAGGATCGTCGCCGGGTGGGGCGCGCCGTCCGGGGCGGGGGCCCACCGGTAGAGCCCCTCGATGACGCCCTCGGTGGCCCCCTCGGGCATGGCCGGCATCGGCTGGTTCTCGTTGTAGAGGGCCAAGTAGTAGACGACGTCCTCCCCGCCGCCCTCGCCCCACATCCTGTGCAGCCCGTCGCGCACGATCGTGGCGACCTCGTAGGCGAAGGCAGGGTCGTAGGCCTCGACGGCCGGGTTCACCGACGCCAGGAGCAGGCTGTGGCCGTCCTGGTGCTGGAGGCCCTCACCGAGCAGCGTGGTACGGCCGGCGGTGGCCCCCAGGAGGAACCCGCGCGCCCGCGCGTCGGTGGCCTGCCAGATGAGGTCGCCGACCCGCTGGAAGCCGAACATCGAGTAGAAGGTGAAGAACGGCACCATCGGTACGCCGTGGGTGGCGTAGCTGGTGCCGGCGGCGATGAAGCTGGCCATCGAGCCGGCCTCGGTGATGCCCTCCTCCAGGATCTGGCCCGACTGCGACTCCTTGTACGAGAGCAGGAGGTCATGGTCGACCGGCTCGTAGCGCTGCCCCTGGGAGGCGTAGATCGCAAACTCCTTGAACAGCGCGTCCATGCCGAACGTGCGGGCTTCGTCGGGGACGATCGGCACCGCTCGTGGGCCGAAGGTGTCATCACGGCACAGGTTGCGGAGCAGGCGGGTGAACGCCGTCGTGGTCGACGCCGCCTGCTTGCCCGACCCGCCCAGCACCTCGGCGAAGGCCTTGTCGTCGGGGAGGGTCAGCGGACGACGGATCGGCATCGTGCGACTCGGCAACGACCCGTCGAGGGCCGAGCGACGTTGCAGCAGGTACCGCTTGGCTTCGGCGTCGTCGGGGAGCGCGATGTACGGCGGCTCCTTGCCGTCCGCCAGCGCCTCCTCGGGCACCTCCTCTTCGAGGTGGAGGCGCGTGCGCAGCGTGCGGAGTTGGTCCGTCGTCATCTTCTTGATCTGGTGGGTCGCGTTGCGGCCCTCGACGTCCGGACCGAGGGTCCAGCCCTTCACGGTCTTGGCGAGGATGACCGTGGGCGCCCCCTCCTGCTCGGTCGCCGCCTTGTAGGCCGCATACAGCTTCCGGTAGTCATGCCCGCCGCGCGGGAGGTTCCGGATGTCGTCGTCGGACAGATGGGCGACCATCTTCTGCAGCCGCGGATCAGGGCCGAAGAAGTGCTCGCGGGCGTAGGCGCCGGACTCGACCGCGTAGCGCTGGAACTCTCCGTCGACGGTGTCGTTCATGCGGTTGAGCAGCACGCCGTCGACGTCGCGCGCCAGCAGCTCGTCCCACTTGCCGCCCCACACGACCTTGATGACGTTCCACCCGGCACCGCGGAACACGGCCTCGAGCTCCTGGATGATCTTGCCGTTGCCTCGGACCGGACCGTCGAGCCGCTGCAGGTTGCAGTTCACGACCCACACGAGGTTGTCGAGGCCCTCCCGGGCGGCCAGGGAGATTGAGCCGAGCGTCTCCGGCTCGTCGCACTCGCCGTCGCCGAGGAAGGCCCACACCCGGGACGTGGAGGTGTCCTCGATGCGGCGATTGTGGAGGTACTTGTTGAACCGGGCCTGGTAGATCGAGCACAGCGGCCCGAGGCCCATCGAGACGGTCGGGTACTCCCAGAAGTCCGGCATCAGGCGGGGGTGCGGGTACGACGACAGGCCGCCGCCGCCGACCTCGCGGCGGAAGTGGTCGAGCTGGTCGGTCGTCAGCCGACCCTCGAGAAAGGCCCGGGCGTAGATGCCGGGCGCAGCGTGGCCCTGGAAGTACACGTGGTCGCCAGCCTGGCCGTGGTCCTTGCCGCGGAAAAAGTGGTTGAAGCCGACCTCGTAGAGGGCAGCCGACGAGGCGAACGTGGCGAGGTGGCCGCCGATGCCGTCGGCCGCCTTGTTCGCCTTCACGACCATGACCGCTGCGTTCCAGCGGATGAAAGCTCGGATGCGCCGCTCGAGATCCTCGTCGCCCGGGAAGAACGGCTCCTCCTCCGGAGGGATGGTGTTCACGTAGGGCGTGGAGACGGTGGCCGGCGCACCCACCTGCAGCTCGCGCGCCCGCTCGAGCAGCTTCGACATCAGGAAGCGGGCCCGAGGCTTGCCCTGCGCTCCCACCACCGCATCGAGCGAGTCGAGCCACTCCTGCGTCTCCCCGGGGTCGATGTCGGGGAGCTGGTGGACGAAGCCGTCGATGATCATCTCTGCCATTGTCGCCGTTGAGCGCCCGGATGCGACACGATTCGTCACATGCCCTCCCCCCGCGACTCACCGACACTCGTCTACACCGACGGCGCCTGCTCGGGGAACCCGGGGCCGGGGGGCTGGGCGTGGGCAGTGCCCAACGGCCGCTACACGTCGGGGGCGGCAGCCCACACGACGAACCAGCGCATGGAAATCACAGCTGCCTACGAGGCGGTGCGCGCCCTGGAGGGCCGGGTGCAGGTCGTGTCGGACTCGACGTACGTCGTCCACTGCTTCCGCGACCGCTGGTGGGAGGGGTGGCAGCGGCGCGGCTGGAAGAACTCGAAGAAGGAGCCGGTCGCGAACCGCGACCTGTGGGAGCCCTTCGTCGACCTCGTGCAGGCCCGCGGCGACGTCACGTTCTCCTGGGTGAAGGGCCACTCCGGCGACCCCATGAACGACCTCGTCGATCGCCTCGCCGTCGAGGCGGCCGTCCAGCAGGTGGGACGCGAAGGGGTCGGTGAGCCGGACGACCTGGGACCGCCGGACGACCCGCGGCCCGCCCGCAGTGGTCGGGACCGGCGCCTGCCCGCCGGCCGCCTGGTGCTGGTGTCCGGGCACCGCCCGGAGCGCCTCGGGGGCTACGGCGACACGGTCACCGCGACGGCGGTGCGGGCGAAGGTGGGGGAGACGCTGGCCGCGATGGTGGAGGTCGACGGCCCCCTCACCGTCGTCACGGGCCTGCGCCTCGGCGCCGAGCAGCTGGGAGCGGAGGCGGCGATCGATCGTGGGCTGCCGTTCGTCGCCGTGCTGCCGTTTCCCGACCCCGACGCCCCCTGGCCGGCGGCGGCGCGCCAGCGCTTCGCCGAACTGTGCGCGGCCGCGACGGCCGTGGTGACGCTCGAGCCCCGCTCGCCGGCGACCAAGCAGCTCGCCGGGGCGGCCGTCGGGCGCCGCGACGCGTGGCTGGCCGAGCAGGTCGATGCCGCAGTCGTGGTGTGGGACCACGACGACGATGCCGTCGGCCGCTCGGTGCGGTCGCTGGAGGACCACCTCGGGCACGACCAGGTGCTCCTCGTCCACCCGTAGTTCGCTCACTTGACCGGGCAGTCAATAGAGTCGGCGGCCATGGATCTGAACGGCATCTCAGCGATCGTCACCGGCGGCGCGTCCGGCCTCGGCGAGGCCACCGTCCGCCTGCTCGCCTCTCGGGGCGCCAAGGTCGTGGTGGTCGACATGAACCCCGAGAAGGGGGAGGCCGTGGCGAAGGACACCGGCGGCGTGTTCGCGCAGGCCGACGTGGCCAACCCGGAGCAGGTCATCGCTGCGGTCGAGGCGGCCAAGGAGCTCGGACCGCTGCGGGCGCTCGTCACCGCGGCCGGCATCGGCTGGGCCACCCGCACGGTGGGGCGGGACGGGCAGTACGACTCGGCCCACGACCTCGACATCTTCAAGAAGGTCCTCGAGGTGAACCTCGTGGGCACGTTCAACTGCATCCGGCTCGCCGCGACCGCCATGAGCCAGACCGATCCGCTGGCTCACAACGAGCGGGGCGCCGTCGTCACCGTGGCGTCGGTGGCGGCGTTCGACGGGCAGATCGGCCAGGCGTCGTACTCGGCGTCGAAGGGCGGGGTGGTCGGCATGACGCTCCCCGTGGCCCGCGATCTCTCGGCGATCGGCGTGCGCGTCAACTGCATCGCGCCCGGCCTCATCGACACGCCGATCTATGGGAAAGGCGAGGGCTCCGAGGCCTTCAAGGACAAGCTGAAGCGCGATGTCCTGTTCCCGGACCGCCTGGGCACCGCCGACGAGTTCGCGTCGATGGCGATCGAGCTGCTGTCGAACAGCTACATGAACGCCGAGACCATCCGCGTGGATGGCGGCGTGCGCATGCCGCCGAAGTGATCGACGGCTGAAGCGGGTCGCCTCCCCGGCGGCCTATGAGGAGAAGTGCTGCACCAGGCGGTCGAGCGTCGCGTCGATCGACTCGCCGTTCTTCCGACCCATCAGCTTCGCGATCGGTCGGAGGGGCGCCGGAGTGTGCGAGGTGTCGAACGTCTCGGTCACCTGCGTGCCTCCCTCGACGGGCTCGAGCTCGTAGCGCCAGCGGTGCCGGCCGAAGTGGCGCCACGCGATGCGGCGCCCCTCCTCGAACTCCTCGACGTGGTTGGTCATCCGATAGGGCAGGCCGTGGTGCATGTCGACGCCGAACGTGGCGCCGAGGTGCAGCCGGTCCGGGCCGGACCGCTTGGCCCGGACGGTGCCCGACCCGTCGATCAGCGCGTGCTTGTCGGGGTCGGCCAGCAGGTCGAAGATCGCCTCCGGCGGGGCGGGGACGAAGCGGGTGCGGGAGGTGCGGTCAGGCATGGACGGGCTCCTTGGTGAAGACGGCCTGGAGGGCCGAGTGGACGTCGCGGTGGCGGAACTCGAAGCCGGCGGCGAGCAGCACCTCCGGCAGGACGCGCTGGCCGGCCAGGACGACCTCCTCGGCCAGTTCGCGGCCGAGCAGCAGCCTCGGTCCGAAGGACGGCACGGGGAGCAGCGTCGGTCGGTGCACCGCCTTGCCGAGCGCCTTCGTGAACGCGGCGTTGGTGACCGGGGCCGGCGCGGTGAGGTTCACCGGCCCCGCGACGTCGTGCTCGAGCAGGAAGCGGATCGCCCCCACCTCGTCGACGAGGCTGATCCAGCTCATCCACTGCCTGCCCGAGCCGAGGCGGCCACCGACGCCGAGCTTGAACAACGGCAGCATCTTCCCGAGCGCGCCGCCTTCCGGTGTGAGCACGATGCCCGTGCGGACCTTCGCGACCCGTATGCCCGCGGCCTCCGCCGGCGCGGCAGCGGCCTCCCAGGCGAGGCAGAGCTCGGCGAGGAACCCGCTGCCCGGAGCACTCTCCTCGGTGAGCGGCTCGTCGCCGCGGTCGCCGTAGAAGCCGATGGCCGATCCCGACACGAGCACCGGCGGCTTCTGGTCGAGCGAACCCAGCGCCGCGCACAGCAGCTGCGTGCCCTTGGTGCGGCTCTCCAGCACCTTGGCCTTCTGGGCGGGCGACCAGCGCTTCGCGCCGATGCTCTCACCGGCGAGGTGGACGACGCCGTCGAGCCCCTCGAGGTCGTGGCCGTCGAGGCGGCCCGCGTCGGGATCCCAGCTGACGGCGCCCGGCCGCGGGGCTCCCCGGACGATGGGCACGGCCTCGTGGCCCCCGGCCGCGAGGCTCGCCCGTAGCGCGGTGCCGATGAGGCCACTCGATCCGGTGATGGCGATGCGCACGTGCGGGGCCTCCTCGTCCTGCGGGGTTTACGGTACCGGCCGCAGGCGGGCCTGGCCTCGCGGGCGCCGACGCTCATCCCCAAGGAGAACCCGTGCTCGACGAGTTCAAGAAGTTCCTGTTCCGAGGCAACGTCGTGGACCTGGCGGTGGCGGTCGTCATCGGTGCCGCCTTCACCGCCATCGTCACCGCGATCAGCACCGGGCTGATCACACCCCTGATCGGGATGATCGTCTCCCGCGACTTCACCGAGATGATCTTCACGATCAACGGCAGCACCTTCAGGTACGGCCTGGTCATCGACGCGCTGATCCGCTTCCTGTCCGTCGCTGCGGTGGTGTTCTTCTTGATCGTCAAGCCGATGAACCTGATGGCCGAGCGCCGCAGGCCCGGGGGGGAGCCCGAAGCGGACGTGCCTCCCACCGAGGCAGAGCTCCTCATCCAGATCCGCGACCTGCTGGCGAGGCGCTGACGCCGAACCGGTCGTGGTTCTCCACGGCAGGGCCGTGGAGAACCAC